>JABMPQ010000021.1 GCA_013202585.1 Parcubacteria group bacterium | reverse complement strand
GAAGGAATGTTTGGCAATTTACGTACCTTTATTCGTAGAATGTATCATCATGTTACACCTGAATACTTACCAGAATATGTGAGTGAATTCTGCCTCAGATTTTCCTCACCTAAAATGTTTGATTCTCCCCTTAGTTATCTTAAGAAGTCACTCTGACTTGTTCCAACTTGTAATGATTGCCCCGCTTAGCTCAGCCAAAAGCACAGAATAAAAGACGGGAAAAACACAAAAAACAATTTATAGCTTAAATAAAATTAAAAGAATTTAATATTTTAGTATTTTCCGAAAGCCTCCTTTTGATACCACTCCACGAGATTCTTTAACCCCTCCTCAATACTAGTTTGCGGATTATAGCCTAAGAGCTTTTTAGCCTTGGAGATGTCAGCGTAGGTGATTTTCATATCGCCGGGTTGCATCGGCTTCTTAATGATTTTTGGCTTTTTATCAAGATATTGGCTAATTAAGCCAATGAATTTTTTCAGGGGAATTGTCTGAGAATTACCGAGGTTGCAAATTTCGAATACTTTTTTATTCTGCTGAACATGATCGGCAGCTGCCAAAACACCACTGACGATATCATCAATATAGGTATAATCACGTTCAGAAGTACCATCACCGTACATTTCGATCGGTTGGTCGTTGGCAATCAGATCGGTGAATTTGTAGGGCGCCATGTCCATTCGTCCCCAAGGACCATAGACAGTGAAAAAGCGCAAACAAACAATATTCATGTCAAATAAATGATGGTAGGTGTGGCAGGATAATTCACCAGCACGTTTAGTGGTGGCGTAAGGCGAAATCGGATAATCCACGGCGTCTTCTTCGGAAAAAGGCACTTTTTTGTTACCACCATAAACTGAAGACGAGGAAGCGAAAACAAAGTCCTTAATGTCGTGTTTTTTGGCTAATTCGAGTAAATGAATAGTGCCAGCGACATTAACCTCGGAATAAAGACGAGGGTCAGCAATTGAATTGCGTACTCCCGCTCGGGCAGCTAAGTGGATAATAAGATCAATATCATTATATTCGAAAATATTTTCTAGGACTTTAAAGTCCGTAATGTTGGCCCGGTAAAGCTTAAAATTATCGGCCGGGAAATCACGGATCCGATCTTCTTTTAAAAGCGGATTATTAAAACCATTAAAATCATCAATACAGATGACTTTATCGCCTCTTTCAAGTATTTTCCTGATTGTGTGACTGCCGACGAAGCCAGCGCCACCAGTGACTAAGATGTTCATGCTTATAATTTACCTCTCCCCACTCCCACATATTTAAATCCTAATTTACGCATTTCTTCTGGCTCCAGGATATTGCGGCCGTCGATTAATATTTTGGGATTAGCCATTAAGCTGGCAACTTTTTTGTAATCCAACTTTTTGAATTCTGGCCACTCGGTAGCCACAACCAAAGCCTTAGCATCTTTAGTGGCTTCGTAGGGGTCATCAAAGAATTTTACTCCCCCATTCATTATTTCCTTGGCTTGCTCAGCTGCCTCCGGGTCGTAGGTGCTAATGTTAGCTCCCAAGCCAGTCAGCGTGCGGATAATATCAACGGCGGCTGATTCTCTAATATCGTCCGTGTTAGCCTTAAAAGCCAAGCCTAAAACACAAATAGGTTGATCCTTAATTTGATCGAGTAGCTCTTCTAATTTATCGATGACTAATAAACGCTGTTTAATATTAACCTCGATAACGGCTTTTAGCAACTTGAAATCATAACCAGAAGTACCAGCGATTTGGTTGAGAGCGTTGACATCTTTGGGAAAACAACTCCCGCCGTATCCGATTCCTGCTTTTAAGAATTTTGGCCCAATGCGATTATCTAATCCCATTCCGCGCGCTACATCTTCGACGTCTGCATCCACAATGTCGCAAATGTTCGCTACCTCATTAATAAATGAGATCTTGGTGGCCAAGAAAGCATTACTAGCATATTTAATCATCTCCGCGCTTTCGATCGAGACAGTAATCTTTTTGTAATCTAGAGGCTCATATACTTCGAGCATGACATCGCGAGCTTTATTACTTCCAGCCCCAATTACAATTCGATCTGGTTTCATGAAATCTTCGACGGCTGAGCCTTCGCGCAAAAATTCTGGATTAGAGACCACATCAAAACTTCCCTTATAATATTTAGCAATAATATCAGTCACTTCTTTGCCTGTCCCGACCGGCACGGTACTCTTATTAACAATAACCTTATAGTCTTTGATATTTTGTCCGATTTCCTTGGCTACAGCTTCGACATATTGTAGATCAGCTTTACCATCGCGTCGCATGGGGGTACCGACCGCAACAAAAACCACCTCGGCTTGATCGAGAACATCTTTAAGAGAAGTGGAAAAAGATAATCTTTTACTAGCCACTTCTTTTTTTACCACCTCACTAAGACCAGGCTCATAAATAGGAATTTTACCCTCTTTAAGATTTTTTATTTTTTCCTCATCAATGTCTACACAAGTAGCTTGATGACCTATTTTAGCTAGGCAAGCGCCAGCCACCAGGCCGACATAACCAGTGCCAACTACTACTATATTCATAGGATATTTATAATTATTTTAGAGCTTTTTTAAGAATAGCGGCTTTATCTGTCTTTTCCCAAGTAAATTCTGGCTCGCTGCGCCCAAAATGTCCGTAGGCAGCCGTCTTTTTATAGATCGGTCGACGCAAGTCAAGCATTTTGATAATGCCGTAAGGAGTCAGTTCGAAGTGTTTTTCTATTAAGCGAGCGATTTTTTCTTCCGGTATTTTAGCTGTGCCATAGGTATTAACTAATACCGAAATTGGTTCGGCAATGCCGATTACATAAGCAATTTGCACTTCGCATTTATCAGCTAATCCTGCCGCCACGACATTTTTAGCTACGTAACGAGCGGCGTAGGAACCGGAGCGATCTACTTTTGATGGGTCTTTACCAGAAAAACAACCACCACCATGACTACCATGCCCACCATAAGTATCAACAATTATTTTGCGACCAGTTAAGCCAGTATCAGCGGGTGGACCACCCTTAATGAACTTACCAGTGCCGTTAATAAAGTATTTAGTCTGACCAGTCAGCCATTTCTGGCAGACAGGCTTGATTACTTTTTCTCTAACATCTTTTCTAATTTTGGCTAAGGGAATATTGGGGGCATGCTGAGTAGCGATCACCACTGACTTGATACTTTTTGGTTTTCCGTTAACGTATTCTACCGCCACGGCCGACTTACCATCGGGACGCAAGTAGGGTAATATTTTCTTTTTACGTACCTCGGCCAAACGTTTAGCTAGTTTATGTGATAAAATTGCGGGCAAAGGCATATATTCGGGGGTTTCATTAGTAGCATAGCCGAACATTAACCCTTGATCCCCAGCCCCTTGTTTTTTAGCATCTTTTTGTGATACCCCTTGGGAAATATCCGGACTTTGCTCGTCAATGCTAACCATTACCCCACAACCTTCATAGTCAAAGCCGTAAGCGGGATCATCATAGCCAATTTCTTTGACGGTCTCGCGGGCAATTTTCTGAATATCAACGTAACAAGAAGTAGTAATCTCCCCGGCCACCACTATTAAACCAGTGGTTAATAAAGTCTCGCAAGCTACTCGTCCTTGTGGATCTTGCTCATAAATAGCATCTAAAACAGCGTCAGATATTTGATCAGCCATTTTATCCGGATGTCCCTCGGTGACTGACTCAGAAGTAAAAACGTAGCGATTTTCTTTTTTAGTCATTTTTATTTATTTCTTAATTTATCAATATCGGCTTTGACCATAATTTCCACTAGTTCTTTAAACTTAGTTTTTGGTTTCCAGCCTAATACTCTCTTTGCTTTGGCGCAGCTTCCTTGTAAGACTTCCACTTCGGCCGGCCGGAAAAATCTCTTATCAATCTGAACATATTTCTGCCAATTAGTAACCCCCACACATTTAAAGGCTTCTTGGACAAATTCTTTGATGGAGTGATTTTCTCCGGTAGCAATTACATAGTCGTCGGGCTTTTTTTGTTGGAGCATTAACCACATCGCTTCGACATAATCTTTGGCATAGCCCCAATCACGTCTAGCATCTAAGTTCCCTAGCTTTATCTTGCCATTTTTCACCAGTGACTCTTTTTCTTCGTTGACCGCGGGCGAAGTTTTAATCCCTTCCGCAATACAAGCCACCCCGTAAGTTATTTTTCTGGTAATAAATTCTAAACCGCGACGGGGTGATTCGTGATTAAACAATATTCCGCTACAAGCGAAAATATCAAAACTTTCCCGATAATTGACAGTTGTCCAGTGGCCAAATACTTTCGCTACTCCATAGGGGCTGCGGGGATGAAAACGAGTGGTTTCGGTCTGGGGAGTTTCTTCTACTTCCCCATACATCTCACTAGAAGAAGCCTGATAAAATTTAATATCAGGTTTGGTATTTCTAATCGCTTCTAAAACACGTATTACTCCCATGGCGGTTGCTTCGCCGGTAAAAATTGGCTGGTGCCAACTAGACTTAACAAAGGACTGAGCCGCTAGGTTATAGAGCTCATCTGGTCGGCAATCTTGAATTGCTCGTACAATTGAGCTTTCGTCGAGTAAATCACCGTCATATATTTTCACTCGATCAACTAAGTGACTAATATTTTCTACATTAGGCACACTCAATCTCCTCATAATACCAAAAACTTCATAATTTTCCCCCAATAAAAACTCAGCTAGGTATGATCCATCTTGCCCATTAATTCCAGTAATTAACGCTCTTTTCTTCTTCTTAGACGCCATTTATTTGAACTTTAAAATAAAAAAATAGCTGAAGTGTTTAGTAAATTAATTCTCCGGTCGGTTGCCAATTTCTTGTCGCCAGTAATCAAGAACATTTTGCAAGGTTTGGTTGAATGGAATTGTTGGCTGCCAGCCCAATTCTTTCTGGATTCTGCCATAGTTTCCGACCGAATAAGCTAAATCCGATGGCCGTAAGCGATCCTTGTCTTGTTCTATGCTAATCTTCTTAGTTGATAAAGTCAATAATTTGTCTAAAATTTCTGCTATTTTGATCGCCTGCCCAGAAGCAACGTTATATATTTCTCCCGAATTAGCTTTTTCCATCATTAGTCGGTAAGCTTTGACGACATCTATTACGTCGAGAAAATCTCTAGTTGCCTCTAAATTACCAACATATATTACTGGCGAGTTGATCCCCGCTTCTATTTCCGCTATTTGTTTAGCGAAAGCCGACGCAACGAAATCAGGTGTTTGTTTCGGCCCAATATGATTAAATGCACGCGAAATAACAATTTCTAGATCATCTGCCAGAAAATCCAGCGCTTGTTTTTCCATTTCCAGCTTACTCTCAGCGTATATGCCAATAGCGTCTAATTTACTTTCTTCAGTAAAGGGTTGCTGGTCATCCGCGGAGCCATAAACGTAACCGGTACTGGCTAATAAGATTCTTACCGGTTTAGCCAATTCCTGACAAGCCCGGAGAACATTTACAGTGCCATCTATATTTACAGTCAGAACTTTTTCTTTATCTTTATCGGCCGGCGAAGCAATACCTGCTAAGTGATAAATTTGCTCTGGTTGGATTTCTTTAATAACTTTCTCTACCTCTTCTGGTTCACAGATATTGCATTTAAATAATTTCACGGCAGATCGTTGTTCTCCCAAATTAGCCAGCTCTCCCTCACTGAGATAAGTACCGTAAATTTCGATTTTTTCACTGGAGCTTGATAGTTCTTCTGTCAAATAGCCCCCCACAAATCCCGAGACACCAGTAATTAGTATTTTCATTTTATTTATTCTCCTGAAACCAATTAATCGTTTCTCGTAGACCTTCGGCTAAATCCACAGTCGGTTGCCAGTTTAGTTGCTGCTTGATTTTCTGGCAGTCTAAGGCGCTGGTTTTTTGCTCACCTGGCTTAGCTGGTCCATGTTTCTCTTCTACTTGCTTGCCAGCAGCTTTAGCTAACTCAACAAAGAGTTCATTTACTGAGGTCTCCTGGCCAGTGCCAATATTGAAAGTCGTATTATCTAGATCACTTTCTAAGGCTTTCGCGTTGGCCTCTACGACATCTTTAACGTAAACATAATCCCTGGTCTGCTTGCCGTCGCCATTTATAACGGGTTGTTCATCGGCGATCATTTTCTGGGAAAATATAGCTACCACACCTGCTTCACCATGAGGATCCTGTCGGGGACCATACACATTGGCGTAACGAAGCACTACGTAGGGTAATTTATGGATCTGGTGAAAATAGTGTAAATATTGCTCGATACTTAGCTTGGCTACACCATAGGGACTAATAGGCTTGGTAGTGTGCGTTTCTGGAGTCGGTCGTTCATCTGTATCGCCATATAGGGCGCCGCCAGTAGAAGCAAAAACTACTTTCTTTATTTTCGTTTGCAGACAAGCTTGCAGAACATTAAGCGAACCCAGAATATTCACTTCGGCATCATATTGAGGATCTTCCGTTGATTTTATTACGCTGGCATGAGCCGCTTGGTGGCAAACGAGATCTGGTTTCTCGGCCGCAAATATTTTAGCAACTGCTTCTTTTTTTCTGATATCCTCCTGGTAAAATTTAGCCGCCGGGTTAAGATTCTCTTTTTTACCCGTCACTAAATTATCTATCACTACTACTTGATAGTCTTTGGCGATAAGATTGTCGACGATGTGGGAGCCGATGAAACCAGCTCCGCCAGTAACTATTACTTTCATTTGGTTAACATTTTCTTAGAAATTTTCTTCAGTTGTTCATTGAATTCGGCGATTGCCTCTTGGACTATAGGATCAAAGTTTTCATACAGCTTTTTATCCTTAACAACCTGTCCAGCCTCGAGCAGTGAATCAAATGTTCCCGCATCTAACCATTCACCGTCAAATACTTTTACATCAAGCTCATTCTTCTCTAAATAAAAATTATGCAGGTCTACAATCTCATACTCTCCTCGCTCTGAAGGCTTGAGGTCTTTAGCTGCTTGGATAACCCGATTGTCATACACATAAAGACCAGTTATCACAAAATCACTTATCCATTTTTTTGGCTTTTCCACTATCTGGATAGCTTTACCCTTATCATCAAACTTTACGACTCCCGACCGCTCTGGATCAGACGCTTTTGTAGCAAAAACTTTGCCACCCGATTTAAATTCTTTAATATCTTGGGAAAAGTCATCCTCAAATATGTTGTCTCCTAAAATCAACGTCGCACTGTCATCATCAATGAATTTTTCGCCTAAAACAAAAGCTTGCGGTAAACCAGCGGGTACCTTTTGGACTTCAAAGACAATCCGAATACCGTAGTTTTTAAAAAGCGAACCGAGCAGATTAAGGAATTGACCGCTATGATCAGGAGCAACAACAACTAATATTTCTTTAATGCCGGCTTTTATTAGAGTATTAAGAGGATAAAAAATCATCTGTCGATCGTAGACAGGGAGTAGTTGTTTAGAGGTGGTAGCAGTTAAGGGATACAGCCGAGTAGCGTTGCCGCCGGCGAGTATTATGCCTTTCATAGGTTTTATTATTTACTGTCTAAATAATCTCGCAAAGCCTCTTGCCACGGACGCGACTTAGGCAACTTCGTATTAATCAATCCGGAATAATGTGGTCTCTTAGCTGGTCGAGGGAATTTGTCAGTTGTAACTGGCTCGACTGATATTTTTACCCCAGCTAGCTTAAATATCTCGCGGGTGAAATCATACCAGGAAGTTACTCCTTCGTTAGTAATATGATAAATACCGTGTACCTGGCCGCTTTCTAGTAACTCTTTTGTTCGTTCTGCCAGATCTTTAGCATACGTCGGTTTACCGAATTGATCGTTAACAACTTCTAGCTTATCCTTTTCTTGACCTAATTTCAACATAGTTTCGACAAAATTGTTACCATGCTGGCCAAAAAGCCAAGAGAGACGGATTATGTAATATTTTTCGCCGTATTTTTGTAGATTCTTTTCGCCTAGCTCTTTTGATTTACCGTATTGGCTTTGCGGATTGGTCTGGTCGTCTTCGGTGTAACCCTCTTCTTTTCCCCCGTCGAAGACATAATCAGTACTGTAATGAGTTAAAGTAGCACCTATTTTGTTACATTCTTTGGCTAAATATTCTAAAGCTTCTCCGTTTACCTTGTGACACAGTTCTATTTGCTTCTCACAGCCATCAACGTCAGTAAAAGCGGCTGCATTTATTACAATATCGGGCTTAATTTCGCTGAATTTGCTCTGAATGGACTCTGAATCGGTAATATCTATCTCCGGCAAGTCTGCTCTATGTATTTCATAATCATCAATCGAGAAAATTTCCACCAGTTCCATGCCGAGCATACCCTTGGAACCAATTATGAGAACTTTTTTCATTTTTTTCTCGCTTTACTAAAACTTCCTTCAATAGGATTCTCAAATTTCTTATACTGGGCTGGGGTTATCTCGAGTGATTCAGTAAAACTACCAGCATTGAGGTTTATCTTGGAGTTTTTCAGCAATAATTTATCGGCAAAAGTCTGGCATTTGTATAAGCTACCGAATGGCGGCAAAGCTCCCATCTTTTTCGTAAAATTACGCTTGATCTGAGTCTCGTTGGCGATGCTAAGCTTTTTCACCTTTTCCCCCTCCTGCTGAACAAGATATTTGTTCACTACCGCTTTAAGCTTCTGGGCGTCCAAATTGCGGTTGCCAGGTATAATGGCGAAGTAGAAGTTGCTATCCCCTTTTACTAGTAGTGTCTTAGCTACCTGCTGAGGCTTTATCTTCTGTGTCTGAGCCGCGTCAAAAGTAGTATAGACCTTACGATGCTCTACTACCTTATATTTTATTTTACTCTCGTCGAGTTTATTGAGGAGTTTTTTTAGGGGTGGCATCGAGTTTTATTTTAATTATCTTTTTTTTACAATCAGATATGCCGGAATGATTGGCAAAGTGAACAGTGTAGTTAGGAAAATATAGTACATCGCGTAAGTTTCACCTTTTGTTCTTATCCAGTAGTCACCACAACAATCATGGACAAACGGAGGAAGCATAAGGCCACCAAGATCATCGCTACAATAATAGAAAACATCAGATATAAGTAGTGACCACAAAACGTTAAATGCTACAAAAAGTAAGATAAAAAATGCCATGTAAACTATAACTGCACAAAATACTTTCATTGCTTTTATCCATTTTTTCACTTTTTTCGGTCTAGCTTAACATGCACCTCTTTCAACTGCTTCTCACTCACCTCGGCTGGCGTATCCAACATTGGATCATAAGCTGAGCCATTTTTAGGGAAAGCGATTATCTCGCGGATGTTTTCGTTGCCAGTTAATACCATGAGAATACGATCAATTCCCGGAGCATAACCGCCATGCGGCGGAGCACCATACTTAAAGGCTTTAATCATATGACCAAAATTCTTGTCTACCTCTTCTTGGCTATAACCAGCGATCTCAAAGGCTTTGTACATAATATCAGGTCGGTGGTTGCGAACAGCTCCTGAGCACAGTTCATAGCCATTACCGACGATATCGTATTGGTAAGCTAAGATATCGAGAGGATCATCTTTGGCTAGCGTCTCTAGAACGTCCTGATGGCCTTTTCCAACTTGCGGCATCGAGAAAGGATTATGCATAAAATCGATCTTGCCTGCTTTGTCATCATACTGATACATCGGGAAATTGGTGATCCAAGCCCAAGCGACAACATTAGGATCAGTCAGCTCTAAGCGTTTACCAAGCTCGGAGCGGACAGCTCCTAGTGCCTGACAGACTACTTTTTCCTCATCTGCTCCAAAGAATACGATATCGCCGTCTTTGGCGTCAATTTTTTCGGCTAATTTAGCGATTTCTTCCTCGGAGAAAAATTTCAAGATCGGCGATTTGAGTTCACCGCCTTCATAAATGATGTAAGCGAGTCCTTTAGCGCCATTATCTTGAGCAATTTGCGTAAGCTCATCAATATGCTTGCGAGAAAACTTTTTGCCAGCCCCTTCGGCTTTCAGGCAACGCACAACTCCTTTATTGTCTAGGACGGATTTGAATACTTGGAATTTGCTATCAGTAAAAACATCCGAAACGTCTTGAATTTCCAAATCAAAGCGCAGGTCAGGCTTGTCACTGCCATATTTTAGCATTGCTTCGCGATACGGAATACGCGGGAGCGGTTTTTTTAGTACCTTTTTGCCTACAACCTTCTCAGTTAACTCAATCCAGAGTGGCTCCTGGCTCTGAAAGACATCCTCTTGTCCGACAAAGGCCATTTCTAGATCTAGTTGGTAGAACTCACAGGGAGCCCGATCCGCTCGGGGATCTTCATCGCGAAAACATGGGGCTATCTGATAGTATTTATCAATTCCCGCTATCATCAAAAGCTGCTTAAATTGCTGCGGAGCCTGAGGAAGGGCATAAAACTTACCGGGATGCAGACGACTAGGTACAATGAAGTCACGTGCGCCTTCAGGGGAAGAATTAGCCATAATTGGCGTCTGGACATCAATGAAACCCTGTTTATCTAGGTAATTACGGATATATTTGATAACTTCGTGCCGTAATTTGACATATTCTTGTAATTTGGCTCGGCGTAAGTCCAAATAACGGTATTTGAGGCGAATATCCTCTTCTACCTTTTGTTCTTTGTCGATTTCAAAGGGTGGGGTGAGCGATTCGTTGAGGATTTTAATAGTTTTCGCTTCGACTTCTATTTTGCCAGTTTCTGTCTCTTTAGTAATAAGTTTTTCATTGACCATATCTGCCGGTCGCACTTCCACACTTCCCGTCACCTGTAGAACATACTCAGAGCGGACTCCCTCAGCTGTTAAATATGGGAAATCAGTCCCTATCTCGGTTGTACCTTCATCATCAGGGTTCACTTTTATCTGTGTTATTCCATAATGATCCCGCAAATCAATAAAAATAACGCCACCGTGATCACGGCGACTGTTAACCCAACCGGTCAAAGTTACTGTTTCGCCTTTATTTTCAGTCGTTAGTATGCCACATGTATGAGTGCGAAGTTTGGTCTTAAAGTTGGGAACCTTTTTAGTTTTGTTTTCCATATCCTTTAATTACCTCTTACTCCACGCTACCAGCAATGGACTAGCGACAAATATCGACGAATAAGTTCCAGCGACAACTCCAGTCATCAAAGCTAGAATAAACCAGCTAATTGTGGCACCACCGAATAGATATAAAGCTGATAAAACCAATAGAGTAGTAACGGAAGTATTGAGGGAACGCACCAACGTCTGATTTACTCCCTGTTCGACCGTGTCTTCTAATGACTTACTAGTAGATTTTATAATATTATAACGCACTCGGTCGAAAACGACGATCGTGTCATTGACTGAGTAACCGAGTACTGTTAACAAGGCTACGACGAACAAACTATCGATCTGTACGCCAGCGAATTTTCCCAGCAGAGCAAATATCCCCAAAACAATAATTACATCATGGAACAAGGCGGCAATCGCGCAGAGCCCAAATTTCCAAGAGGAAATCGACACAGAAACTTTACGAAAAGCGTAAGCGATATACAAGACGATAGCGATAATTACCATCACTAAAGCGTAAATAGCTTTACTCTTTAGCTCATTGCCGATTGTCGGACCAATTGACTCGTAGCGCTTTTCTTCTACGCCGCTATATTTTTCTTGCAGATTTTGCAACAAAGACTGATGTTTTACCTCATCAATAGTTTCAGTTCGTACAATATAACCTTTATCCTCGCTGGTCTGAATGGTAACGTCTTGAAGGCCAAAATCAGCTACCACCTGCTCTAATTCAGCCTTCTCCGGTCGGCTATCAGCAAATTCTAATTCGGTTAGTGACCCACCCTTAAAATCTATTCCTAGATTCAAGCCAAAAACAATCAAAGCAGTCAGCGAAGCCACAATTAAAACGCCCGAGAACCCAAACCAAATCTTCCGTTTTTTGATAATAGCTAACATATTAAGTTTCTTTTTTAATTCCCAACAACCACATCTTCTTATCTATTTTCTTACTTAATACAAGATATAGTAGCGTACGGGTCACCACAATGGCGGAGAACATACTGACTAAGACACCCAGACCCAGAGTAATAGCAAATCCTTTAATGATACCCACCCCAAACCAAGCTAAAATGACACAGGTAATAATAGTTGAAACGTTTGAGTCCCGAATTGACACCCAAGCGTGCTTAACACCGGAATCGATGGCGGACTTGACTGTTTTGCCTAACCGCAATTCTTCCTTTACCCGTTCGAAGATCAGCACATTAGCATCAACAGCCATACCAATTGATAAAATAAAGCCGGCAATACCAGCCAGAGTAAGCG
>JABMPQ010000020.1 GCA_013202585.1 Parcubacteria group bacterium | reverse complement strand
AGTTTCTGTAGATTATCTCGCCCACCATATTGTTTTACTTCCGACTCATTCACGCTTAAACTATCAACCAAGCTCTTTCCTAAAACTTCTTTCAGTAGTTTTGTTATTTCGGTGGCCATTTTCTGTCCTTTCACTATTGGATCGCCCGGATCAAAAAACGTTTTGCCTTGGCCTTCTTTGACCGCTCGAAAAACTTCTTGAGCTAACTCTGTGCCTTGATTGTTTAATCCCCAATCAGAGATGACAACCGCGTCAGCTGTTTTAATTGACTCCCAGTCCGAATCCGTTAGCCGATTCGATCCAAATTCCGTCGTCGAGCCTGGGTCACTAATCATTATATTGGCGCCCTCTAATTCAATAACAGCCGTCGAGCCCAATTCGCCATCCTGCTTAACATGGGAAAGATCAATGTTCTCTGCCGGCAACATCTCTTGCAGCAATTTGAAGCCAACAGAATTAGTTTTGGTAATAATGCTCACTGGCACGCCCAGAGCGGATAATGACTTAGCACAATTAACGGCTTTACCACCAGCCGCCAAGCGATTTTTAGTGACAATATTGCCGCCGCCGCGCTGGAATACCTGGACTACTTCTTGCAAAAAACCTTGTGGGCTACCAGCATATTGCACAAAATGGTCAACACAAAAATGTGGTAGCAGGACTACTTTTTTATCGGCTGGAATGTCGTTTTGTAACGCTTTAATTAATTCTTCCACTAAAACTAGTCTAATCTTTCAATTACTATTAACTTTATTATAGTCTACCTGGTAGAATTACTCAATATGATGATTTGTCCTTTATTTTAAGCTGAAATGTTAGATGATCGTAAAATTCATTGACATAATTAATATTTTGATGTATAAATTAAGGTTGTTTTATTGCCTTGTTTTTCGACTTTGGGCTTTATTTTAGATATAAAACCCGGAATTGGAAAAACAACCGTAGGATCTTTTACAAACTAGCCAAGAAACCAATCACCTGGAGGAAACCATGACCCGTTCGATGATCGTCGCCACCCTGTTTCTGTCGCTTTTTGCCGCCAGCACCGGCTACGCCCAGTCCCCCACCATCAAGGTGGATGGCAAGACATACTACCGGCTGAAGAAGGGACAGTTGTGCCTGAAGGACAGAAGGTTAACTCACAAAGTTACCACTGTCTTCGCGGTTGGTGGGCAGGTTAAAAAGAGTACCCACACGTACTACTACTGCAAGCGCACCAATACCCAGCGGAAAAAGGCCCTCCCGCCCTGCTACGCTTACCAAGGAAAGACGTCTTATTCTTATGTCTACCTTGCCAATGACCAGAAGTGTAACGGCGGAGCCAGGAAGTTCTCTCTAGGAGGACAGGAAAAGTACACCTACTGTCCGATCCAGAACGTCCGGCTCAAGGTGTGCCAGCCCGACTTGCCCATCAGAAGCCGAGGGACATCACTCAGACCATCAATCGCCAAGCTGGTCAGAAAGCTGGCATTGCAGGTGGAATGTCGCTCCAAAACCTGGCCGCTAAAACAGTGTAAGGGCAGCAACGCGCTGTATATAACGGCTCCTCCCGGTGGTCCTTATACGTTCACTACGGATAAGGTGAAGGGAAAGGAATATCGCATCTCCTTCAAAAACCAGAAAGGCGGTGCTGTCGAGCTGGAGATACAGCCAGAAGCGAAAGGTAAAAAGCTTCCTCCCTTCTACGACCCTGACCTGACCGGCGTGTGCTGGCGAGGCAAAGTCATGAAGAGAAGCTGCCACGATGCCAACGCGGGCGTTGCTCCCAGCGACGACGAAGACGTGAAAGAAAAGAGGGTATGCGTCGAGGCCTCACCCCGCTGTTCCGAGGCGGAGTACAAGAAGCTCCTCAAGCTCCTGATCCGACGCACCAAGTAGAACCTTCCATTCCACTCCGCACCTTTCTCAAAGAGGCCCAACCGCCTCTTTTTTTTATCTGCTTATTCCCCTTTACACAACCCTAATAATCCAATAATATACACTGTCAACACCTGAACTTTTGTCCCTTAAAAAATTAGGGAGAATCACATTTGAACCGATACCAGCATTGAAAAGGGGAAATCATGGATCCAGCGATTTTGATCGTAGTCGCATCGTTGATAAGCCTTATTGTTTTGTGGTTTATCGTTCCCAAATTGTTATTCGGCAAGCCCAAAGTCCGCCCAGAGAAGATCCTGCTCGGTTTCCGCATCAACGAGAAAGATGGTCAGCCGACCTGCGGGACATCGGATAGAGTATATTCACGGTGGGTTGATGAGCAATCGCCGAGAATAAACTTCGCCGGCAAGGGGATCATAGTTTTTGGCCACCGGATTCTAGCCACTGAGGGACAGTGTAAGCAGATACTTTACATAGACGGCCAGATGTTTGCAACGGCCAACCTGCCCGTGCCACCCCATTTGAAAATGGATTTTATACGTCCAGCCGACGATAGTCCTGCAATGTACATCATCCTGGGAAAACCAAGAGACCGAGAAACTTTCCGGAGAGAGCTGGGAAACTGCCTGTTGCAATCGGCACGAGAGACGATTCTTGAATCCCTTGAGCCAGGGAAAGCTGGTCTTCTGTCTTTAGCGGAGGACTACGCCATCAAAGCCGGTGATTACTTTCACCGCTGGCAGGATCAAGAATTGTGGTACCAAGCAGTACTACTGAGAAGCATAGTCTACGCATACCGCGAGGACACTACAGAAAAATCGGCCTATACTCCCAACCGATCCCGGATGGACAGAATCGGCATCTCGCTGGACGAATTTTTGGAAGATGTTGAGCCACTTAGGAGAGATATTCTCGGGGTACCAGATACGGGGCCTGATTTCTAGTTCTTTTTCGTCCACCAACTGCATCCCCGGATGTGGTTTTTTTATTGGTAATTAACAAACCTCAAGCCAACAACTGCAAACTCAAGGCTGCTACCACCATGCCAAAGAATATTCCTAAAATAATAGGGTGAACATTGCGTCGCTTGTAAGCCCGAGGTAATAATTCGTCGAAGCTGATGAATACCATAATACCAGCTACAGCCGCTAATATTACATTGAGAGTCATTTCATTTATATACGGCTGCAAGAAGAGAAAAGCCACCAACGCCCCTACTGGCTCAGCTACCCCAGCCAAAAAACTATACCAGAGAGCCTTTACCCGACTGCCAGTGGCGTAATAGATCGGCATGGCTACCGCTATCCCTTCGGGAATATTATGCAAAGCAATTGCCAAAGCAATAGTCATACCCACCTTGATATCTATAAACGACGAGAAAAATACCGCGATTCCTTCGGGAAAATTGTGAATAGCAATGCCAATAGCGATAAGTAACCCTGTTCTCTTAAGATTGCACTTCCGACCACGTCTAAAACCGCCCCGATTTTCCTCCTCATAACTATGGGGAATAAAAACATCAATTAGGTAAAAAGCGAGCATGCCGGCGAAGAAGGCAACGATCGCCGGTAAATATCCCAAATAATCGATACTAGTTCTAAGTAATTCGGCGAAGGAAATAAAAATCAGCACCCCAGCCGAGAATCCCATGGCAACGTGCAAATAGCCAGCGCGGGTTTTTCTAATAAACAAAATTGCCAACCCACCTACTAGGGTCGACAGTCCGGCAGCTATTGTTAATAACAAAGCATTTAGCATTTCATGAATCCCATTTTTTTAAATTATAATTATTTTCTCTTCACACACTTAGTATATAGATCCCGAAATCTACCGACTGAATCATATTTGGCCTTGAGAACATCGTACGCCTTCTTATTATATAACTCCCAGAATTTCTCTGGCGAATAATACGAGGTTGAATAGAGCGATTTCTTGCCCGCCAGCTCTTCTACCTTCCGCTCGATCATTTTATTATAATATCCCTCCTTTCGATCACTTCTGACCGTATCCCAAAAGCCAAAATTCATATACAGTTTGGTGGAATCCATCGGGTAGAGATCGTAACTGATCTTTTTATCATAAGCTGTCACCGGACAAACCCAAACTGGTTTGATCCCTATCTCTTGGTGGAAAAAGTCCATAAAAGCGGCGCAATTCTCCAGTGGAATTTGGACGTCCTGGATCACTGATTCAGTCCGCTGGCCAAGCGCCTTCTGAATGAGACCTAATATTTTGAGCTTACCACTCCAAGCGCTGATTTTCCAATAAACTGTTGAACGCAGGGCAAATTTACCGAACAATAACCGCATTACCGGATTTTGCATATAAAAATGCTTGGAGCACCAAAACCAATCAGAATCCCAGCGCCAAATGTAGTGGAGAGTCGTCAGGTAATCTATTTTCTTTTCTTGTAAAGACCGGAAATATATCCGACGGTAAGTATAATCGCTAACAAATGGCGCTTCAGCGACAAAAGTGCCTAGTGTGATATAGCTTTCCTTGGAGTCAAAAATAGTCCCGTCAATAAAATCATAGCCGCCATCCCTTGTCCGAGCGGCGGCACAAAATTGCCCCAAATCCTTAAAATATTTTTCCGCCTGGTTATATCGTCGATGTTCAAGCTTTACATATTTCTGCGTTGGCCGTAATTTCACTTTTAGCTTCAGAATATAACCCAGAGTGCCATATGAATTAGGAAATCCGTAAAATAAATCGCGGAATTCATTGTCTGGCGTGCAGGCAACCACGCGGCCATCCCCCAGCAAAACTTCAATCTCCAAAATTGTTTCGTGAACTAGGCCATACTTAAAAGATGAGGATTCAATTCCCACTCCCGAAACTGCTCCCCCGATAGTAATCGATTTCAGCTCTGGCACAACAGTCGGCAATAACCCCTGCCGGAGAGTCTCGTCTACCAGAGCCTCATAAGTCGTCATCCCTTCCACTTCGGCAATCATATTTTCCTTATCAACACTGATGACGTTGTTAAAATGTTTGACGTCTATCTTGTGTGCCCCCGATTGTTGGCGTTGTCGAAAAAGATTAGAAGTAGATTTGTTCAAACCGATTGCCTGATCACTAGCTGATCGCAAGTCTTTAACCAGTTCCGCTTTTTTCTGTTGGTAGGCTACCAAAGATTCCATAACATTATCTCACTGACTGATATCCGCCCGACATACCTTCTTTAGACAACACGACTTGCCACAGTTGGTTTTTACGCGCCCGAAAAGAACCAGCGCAGACGAGAAGATAAAATTTCCACATTAAATAAAAACGATCGCCGTACTGCTCACGCATCTGAGGCCAATTCTGATCAAAATTAGCAAACCAGGCCATAAGCGTTTTATCATAGTCCGATCCAAAGCTGTGCCAATCCTCCAAGACAAAAAGGCCTTCCATTGCCTCGGCTAACTGAGCTGGTGAAGGTAACATCGAGTTAGGAAAAATATATTTTTCTATCCAGGGATCAGTAGCTGTGGCCGATTCAAGACCGCCAATAGTATGGATCAAGAATAAACCGTTATCCTTAAGGGATTTATGGGCAATTTCCATAAACCCACGGTAGTTTTTGTAGCCAATATGTTCGCACAAGCCGATTGCTACTACTTTGTCATAAGTGCCTTTTGCTTCACGATAATCACTCTCAACAATTTCCACCGGTAGCCCCTGGCAATTGTCCTGAGCATACTTCACTTGTTCCTGCGAAATATTATAGCCAGTGACTCGACATCCATACTTTTCCGCCGCATATTTGGCAAAGCCACCCCAACCACAACCTAGCTCCAACACTCGATCCTCAGCCTTCAGCTTCAGTTTTTTACATATCAGATCCAGCTTATGTTCTTGGGCTTCTTCTAAGCTTTCCGCTTGCGGCCAATACGCACAAGTATACTGCATCCGACTGTCCAACATTTCACTATAAAATTTGTTTCCCAAATCATAATGCTCCTCGGCTACTTTCTTTGATCTCGTTTTGGTTTGCCGGTTAGTAATTCGAGCCTTCACGACGTTAGTCAGTGCCTTAAAACTAATAACCTTTTTATCTATCCCCGCTCGCAGAAGCTTGTCCGTTAAAACATCAAGCGCCTCTGCCTCCCACCAGCCATCCATATACGATTCGCCCAGACCCAGTGAGCCCTGACCTAATACCTTTTTATAGAAACTGTCGTTCTTTACCTGGATATCCCAGGGACGGTCGCCATTTATTTTAATATCAGCGTGACTGAGAAGATCCTGGAGCGTTTTTTTTAGATTTTTCGTGCTCATTACTAACTATTTTCTAAATAAATTATAAACCGCTACTACCAATCCCCCGGCCAAGCCACAAGCCATATCACTAAGTAAATCACTTACCGTCGCCGAATACAAATAAAAATAGTCAGCGAAATTCGGGGTAAGGTAAGGCAAACCATACTCCATCAACTCCCAAATGAAGCTGCCCAGCACAGCAAAACTGGTGACAATAAATAGAGATAAAAATTTTGGAGTACTCGACAATTTATACGACCTTAGCCACCACATCCCAATAATTCCTAAAACTATTCCCCCTAAAAAATGTTCGCCGAGATCTACTGGGATGCCCCGATCATAAAATCCCAGCCAGACCAGCGTAGCGTCTAAAATGGCCAAGGCAACAAACATCAAGATTGATAAAATGATTTTGTGTTTCATAGAAATGTTGAGAAAATATTAGCGCCTTTCGCCCGCACCAGCCAAATATCCCGTACTCCAGGCAACTTGTAAATTATAGCCGCCGGTCGGACCGTCAATATCCAGAATTTCGCCAGCAAAATATAAATTATCTATTATTTTTGACTTCATTGTTCGGGGATCAACTTCTTTCAAATCCACCCCGCCTGAAGTTATGATTGCTTTGGCAAAACCAACTAGTCCCTCAACACTAAGCTCGAATTCTTTTAATAATTTCACGACCCTTTTTCTTTCATCTCCTGTCACTACATTCACTTGCTTATCCCCATCAATCCCAGACAATTCGATAATAACAGGAATGAGTTTTTTAGGCAGCAGCTTATTTAAACTATTTTTAAACTGCTTATTATTTTGCTCGGCGAAATCTCTTTGAACCCTTTTGTCTAAAGTCGGGTAATCAAGCGCTGGTTTAAAATCTATTCTTATTTTTAAATCTTTCGCCTCATTCTCACTCACTTTTTTGCTCAGATTCAACACTATGGGGCCGCTCAAGCCGTTGCCAGTAAAAAGAGCTTCACCAAAGCAGGAATCAAGTTTACGTTTTTCCCACAAACTCACCTCCACGTTTTTCAAACTCAAGCCCTCCAGCTTTTTTACTATTTTTTCTTTAACAACGACGGGAGTAAGCGCTGGCTTTGGTTCTATCACGGTATGCCCTATTTTTTTAAGCCATTTATAAGCATCGCCGGTCGAGCCCGTCCCCGGGTAAGATTTTCCGCCGGTGGCCAAGACATAATTATCAGCTACAACTTCCTCGCCGCCGCTCAATATAACTTTGGTAATTTTCTTAGCACTAATAATTATTTTCTCAACTGAACTATTAAACTTGACCTCAACATCGCTATCTACCAAATATTTCTCCAAGCAACCAACAACATCTCTGGCATTATCTGAGACGGGAAAGACTCTCCCCCCTCGCTCCACTTTTGTTTTAACTTCCCGACTGACAAAAAATTCCACCACGTCCTGGTTAGAGAATTTATTTAGGGCAGAATACAAAAATTTCCCATTTGATCCATAAATATTTATAAATTTCCGCAAATCTTCTTCGGCATTGGTAATATTACACCGACCTTTGCCGGCCAGTAAAAGCTTTATCCCTAGCTGCTCATTTTTTTCCAGCAAAATAACTCGGGAGCTGTGTTCTCCCGCCCGGCCAGCAGCGATCATTCCGGCTGGCCCGCCACCAATTACCGCTAGATTGTACCTGCCCGCCATCGTCTCGATCCGATCGGTACGGGCGGGGTTTTTGTTTTTCATAAGTCGAGTTACTGCTTCAACTCTTTTTTTCTCAGTCGAATAGCCTCTGGGGTGATCTCTAGCAGCTCATCATCAGCCATAATCTCTAGGCCCAGCTCTAATGTCAACTCGAGAGGAGGTGTTAAATTCAAAGCTTCATCAGATCCCGAAGCGCGCATATTAGTTAATTGCTTCCCTTTAGTCGGGTTAACGGCCATATCTTCGCCTTTACTGACGGTACCAATAACCATGCCTTCATAGACTTCAGTGGTCGGTCCAATATAAAGAGATCCTCGTTCTTGTAAGTTAAAAAGAGAAAATCCGAGGGCTTTGCCAGTGGCCATGGAAACCATCGAGCCAACTTCTCGATGCTTGATCTCGCCAACGTGGGGTCGAAAACCAATAACCCGAGAGGACATAATTCCTTCGCCACGTGTTTCCGTCATAAATTCTGAACGCAGCCCCAAGAGACCGCGGGTGGGGATTTCAAATGTTAGCCGCGTATCAGCCTGATTCTTTTTCATATCCATCATCGTTCCTTTGCGCTTGGCAATCTTTTCAATAACGAGACCAGACATAGATTCTGGCACGTCAACAATGAGCTCTTCAAACGGCTCCAGAGTTTGTCCCGCCTTTTCTTTTAAAATAACTTTTGGTTGAGAAACTTGCACCTCATAACCCTCGCGGCGCATATTTTCTAAAAGTATCGCAATATGCATTTCGCCTCGTCCGTGAACAATATACTGATCCGCCCCCGAAAAATCGATTTTAATCCCGACATTCACTTCTAGCTCTTTCTCCAAGCGCTCTTTCAATTGTGAATTGGTGACAAATTTTCCAGCTTGGCCAGCAAAAGGCGAGTTATTAATCATAAATCCCAAAGAAATAGTTGGCTCATCGACGGCAATATGCGGTAAAAGCTCAGCTGATTCATCCGTGGCCATCGTGTCACCGATATAGACATCAGGAAATCCAGCGACCACAATAATATCTCCGGCCTCTGCGCTCTTAACTTCTTTTTTAGTAAAGCCTTCAAAAGTAAAAAGATTAGTTACTGTCCCCTTTTGCACGGTTCCATCAACCCGTTTGATAAAAAGTTGGTCTTTTTCTTTCACTGTTCCTTCATAAATACGAGCAATCGCTAAACGACCAAGATAATTATCGTAATCTAAATTAAATGACTGCATGCGTAGCGGCTTGTCCGCTTCGGCGGGTGCCGGAGCAACATTGGCTAAGATCGCGTCGAGTAGTGGGGTCATGTCCTTTGCGCTTTGATCTAATTCCTTTTTAGCTATTCCTTCTTTGGCGTTGGTATAAACCGTCTGAAAATTCAACTGTTCATCATTAGCTCCCAGATCCATAAACAGCTCGAATACTTCTTCAACAACCTCGGCTGATCGAGCGGCCGGTTTATCAATTTTATTTATAACAACCAATGGCTTAAGACCAATATCTAATGACTTTTTCAAAACAAATTTTGTCTGCGGCATAGGACCTTCTTGAGCATCAACCACCAACAAGACGGAATCGATTGAGCGTAAAACACGCTCTACTTCTGAGCCAAAGTCGGCATGTCCGGGCGTATCAACAATATTAATCTTGGTAGTTGCCTGCTCTGAGCCTGCCCGCGGTGAGCTTGTCGAACCCGCCGAAGGGTAAAACATGGAGGCATTTTTGGCATAAATCGTAATGCCACGCTCTTGTTCGAGGGCATTGCTATCCATACTGACAGATTCATCAGTCGTTGCTCCTGTTTGACGCATCAAAGCATCAGTAATTTTCGTTTTACCGTGATCAACGTGAGCAATAATGGCAATGTTTCTGATCTCCATAAAATTTTAGTCTTAATGAAGTGATTTTGTACCGTTACCGTCGATGACGACCGCCGCCACGACGCCCATGGGACAAACGCTGGCCTCCCCGGGAAGAAGACTGCCCGCGACCTCTATAAGATGAGCGCCCTCGAGATTGAGATTGCGCTTGCTGAGGAGATCTTTTTCTTGCCGGTGGCAGGGCTGGCACAGATAGAACTGGTAATGACTTACGGATCAATCGTTCAATTTTCCGAACATCATTTTTTTGATTTGAGGTAATAAAAGAGATCGCCTTTCCGCTACGTCCAGCCCGTCCAGTTCGGCCGATACGGTGGACATAATTTTCGCAGTCATCGGGAAGGTCAAAGTTAACCACTAGCGAGATATCTCGCACATCAATACCGCGAGCAGCAATGTCAGTGGCCACCATGATACGATATTTCCCGCTGGTAAATCCTTCCAGGGCTTTTTTCCGTTGCGATTGAGAGCGGTTAGAATGAATTTCCGTTACAGTGTGACTCATGTTGCGAATATCGCGGGTGATACGTTTTGCACCATGCTTAGTTCGTGAAAAAATAAGAAACTTGTCTTTTTGATACTGTTGCAGCAGAGAATCAAGTAGGCGCATTTTATCATTTTTGTTTACAACAAATACTTCATGTTCTACATTCTCGGCTGCTGTTCCCTGGGGGGCAATTTCAATCCGTAGGGGTATTTTCATAAATGTGCTGGCCAGCATTGAAATAGACTTTGGCATAGTGGCCGAAAACAACATTGTTTGTCGCTCTTTTGGTATAGTTTGTAGAACTCGTTTGATTTGTGGCAAAAAACCAATATCGAGCATGCGATCGGCTTCGTCGAGAGTGATAATATTTACGCGATCAAGTTTGTAGACTCCTTGATCCATTAAATCAACCAAACGCCCGGGGGTAGCAATCACCACGTGGGGATTACGCTTGAGAGCCTTTACTTGAGGATGTTGAGAAGTCCCACCAATAACTACTACAGTGCGTAGTCCCAGTGGAGCACCGATATCCCTAAATGCTTCTTCTACTTGCAACGCGAGTTCGCGGGTGGGAACTAGAATTAATCCCTGTCCCTTATGAAAAGCAATGCGCTGGATCATCGGGATGCCAAACGCTAGGGTTTTCCCTGTTCCAGTTTGAGCAATACCAACAACGTCTTTTCCCTCTAAAGCGCCAGGGATAACTTGATGCTGGATTGGGGTGGGGATATCAAATTTCTTTTGGGCGAGAATAGCGAGAAATTTTTCTTTTATCCCTAGATCGCTAAAACGACCAGTAGATTGTTCTTTTTGAGTCATAAATTTGTAATAAAAATGTGTAGCCCGCCGTTCTTCGAGGTCACACATTGGGACTGTCGCCAAATACGCTTTCGTAACGACCCCGCCGAGGCGGGGGCTATTTGGTGACAGTCCCACGTCAACACAAAAAGAGTCGAGCTGCTTGGGCAATGGTGCCAAGCTATGATTTAAGAGTATAGTATATTAGAAATATCATGTTTTGTCAAGGGTCTTTTCTTTTTTCCGAATCTGTTTGCCTAATACTTGGTAGAACGTGGGGTTACAAACAAAATTGCTGGCCATAATTTGATCAGAATCTAGACTGTACCAGTTTAATCATATGCTTTATCTCCAGTCAGTTTTTCGTAAAGCAGTGCTGAAAAATGCATGATTGTGGCGAAGCCGGGTAAAGAACTGCCGGCGCCAATGTAAAACATATTTTGCCAAGGACTTTTATAATTAAGACGGTTAAAATTAACGTTAGCAGGATCAAGCGGGGTGCTATAGCAATTCCCTTTCGGGGCAGATAAAAAATGCTCACTAGTGGTAGGGCTGCCGATTATCTTTAGAATTATATGTGATTTTAAGTCGGGAATAAGTTTTTCCTCTAAAACAGCTATCATTTTATCCGCATATTTTTCTTTAGCTTGATCATATAGAGCTTTATCTTTAGATTTTAAATCAGCAAAGTATTCATAATTACAGGGAGCGATAACAACTAATTGGTGGCATCCTGGGGGACATAAGTTATCGGAACGTAATGACGGAGCATTACAAAAGAAGTGTAGTTTTTCCGGAATTCCTGGGGCAAAATGTTGTTCATAAATACTATTTATGTCCCCGTCGGAATAATAAAATATATTTTCTTGGCCGATATATTTTTTAAGATCCAACCCTTGCATGCCAATAAACACACTCAGGGCACCAGTTGAATATTGATAGCTAAGTTTTTTTTGAAACTTTCGGGGAAAATACTTTTTACCAATAAGATCCATACTTAGTTGAGGATCGCCATTAAAAATAAATTTGTCAGCGGTATAAATTTTACCTTGTTTAGTTTCTACCGAAATTACTTTTTTATGCTTATGATCAAGATTCATTTTTACAATTTCGGTTGAAAAATGAGCTGCACAATTATTTTGACTGGTAATTTTGTCTAATAAATTTTGCACTACCATTTCAAAGCCTTGCGTAGGATAATAGGCACCAGCGTTGTAACTACCAACACCTCCAGCCTGAACCAGTAGAGATAACTTTTGGGGCGGTAGAAAAAAAATAGATCCTTGACCGGCTAAAATACATTGGAGTTTTTGGGGGAAGGTGAAGTAATCAAATAATTTTTGTAATGTCCAGTGGCGATATTTAATGATATATGAATAACGTAAGGGGTTTTTAAGAACTGCCCAAAACGTAAACCCTAACGGCAGATCATACATTTGCTGATGGATTTTATCTAAAATATAAAAATATTTTTTTAACTGCTTATCATAAGTGGGAAACATTTTAGTCAAGCGAGTATGTTCTTTAGCAAACCCCTTACCAATCTTGTAATCAATTTCATTGAAAACAACTCTGTCAAACCCATTAGGATCTAACTGTTCAAATGTTACTTGTTTTTCTATACCTAGCTTCTTTAGTACATTGAATACTCTTTGCTGCTTACCGCAATCATATACGTAGTGCCAACCCGGACAAAATGAAAACCCTTTATGTTTAAAGGTATGGCCATATCCTCCGGGTAAATAATGTTGTTCAAATATGGCAATTTTTTTACCGGCTTGGGCTAATAATGCTCCGGTAGTAAGTCCACCAATTCCGGCGCCAATAATTATATAGTCGTAATTTTTCATGGGTAGATTTGAGGGAGAATAGTGAATGTCGGCTATTCCAAGTCCCTTATTTTTTAACTGTTGGCGATATAATGCGCCGCGGGTAGACGAAGTTGGAGACGATTGGCGTAGCCGAGCGAAGCGAGCGATTTTGCTGAACATCGGGCTTAAACGAAGTTGCGTAGCGAAGCGGAACAATTTGGGGGAAATCCGAGCTGAGACATTTTCCGTTTAAGTCCTGTTATACGCCCCAACGACTGAGAGGAGGAGAGCGCAGCGGGGTCAGAGTGACCAGAGGGAACGGAGAAGTTAAAAATGGACTTCCTACAAATATTTCTTATTTTCAATAAAATCTTTAACTCTTTCCTGAATGGAGTTAAAAATCAATCCAACACCTTCTTGGTCACTTTCTTCTATATCAGTAATTTTCCAAACAATTGTTATTCTTTTAAATTTAATATTCTCAGTAAATAAAGACTTTGGTACATCATCTGCAATAATTATGATGAGGTCTTGATTTCTTATTAAATTAACACTAATTGTTTTGGGTTCTCCATTCAATTTGATGCCATATTTTTCTGCATAAGTAAAAACAATTGGATCAATGGGAAGACCCTTGAAAATACCGGCACTTCTTGCAGTAACATCTTTATCTTTGTTCAGTTTATTGAAAAAAGCTTCTGCAATTTGACTGCGGAATCTATTGTATTTACATACGAATAAAATGTTCATGATGATTGTTATTTTATCAGGTTTAATAAATCTTTCTAACTCTTTAGAAGCCCATTTTAAATTGCGTATTCAGTAAAATCCGAGCGGAGCGAGCGATGGCGCCCTAACGTACGCCTGTATGCGAAGTTTTTGAAATCCCTTATTATAATTAATATTTATTTCAAAAATTTGGGAGAAGAGATTTTTTACTTCTTATTAATATTATAAAGTAAAAATCTCTGAACCGCTTATCGCGTTGTTATGTGATGTAATGAAAAAATCTTTCCTTATTCTGGTTCTTCTTCTGTGTGTGTATCTAGCTTTAAATCAGTTACTAATCCTGGAAGTCCAGCGAGTGCTTCTTTGTCAGAAGTATGAAAAACTATTCCTCCAGCGTGGCCAAGCCTTTCTGCGTTGGGATGTTGGTCATCCCAAGGGATTTCTTTTACATCAATGTCTTGTGGAACCCGCAAGCAACCTTTTCTTGGCCTGCCCTCAAGTAAGGCAAGCTCATCCTTAATATAAATGGGCACACACAACCATTGTTCTGGCGTGACCTGTGCCTGTTCCTCTTCCATGAGCCACCAGATTAGAAATTCCTTGGGCGACTCTTTGTTTTCTGGATTGAATCTTGGTTCTTTGTCCATAGTTTTTTAGGTTAATAGTAGATTAGATTTTTTCATTATTTCATATAACGCGCGCGCTTAATCTGAAGTCCTGAGGAGGCAATTTATTGCCGGATCAGGATTTCAGATAAGCGCTGTTAGGCGAAGCTCCGCTGAGCCTGACGGCGCTGCTAAGCGCGCGCGTTAGGCAAAATGGAGCGAAGCGGAATTTTGCCTAACAGATTATATCCGAACTATTTGACCTTGCCTCATATCTAAGCTAAAATACCTCTGCTTACTTCTCATCACAACTACATTATGGAGGGAAAACATTACTATCCAAGTAAAGATCCTTTGCGTAAGCTGAGACAAGAAATGCGCTTGCGGAGATTCAGCCCATGGACAGTCAAAAGTTACCTTTACTATATCAACAATTTCCTCATTTGGTCAAATAAACAGCCGAAATACATCAAAGCGGCTGATATTAGAAATTATTTAGACAAATTAGCTCGCGCCCACAAATCTGCTTCCACTCTCAACTCTGCCTACAGCTCCCTCCAATTCTACTTTGGGAAAATCATGCACCGCCGCTTTTTTATCCACATCCCCCGAGCCAAAAAGCCTCAGAAACTCCCTCAGGTACTAACCCAAACGGAAATAAAAAGACTGCTGGGAACGATCATTAATGTTAAACACAAGCTTTTACTAGCTTTAATGTACTCTTCTGGCCTGAGAATTAGCGAAGTGGTAAAACTTAAAGTCAAAGACTTGGATTTTGCTAACCAAATATTGTATGTTAGGCAGGGCAAAGGAAATAAAGACCGACAAACCATTTTATCGGCTATTCTACTCGACGTTTTGCAAAAATACACTAACCACCATGCCACCAATGATTATGTCTTCACCAGCAACCGTGGGAGCTACCTCAGCCAACGCGCTGTCCAAAAAGTATTCTCTAAAGCCTTAAAGCAAGCTAAGATTAAGAAAGATGCTACTTGTCATTCTCTCCGTCATAGCTTCGCTACTCACCTATTAGAAAATGGTACTAATATCCGCTATATTCAGGAACTATTAGGTCACAAAAGATTAGAAACTACCCAGATTTATACTAAGGTGGCCAGCAACAAGTTAAAAGATATTAGTAGCCCACTAGATAAATTCAGCAAATCCTAAATATGAACAAGCCGTCTGAAGACATTAAGGATCGTCTCGATATCGCCGAGCTGATCCAAGAATATATCCCTCTTAAAAAAGTCGGAGGCAATTTTAAAGCCTGCTGTCCTTTTCATAATGAAAAGACACCGTCTTTTATGGTTTCTGCCGACAAGCAGATTTGGCATTGCTTCGGCTGCTCCAAGGGCGGTGACATTTTCGCTTTTGTGATGGAAATGGAAGGGTTGGAATTCGTCGATGCCCTCAAAATGCTAGCGCGCAAAGCAGGTGTGCAGCTGCGTGCTCCCGCCAATCCCGAGCAGCAGAGTAAACGCTCTAAGCTACTAGAAATCCTGGAGCTAACGACTGAGTTTTTCCATCAATCTTTGTTGAAAAGTAAAGCTGGTCAAGCGGCTCGCGATTATTTGACTAAGAGGAAAGTATCAACCGAGTCAATCCAGTCATTTCGATTGGGATTTTCGCCTGAATTATGGGACGCTCTCAGTAATTTTCTGCACAAGAAGGGCTTCCAAGATCAAGATATCCTGGACGCTGGTTTGATTATCAAACGAGAAAACAAGTCCGGCTTTTACGACCGCTTTCGCAATCGCTTAATGTTCCCGATCGCCGACGGACAAGGAAACATTATCGGCTTTGGCGGACGAATTATGCCTAGCTCGCAAGAAAAAGAGATGGCCAAATATATCAACTCGCCCCAGACGTCGGTTTACGACAAATCGCGGGTACTATACGGCCTCGATAAAGCTAAAGGTGAAATGCGCCGTCTAGATTACGCGGTGATTGTTGAAGGCTACACCGATGTGATCACTTCCCACCAGGCCGGAGTCAAAAACGTAGTTTCTTCTTCTGGTACCGCTCTGACACTGGGACAAATCAATTTGATTAAACGCTATACTAATAACATTATCCTCGCTTTTGACATGGATCTAGCCGGCAACGAAGCGGCTAAGCGAGGTATCGATATTGCCCTCGCCCAAGGCCTAAACGTCAAAGTGGCCGTCATGCCCGAAGGGATGGATCCCGATGATTACATTAAAAAAGATGTTAAGCTCTGGCAAAAAACTCTCAAAGAAGCCAAAGCCATTATGGAATTTTACTTTGAGACTACTTTTCAGGGACTCGACCCTAACAAAGTGGAAGATAAAAAGAAAGCCACGGCCGTTCTAATCCCCGTCATTGCTAATATTGCGGATGAAGTCGAAAAGGCTCATTACATACAGAAATTAGCCCAAAGATTATCAGTGGCGGAAGAGATTTTATACGATTATCTCCAAAAAATTAGAAGTCCCCTTCCTCATCAATCAAACCAGCCTGAATCTTCTATCCCAGCAACGGAAAAAAGTGAAAATGAGTTATTTTCCACTCAACTACTAAGTTTCGTCTTCAATTTTCCGGCCTGTCTAGAAAAAGTAACTACAGCGATAGATACAAAATATATTCACCCTTCCCTGCAAGAGGTTTACGAGGGATTGAAAAAATATTATAATAAACAGCAGTCAGACTTCGATTTTACTGAATTTCTGAAAAAACTGCAGAGTGAAAATTCCCAGGCGGCTGAGCAAGCAGCGGTAGTTGAGTTGTATTTGCAAAAAGACTTACTACCGGAGGATTTTTCTGCTAAAGATAAAGAGGCTGAAGCTGAACAGTTGATTAATAACTTACAAAAGAGTTGGTTGCAACACCAGATGCAACGAGTGCAGACTGAAATCAAAAACGCCGAGGAGGAAAAGGACAAAAAATTACTTGAGAAATTAACAGCCAAGTTCAATAAGTTATCAGAAAAAATAGCAAAGCTAAATTAATTTTGCTGTTTACATTAGTATTATTCGTCCCGATCTGATCGGGATTCGCATATTAGCATCATTTAAATGCCTAAAACCCAAAAACGTCAAACGAAAACTAAAACGCGGAAAGCACACCGACGACCGACCAAGAAAAAAGCTCGTCGAGTAGCTAAGAAGGCTTCGCCGCGTAAAACCGCCAAAAAATCCCGCTCAACTAAAAAAGTGGTGGCGGAAAAATATTATTGTCGCAGCTGTAAAGTTTATCATTCCCGTAAATCGACTATCGGCAAAGCCCACAGCAAGCCGAAAAGTAAAAAACCAGTTGCTAGTAAGCCGGTCATCCAAGAACAACCTAAAAGACAGCCGGTTGTCCCGATGCGCAAATTTGACCACGCTCAGGTTGAATATCTAGTCCAGAAGGGGCGGGACCAAAATTTTGTTACCGAGGACGAAATTTTACACGCTATCCCAGAGGTAGAAAATCATTTGGATGAGCTGGAAGATCTAATCGAGATTTTGCATAAATATAATATTGAGATCACCAAGCCCTCCTCCCGACTTCTCACCGAAGAGGAAAAGAAAAAAGAAGAAAAGAAAAGGCCGTCCCGCATGAATTTAGCTGCTATCAGCTCCGACTCTATTCAGATGTATCTGCGCGAAATCGGCAAGGTACCATTGCTGACAGCTAAAGAAGAAGTAGCCTTGGCTAAGAAAAAAGACGCGGGGGACGAATTTGCTTTCCAGAAAATGATTGAAGCTAACTTGCGTTTGGTGGTTAGTATCGCTAAAAAATACGTAGGACGGAATCTGACTCTGCTCGACCTGATCCAAGAAGGCAACCTTGGTCTTTTCCGAGCGGTAGAAAAATTTGATTATAAAAAAGGGTATAAGTTTTCTACCTATGCCACCTGGTGGATCCGACAGGCAATTACTCGGGCACTAGCTGATCAATCCCGAACGATTCGCATTCCGGTACACATGGTGGAGACTATTAATAAATTCACTCAGATCGAACGGCGGTTGGTACAAGAACTAGGACGCGAACCGACCCCGGAAGAAATCTCGGCGGAAATGGGACTGCCAATCGCCAAAGTACGACACATTATCAAGATTTCGCAGGAAACAGTTTCTCTCGATGCTTCAGTTGGTGAAGAAGAAGACGAGAGTACATTGAGTGATTTTATTCAGGACGTTAAAACCATTTCGCCCGACAGCTCAGCTTCTCGCCGCTTGTTGAGAGATCATATTAAAGAAATTATCCGACATCTTACTCCCCGCGAACAGAAAATCCTGGAAGTCCGATTCGGTTTATCCGATGGAGTAGCCCATACTTTAGAAGAGGTGGGACAAGAATTTGGTGTCACCCGTGAGCGTATCCGGCAAATTGAGGCCAAAGCCCTTGAAAAAATTAGGGAGCATGAGTATATTAGGAAGTTGGAGGAGTATTAGGGGGGAGGGTGGAGAGCCAGTATTGTTGTTTTTCTGGTTGTGGAACTCGTAGCCCTCCCGGTAAAACCGGGATGACTACTCAAACACCCACAACTTGCGAAAAACGACAATACTGGCTCTCAAGTAAAGTGAGCAGATTCACAACTAAATAATCCCGGGTAGCTCAGCGGTAGAGCAATTGACTGTTAATCAATCGGTCGTCGGTTCGAATCCGACCCCGGGAGGTTTATAGGTTCATCTGCAACTTCCAAGATAGTATCAAAGGGAGATTGTAGCTTAAATAAAAGATTTCGTCCTGAAAGACGACAGTTCGTAAGTAGATATTCTAAGAACTGTCGTTTTTCATTTACTTCCGAACTTTCAAATATTTCCAGTGACCTGCTAGCCAGAGAAAAGACCATAGATGCGGTCACATGAAAGTTTTCGTCTGCTTGAGTATACTGTTCTAAGTCTTGGTTCAACTCGTACTGTCTTTCCTTGAACTGTTTCACTTTGTTGTCATATTCACTCTGAGTAATACATTCATCGACTAATAAATCAAGAAGTTTATCTAATTTAGTCTGTATGCCATTATAATCTTTTTGTATATTCCCAATCATACGCTCGTGAAAATGATTTTTACTTTCGTTCATTTTCTTCAAATCCTCTAAAGTCTCATCCCTCTTTTGTTGAGGTAATTTCATCTTACGCATTGCTTTAAGAATAGGCTTAAGCAAATCTTCCTCCTTCACAAAAAGCCTTTTACATTTGCCTTTGTAGTTGGAACAACTGTAATAAATATATTTGCCTTTTTGCACTTCGGGACTAATAGCGCAGCCACATTTGTCACATTTGATTAAGCCTTTCAATGTAAATGGTTTCGAATTTATTTTAAAAGGCTTTTTATTATGACTATCTAAGATTGATTGAACCTTATCAAACAAAGGCTTAGGCACTATTGGCGGGTACTTATGAGGCTTTTCTATGCCCTTGGGAGACATTATGCCAATATAGAACTTGTCCCTGAGCATTCTGTGTATAAGGCTTGGTACAACCTCCTTTCCGTTTCTACTCTTTAAACCCAACTCTTTCATCTTTTTCTGCAATTTCTTTGCAGAATATTGACCAGTGGCATATAGCTCAAACATTTTTTTAACGAGATGAGAGCTGTCCGTATCTACGACAAAATCCCTATTGTCATTTTCATCAATGATATTTTTATAGCCAAGCCGTGCTTGCCCCGTCCATTCCCCTTTGCGCCACTTCTGTTCGAAGGCTCTCTTTGTATTGTCGCTAATAGCGTCAGAATAATATTTGGCAAGTCCTAAATTTATCCCAAAATGGAACTTTTCAGTAGCGGATATATCTTTGTTTATCACGAGATTATCCGAAACAAAATGCAGTTCAATCTTGTCTGCCATTGCTAAATCGTAAAGAGCGGCTACTCGTTTATCAAATATATTTCGTGAAAATCTATCGACCTTATCAAAGCATACAGTAACTTTTTCTTTGCAGGAGCCAATAAAGTCTAAGATTTCATCGAATGCGTCACGTTTTACTTTATACGCACTCTCATCAAAGCTAAAAGTTTCTACAACGGTAAATCCTTTTTGTTTGCAATAATTTTTACCACGAACAACCTGAGCAGGCAAAGAATTACCCGCCTCCTTTTGCTCTTCTGTTGATACTCTGGCAAGAATAATAGCTTTCATCAATTTATTTCACTTTTGCCCTATCTAATAAACGTTTAAATTCTTCTGCATCAATTCGATATTCCTTACTAATTTTGTACGCCTTTAACTTCCCTGCCTTTATATATCGGTAGATAGTCATAATATTTACACGTAGTTTATCCGCTAGTTCTTGAGCAGTGTAGAATTCTTCTTTCTTCATAATGTTTAATTTACTTAATAATTATACTTTACTTTTCTTTACATGACAAACTGCAATTATCACAAATCGTCATAAACTTTCAGTGAATCAAAATCATTTAATTGTTTTTTTATTTGATTAACCCATCCATGACAGCCAGATATTTTCTGCATATCGTTTAGTTTTTTCATATCATCTGAAAACCTGTACCAAGTTCTTGTCGACGCTTTCTTTTCTACTAAATTTCGCAAATCTCTAATCCCATTGCCATCCTGGCAAAGTTGTTGTAGCCCAACTAAATAAACAATTTCCTTAGGTTTAATTGAGAGATAATATTTTCTTATCTTCTCAAAGGTCTGCTTTGGGCTGCTACTTATTGAAAATAAAAACAGGTTTTTTTCAGCTATCAATTCCTGCCAATACATCATTAAAACTTCCTGGCAGACTTTCTTACTAAAAATATCTTTAAACGTTGGGTTCTTGCTATAGCCCATTTTGTCCATAATGGAATTGACTTTCACCTTCCTCGACAAACGCACTTCAAATCTCAAAATTTCTTTTCTTTCTTTTTTTTGAATATCATCGAATAGTGATAATTGTCTTAGAGTTTGGTCTTTGTCTATTGCTCGCTTCTTAGGCTTTTTTAAGTCCTGAATTTTGTCATAAATAACAAATGAGTGAGAGTTTGTATAGTATTGAAGCGAATGACCATCGTTCCTGAAACTATCACGATTTAAATCCATTCTTTTAGTAAGATTAACCTTACTTAATTCCTTGATGACTGCCTGCGAAGTATAGCCGCCAGAAAGAACAATATTTTTTGACGGATGAAATGACGATACGGCAGCGCTTTTTAAAGCATCAATAGTGGTTATTATTTTAAAATCTTCCAGCCTCTCCTTTAAAGTATCGACAACAATATCAAAATCTTCATCGCTTACTTCGTCCACATTATTGCCATGAAGTAACTTAGGGACAGAAAACTCTATTTGGCGATATATTATTCCTGCTCTTTTAATAGTCCTTACTCGAGGTCTATATATCCCATCATGTTTTTGTGCTGCGGTTTCATTGATTACATGCTTCTCGTATCGACCGCTCTTGCTATGCAGAAACCACCTAGAGGGTATATTAGGATTTTCTATGGGTAAACATCTTTTCCCCTCAATTGTTAAAATAACAGTATCAATCATCTTTTTCCTCCTTCTCATATAGTTCAGGATTAACTCGCCTATCTATTTGTAAGAGTAAATTAAAAAACTGGGAAAGTCTTTCTCTATCTTCCTGTTTTTCACTTTTTCCATCTTTCTTATTTTTCTCGTCCAACATAAAAACCTGATGACTTATAATGCCATCAGGTTACAACATGCTTGGATTCCACTTTCTACCACATTCTGGTAAAATTCTGCTAATTTTCTTCTAAATCTTTTAAGAGGTCATCATTGATGCCAACCTCTGTATTTCTTTTAACGAGGAAATCTTTTTCTATTCCTGTCTTATTTGCAAATTTTTTGTTAATGTAGTCGATCGTGTTGTAATACGTTTTCTCGCTTATCTCCTCTATAGAACCATCTTGGGTTGCTATTTCGTTAATCGCTTCTCTATTCATAGTGTCCCCTATTACATAAAACTGGTCGGTGGAATTTATTAAAACATCCAATATTGGGAAAGAATTACTGCTGGCACCAAACACGATCGAATATTTTTTATATTTTAACTTCCCAGCTACAGAATCAAAAGATAATGACTTTGGTTTATCCTTTGCAAAAAAGGCTTCGTATTCTTTATAAAGTTCTAGCAAATTTTCTTTATGTGGCTCTATTTCATAACCAATCGGCTCACGATTATCTTTGCCAGAAAATATATTCAAAGCAAGTATATTAGGATTATTTGCATACTTAACAGAAACAATATCTATCGCTCCCACGTTTTCCAAAAAACGGGCGGCACGTCTTTGTCTAATGGTAGAAATGTCTTCGTCATTCTTGCGGAAGTCATAATTAAACTTATTCCAAAGCTCTACATCACTTTCTTGATGCAATTCTCTTAGTATCCACCAAATAGCTTTGCGCAAACCCTTCTCTTGCTCAGAAAGCAAGTCTTTAATTTTTGGCATATTATCCATATACTTTACTTTATTTTACATCCATTTTTTATTCAAGTGCTTAATAATCAAGTTTTATTTACATATTTGGCTATTTAAGCAATAATCTAAGTAACAACTTTGCCTAAGTCCTGTTCAGGATATGGCTAAATATAAAGCCTAAGGAATAAAGATGGTCTTCTGACCAGCACTTATTCCTTAGGTCGATGCTCCGAAAGGTTCATCGGGCAGCTCGAAAGAGTTGTCGTTGGTTCGGGAGACCTTTTTGTTAATAAATAAATTAAATAAGTAAGAAAAAACAATGCAAAATGCACAACAGCCAGAGCAGTCAATCCAGCCTCAACCACAAGCTCAACCCAAAAAGAGCAATTGGTGGAAATGGGCATTAGGAGGATGTGGAACTCTAATTTTCCTAGGAATTATCTTTATTGCTGGATGTTCACTTGTAGGCAAAAAAGCAGTAGATGAGGTATCTAAGGAATTAGATAACTCAGGCACAAGTTCGACAACAAAAGCAGGGGAAGAGATAAAAACCTACAAAGCAGGGGAAGAAGTGAATATTGGCAACGCTAAATGGAAACTAGTCGAAGCAAAAGATTTGGGTGATACGTTGAAGGGGTCATCTTCTAAGTATCCAAGCTATACAAAAGATAAGAAAGCAAAAACTAATAGTAAGTTCGTGATGGTTACCTTGGAAATCGAAAATCTTGATACCGAAATGCATTCAGTAACTGCACCTAATATAACTGATGACAAGGGGAGAGAATTTATAACTTCTTCCGATACTTCTGAGTGGATACCAGAAGATAAAGGAATTTTCATATTATCTAATTTGAACCCTAACGTGCCTCAGCAGTTTTCGGTAATATATGAAATTCCAAAAGATGCTGCCAATTTGACAGTCAAAGTCAAAGAATTAAAATTCCTGTCTACCGAAGAAGCACTTATTGAGCTGGGAATATAAGCAGTTGCCTAAATGACCTCTCGGTGGTTAACTTAACTTAATTAGTTAAATTAACAAATAAAATGAAAATAGTTAACAAGCTGTTACTGTTATCTGCTATTGTTCTGTTTCTTGTTGGTAATTTCCAGTTTACTGAGGCGCGAAGTGGTTGCTGTTCTAGTCATGGTGGCGTATGCTCTTGTGCTGTGTCTGGTAACAAATGTTGTGATGGGACTTCTTTATCAAAAACATGTGCCCCGTACTATCCTGCATGTGTAGAAAAATCTGCCCCAAAACCTCCACCCAAACCAGAGCCTAAACAGCCAAAACCAAAAGTTGAACCTAAGCCTAAACCTGAGACCAAAACAGAGACTAAGACAAACACAGATGAGCAAGTTAATACAGATACAATCCAAAAAGAAGAAAAACAAGAATCAGTTAAGGAAACTACCGAGGAGACAAAACCAGCACCTGAGGTAAAAACTGAAGTCACAGAGACTAAAAATGAGAAAGCGGATAAGAGTAATAAAGATGATAAACTACCTATTTCAGGCAGTACTGTTGAAGCAGTAAAAAATGAATCAGATAATAATGATAAGGCTGGTGCAGGAGGTTTTATTACAGGAATAATAGTTCTGACATTATTATTTGGAACTCCGTTAACTATCATAGCTGTAGCTGTATTGCGTGATAATTATGTGAGGGAACGCAACAGGAAAAAAGATTAAAAGGATTACAAAAAACTGTTATAAGATGAAATCTGGGACTCCTAATTAAATTTTGGAGTCCTTTTGTGTAAAATTTATTAAAGTTATTTTAATTAACAAAGCAATGCAAACGAGTAAATTAAACAATTCAAAGTCAAATGATTTTCATAATGAAGGCTTTTTAGGAAAAGAAATAACGAACCTAAAAAATAAAACAGTCTCGGATTACAAAAATATTTTTGACTTTTACGAAGACATAAATAAATTTGCCAACAGCCAAAAAAGTATAATTGAAGTAAATAACGAGGATTATAAAAATCTGGCAGTTTTCACACTGTATCTAAAATCGCTGGCAACTTTTCAAGCCATATATTGTTTGTGCAAAAATTACTTCCTTTACGACGCTCATACTCTTTTACGAGGCTTATATGAAGCTGCAACAAGAATGAGATATTGTAGTATAAAAGACGAATACGCAAAATATTTTATAGCAAATTATTTACATGGGAAAACAAAGGTTTTGAACAGAGTTATAAATCAACCTAAGAAACGAACATTCCCCGCTGAAATAAATATAAAAGAAGCCAAAAAATTAAAGGATAAGAACGAGAAAAATTTAAATAAAATGGAAAGTGAAAGAATTATTAGTTTGGAGGAAATGGCGAGAGAGATTGGCGATATTAAAACATACAACATTTATTATGATCATGCTTCGGGATATGCTCATTCCGACATTAGAGTTTTGGAAAAATATTTACAAAAAAATAAAAAAGGAGATGTCATCGGATTTAATGAGATACCTGATCCTAAAGAAACTAAAAGAATTCTCATAAGTTCTATTGAATTTATACTTTGCACACTATTTACCCTATCAGATAGTTTTGGTGTGCCTGAAAAAAAGGAAATAGAATTATATAATAACAGAAAATTAAAACTTAAATAATACAGCAATGCAAAAACAAAATCACAAACTAATTTCCATATAATGTTTATTAAAGTTTATTGGGTGTGCGAGGGAACAAAAATAGAAGTCTACGCAATTAAAAAAACAAAGGATGATATATCTGGCTTTTGCTATCCTATGCGCTTAACAGATGATGTCAGAGATATGGGGCGCTGGACATATCATGGAGGGAATAATGGTAAAGGAGAATTTCATGAAAAATTATATGGAGGGGAAATTTACGAGCCATTTACCACCAAGGGCGGGGAAATAATACCTTTCAATAAATTCTCACATAATATGGTCTGGCGAATCCCTAGCTATTCTTCTCCATTCTCTCATAAAAAAACTACTATAAATGTTAAAGGTCACCCCGATAAAGCCGATAAAGAGATTCTTTTTGAAATCAATCCCAAATATAAAAATAGACCATATATTATAAAAATAATTTTGCTTGATAAAAACAGCAATGGCTTAATTCAGAAGTGCTTTAAGTTGCTCACTGAACACTATCATTATCATATTGACGACCATGAAATAATTAAAGATGATGACCAGCCAGCCATACTAATAACACACCTGAGATATAATATGGAAGAATTTCCATGCTAGGCACTATTCAATTAAAATATCTCAGTTTTATAAAATAAAACCTGCAATAAACTTAGCCACTAAATAACTTAGTGCTAAGATATTTCTCTCCCCTATCAGGAAGTATTACTACGATATTGCCTTCTTTCATCTTTTTAGACTTTTGTAGGGCTGCGAATAATGCAGCTCCTGAGCTCATTCCCAGAAATAGTCCTTCGGCTCGAGCAACCTTTTTTACCATCTTGAAAGCATCAGCTGTTTGCACTAACAAATTCTCGTCTATTAACCCTGCCTTGTAAATGTTTCCAGCATAATCTTCATTCGGATTTTGAATACCTTGAATCGTGTAACCCGCAGGAGGAATTACTCCTACTATCTTGGTGCCTGGTGATTCTTCCCTAAATCTTTTAGCAATACCCATAATAGTCCCGCTAGTGCCCATTCCTGCAACCAGAACATCAATGCTTTTCAATTCCTGGATAATCTCCTTGGCAATCCCATGATAGTGGGATTTAACATTATCAGGATTATTGAATTGGTCTACAAACCAATACCTTTCGGGGTGCTTTTCAACTAGCTCTCTAGCTCTAGTTATTGCGCCTTCTGTTCCAAGTCTCTTGTCTGTTAATACTAGCTGAGCTCCATAACTCTTTATCATTCTCTTCCTCTCTTCACTCATTCCTTCTGACATGGCTATTTGTACGCTGTACCCCCTCTGAGCCCCAATCATTGCTAAAGCAATGCCCATATTGCCACTGGTGGCTTCTAGAATAGTCTTACTCTTATCTAGCTCTCCTCTTTTTTCTGCTCGCTCAACCATATGCAATGCAGCCCTGTCTTTTATCGAACCACCAGGATTTTGACCTTCTAGTTTAGCAAATAGGTTAACTCTAGGATTAGCAATTAGTTTATCTAGTCCCACCAGTGGAGTATTACCTATTGCCTGTAGAATATTTTGGTAAATCATTGTTTTAATTTTAATTAGAGTAATAAAAAACTCTCGGGTACTCCGAGAGCTACTATTTTGAAAGTGTTGTTAGGCGAATATTAGGTTAAACACAAACAAATGCCTCCCGAAGCAGTCCCGAGAGCATTACAACAAGTGTTAGTTGTGATGTGTAAACTATGTAGCATTGTTTTATGTTGTTTTTATCCTAACACTGCGGTTATATTTGGCAAGAGCTTGTATTTAAATTTACTGCTGTAAAACAAGCCTGATTCTGCATCAAAGCCAAATTATCCGCTATTTTCTTCCAGTTTAGAGTTCGGAACCTGCCCGATAGGGGGAGTTTTAGGCTTAAACTAGCTTAATATAGCGATAAAAAGAAGAGGTGGAAGCCTCTTTTTATTATTCCTACTCGCTTTTATTTCCTTTTAACAAGAATTATATTATATAGGCTCTACTGGCAATTGAAAATTCTTCTTGTGTGTACTTATATTCCTTCTTCTTGGGATCAAACTTTTTGTCAAATTCATCGGCTGCTTTTTTATCAATATCATACACATCACTTGAATAATATTTCCAATTCTTATCACGTAGCATACCTTTCTTTAATTCAAGAACCAAAAGACTATAGGGATATTTCCCTTCAGAATTACTTATCCGATAATCTTTTGAACTCTTAAAGCCATGTCTACAGTAATTATGCGGATGCCCCTCAACAATTATTGCCTGGTAACCATTTTCAGACGCAATCTTTTTGGAATGTTGGATTAACGCAGAGCCTACACCTTGTTTTTGGTATTCAGGTAATACGCATACCGGTCCAAAGGTTATTGTATTAATTCTATTATCTGATTCATCAATTATATATGACTTCGTATACATTATGTTGCCAATAACTTTATCCTCATAAGCAGCCACGAAATCAAGATCACTGATAAAATCAGGGTGATCTCTTAATATATGAGTCAAATAATGCTCATCACATCCCGGAACATATAAATTCCAAAATGCCTCGCGCGTTATTTCTTCTACCCTCTTAAAATCTCCTTTACATTCATTTCTGGTAGATACTTTCATTTGTGTTTATTCTTAATTTTTAAGCTTAGTGCTTTTCATTTTATCAGATCTCACCCACAAATGACAATCAATAAACCAAATCCGACACTGTGAGGCTAGGTTTGAAATGTCAAATAAGTTCTAACACGCTCTGTTCTAATCGTCACACGTAGTATATAATTTAACAACATGAACAAAAATATTACGAATTCCAACAACACTAAAAAAGCGCTCGGCCTATTTGGAAAGTATCTTTCCGTCTGGGTGTTCTTGTGCATCATCACAGGTGTTTTGATTGGTAAATATTTACCCATCATCCCCACAACGTTAGGTAAATTCGAATATGCTAGCGTCTCTTTGCCGATAGTCGTTCTAGTTTGGCTAATGATCTACCCCATGATGCTGAAAGTCGATTTCTCCTGCGTTAAAAACTGCTTTAAGCGACCGAAAGGCCTAACTATTACCTTGGTATCAAATTGGCTAATCAAGCCCTTCACTATGTACCTCTTTGCTTTCCTGTTTTTCACGATAATATTTCAAAATTATATCGCCGACGCTTTAGCCAAAGAATACATCGCGGGAGCAATACTTCTAGGAGCCGCCCCTTGCACCGCCATGGTTTTTGTTTGGAGCCACCTCACCAAAGGCAATCCCACCTATACCTTAATCCAAGTAGCCATTAACGATTTAATTATCCTCGTAGCTTTTGTGCCCATCGTTTCGCTTCTTCTGGGTATTGGTGGCGTTGTCATCCCCTATGACACTCTTGTGTTGTCGGTAGGATTATTTGTGGTTATCCCTTTTCTGGCAGGTTACTTAACAAGGAGGGGGAAAATAAAGAAGAGTAGTAGTGAACATTTTGAAAAGAAGTTTTTACCTAAATTCAAATATGTCACGGAGGTAGGTTTATTATTTACTTTGGTTATTATTTTCTCTTTTCAAGGAGAAGTTATTTTAAACAACCCGCTGCATATCGGCTTAATAGCAGTACCGTTAATTATCCAAACCTGTTTTATTTTCTTCCTCGCCTACGTTTGGGCCAAAATATGGCGAGTCACTCATGATATTGCTGCTCCCGCTAGTATGATCGGAGCTAGTAACTTCTTTGAATTAGCGGTGGCAGTGGCCATCGTCTTGTTTGGTCTAAGCTCGGGAGCAACCTTAGTCACGGTAGTTGGTGTTTTAGTAGAAGTACCCATTATGTTGGCACTGGTCAGAGTGGCTAATAGAACTAGGGGGTGGTTTGCGCAGCCTGATAGTAAGATGGTTGAGAGCAAGGCAATAAAAAATTAAAAAATGGAGGTTTCGAATTTTTAGAAAAGGTAGAGTAAAAGAGGTAAATATTAGCTTACCTAAAACAAGCCAATTTAACTCCCAAACAGGTTTTGAGTGCGGCCAGCCCCAGGAACTTAAGTTTCAATCTTCTCAAGGTGAATTGCATTGCTTTGGAGCTAGCTTAAGCCAAAAGGTTGGTTGAAAACCAAAGTTTAGCGCTTTTTGAACATATTTCCTTAGATAATATACAGAAGAGAAAGCTTTGGCTATCCTT
>JABMPQ010000002.1 GCA_013202585.1 Parcubacteria group bacterium | reverse complement strand
TATCCTACCATACTGTCTGAATTATGGGGTCCATTATAGTAATAGTGTACTTTTCCCGTTTTCTGAGTTAATTTCCAAGCTTCTTCGTTCATGAAACCAAGCATTAACACCTCGTCGTTTTGATAATCTTGAATGATCACTGGTAAAAGACCGTTCATCTTGGCGAAATTGAGCTTTGTTTTAGACATAGTTTTAAATTACATTATTGAATATAGCATATTTTACTCAAAATGACTGCTACTCATCAAAAAATCCGCCCAGCGGCGGAAGTTTTAGGGAGACTTACCAATCTCTTATTGCATAATACTTTAAAATACTAAAGATGTCAACGTCCTTTTTGAACGAATTTTTAATAGTACAAAAAAAGGAGGTAGGACAAGTGGTGAGACTTGTACTAACTCCTTGGGTGCGTGGTTGGTAGTTCTCCTGGTAAGTTGTTCTGGGAACGGGTTGCGAGCTACCCCTAGAAGCTGGGCCCCTCGCCTCCACTCGCTGGAGTGCTGCCCTGTTCCGGGAACTGCGGCGAGACCAGTTGGTGCAGCTCCTCGTTCCAGGGGACGCCCTGAGCCAACTGCTGGCGCAGCTTGATGAAGTCGATCTCGCGGCCGGTTTCCCTGGTGCCCTCGTTGAAGGCCTGGAAGCCGGTGCGGCCCTCGGTCATCATGTTCTGACCCAGCCACTGGCGGTTGCTCTCGGAGTTGCGGTACCAGTTCTCCATCTTGAACTTGCGGAGCTGCTGAAGGGTCATCAGGGTGCAGTTGGGGAAGGTCATCATGAGCTGGGTGCAGAGCTGGTCCACCCTCTCGTCCAGCAGGGACAGATCCATCTCACCGGTCTTGAGCAGCGCCTTGCCCTCCTTGAGGGCGTCGCCGGTCTTGGGTTGGCCGAGGATGACGCGACCCCACCCGTCGAGCGTGTGTTTAGTGATCACCAGCGGGTTAGGCATGAACATGTCGTCCACCTTGAAGGCCGGCACGATATCGTGGATCAGCCCGTACTGGTGGGCCTGGTGCGCGCTCCACATCTCGCACAGGGAGGCGCTTTCCATGGCGCGCTCGATACCCACGAACAGCGGCAGGAAGTCGGTCGAGCCGCCCACCGGCGCGGAGCCATGCTTGGGGCCGGCCTGGCCGAAGCGGGCCATGTCCTGGGCGACGGTGAAATCGGTGGCCATGCCGATCTCCTGGCCGCCGGCGATGCGCATGCCGTTGACCCGGCAGATGACCGGCTTCTCGGCGAGCAGAATGTTGGTCACCATGTCGTTGAACAGGCGCATGTACTGCATGTACTCCTGGGGGTTGCTGGCGTAGTACTCGGCGTACTCCTTGGTGTTGCCGCCGGTGCAGAAGGCCTTGTCGCCCGTGGCCGTGAAGACGATGGCGTTGACGCTGCGGTCCATGGAGGCCTTACGGAAGCCCATGATCACAGCCTTGACCATGCCGGTGGTGTAGCTGTTGAACTGCTCGGGATTGTCCATCGTGATCCAGGCGTTGTGGATTCCCTCCACCTCGCTGCCGTCAGGCGCCTTGGCCGGACGCAGCTTGTAGTGGACAGTGGCAGGATTGCCTCCGAATTCAGGGACTGATTCCAGGGTATGGTCTTTCAAGTTGGACAATTTCTCACCTCTTTCTCTGTTGTTCTCGTTTTTTCTGCTCTTCGTTCCTTGTTCTGGGCTTCTTTTCTACCTTCCTGGGTTTGCCACCTCCCCGTTTGAAAATTTAAAAAAAGATCGTTCTCACATCACAGACAGTAATTTCCTCATTCTATGGCAGGGGAAATAGCCTGTCAACTGAATTATACACCTTGCTTTTGGGAAACAGACCACATAATCGGAATAAATAGTAGACAAGTAGCTCCTGGCTTGCTACGGTGGAGTGACGTTCTTTTGAGAGAAATTTAACTAGAAACACAAACCAGGAGGGGTATTGTGAGCAGCTTCTTTATTGCAGTTGATCCCGACGCCCCATTTGTTAAGGGGCTGACAGCAGAAGATTCTAGGCTTAAGGGCTGGGCAATAGATTCAGATGTGCTAGAGCCAGGTGGCGAGAAGGATATTATATTTGGCTTAAAGGGATTGCTGAAACCACCCGATAAGGCATTTCTACTAGGTTCAGTTATTAAAAATCAGGCCAGAATCTTAGGAGCTGACCTGTTGGGTCGCTGTCATGCCTCAGCCATGCTGAAGGATCAGTATCTCATCCCAAAAGGTTGGCAACAATTTACCTTGCTATTTCCTGGAATAATCTGGATAAATGAGGTAGGGGAGAAAAAAATGCTATGTCTTTTCTGGCATGAGCCTAGTGCTCAATGGATGCGAGGGTTTCGCGGTCTAGAGAAGAAGTTTTCAGTGGGTGCTTGTCGGCTGGTTTGCGAGTTGCGAAGATGATCCCTCTTTCTATGTTCTTATCTGTTCGTCACCACGAGCAGATTTTTTTTGGGAAACAAATGAGCGTAGCGACTTTTTCCGATAATCCCTTGACAGTTTTTGCAGTATGCTTTACTATACTAAAGTAATCATATTTTAAACACAACCATGTCCAAATGGGACAACCAGAAAACTGAAGATTTATTAGCTGTTATCTTGCAGCTTAAGAATAAAGCGGAAGCAAAGAAGTTTTTCCGGGATTTGTTAACGGAAGCTGAATTGAAAGAACTAGGCAATCGGTGGCGGGCGGTGCAGATGTTAGATGCTAAAATTCCTTACACGGAGATTATTAAAGAAACAGGTTTGAGCTCTACCACGGTAGCGCGTATTTCACGTTGGTTGCAAAAAGGACAAGGCGGATACAAATTAGCCCTTAAGCGAACAGTGAACAAAAATGTTGTTCATCATCATAAATCAGCTTCTTCCGGGAAGAGGGTGACTTGATGGTGATTTAAAAAACTATCAAAGTAGCCTCCTCCCGGTTGGGAGGTTTTTTAATTAGCAAAAAACTATGAAAATTAACGGTCAAAAAAACATCAAGATTGCTGTCCAACAAAAGGGGCGGCTGAACGAAAAAAGCTTGGAATTACTAGAACAAGCTGGGTTGGATTTTGAGTCTTATAAACGCAAACTCTATACTCGCTGTCGCAATTTCCCGCTTGATATTCTTTATGTGCGAGATGATGATATTCCGGAATACGTGGCCGATGGCATTGTTGATGTGGGAATTGTGGGAGAAGACGTTATTTACGAGCAGCAAGTCAAAGTGAAGCAACTCGCCCCTTTGAATTTTAGCTATTGCTCACTTAATATTGCTTGCCCATCAGGATTTAAAATAAAGAAGCCGACGGATTTGAATGGACTCAAAATAGCCACTTCTTACGTTAATTGTCTCCGGAAATACTTGCAGAAGAACAAAGTAAAAGCAGAAATAATTGAATTGTCTGGCTCAGTTGAAGTAGCTCCCTCTCTAGACGTGGCTGACTGTATTTGCGATGTTATTTCCACTGGTGGCACTATGCGGATAAACGATTTAGCACCGGTTTTCAAATTATTCGATTCGCAAGCGGTATTAATTGCTGACCCCAAGTCATTAAAGACGAAATGGAAACAGGAGATAATAGAGCGTCTCACTATGAGAATTAAGAGCTTGGTTCAGGCGCGGAAGACTAAATATGTCATGCTCAATGCTCCGCGCCAGGCAGTCGATAAGATTATCGCCATGATCCCCGGAGTTGATAGCCCGACTATCGTCCCTCTGGCCAAAAGCGACATGGTGGCGGTACATTCTGTAGTAGAGGAAGAAATATTCTGGGAAGTGATCGAAAACCTGAAAAAGGCGGGCGCAACGGGAATCCTAGTGTCGCCAATTGAAAAAATGATTATCTAAACACATGATTATCAAACAGCAAAAAATTGCCCAACGGGTCAAAAATATCGAGGTGTCAGCTATCCGCCAGATGCCTATTTTGGCGCAGCAATACGACGATACTGTCTCGCTCGGACAGGGGATACCAGCGATACCTACTCCGGCCTACATTCGGGAGGGCGTGATTGAGTTGTTAAAATCTGACGATAATATTGGCAAATATTCGCTTCAGCCAGGGCTACCTGAACTTAAGCAGGAAATAGCCAAGCGAGTTGGCCAAGATGCCGGTCGCTCGGTGGCTGCGGATGAGGAAGTTATCGTAACTGTAGGTGCGATGGAAGGCTTGGTCGCTACTATCATGGCTTTGGTTGAAAAGGGCGATGAGGTGATAATTTTTGATCCTAGTTACGCTTCTTATCAGGAACAAATCGCTCTGGCGGAAGGCCAGGTGGTGCCAGTGCCTTTGCGGGCAGATGATTGGTCGCTGGATGAGAAAGCGTTGCGATCAGCCGTGACGACTAGGACTAAAGCAATTATTGTTTGTAGTCCGAGCAACCCTACAGGTACGGTATTTTCACGCGCCGAATTAGCGGTGATTGCTGAAGTGGCGATAAAAAACGATCTGATAGTGATTACCGATGAAACGTATTCTTTTCTGACTTACGACCAGGCCGAGTTTACTAGCTTACTGACTTTTCCTGAATTAAAAGACCGGCTCGTGGTCTGCCGCAGCTTTTCCAAGGAATTTGCCATGACGGGCTGGCGAGTGGGTTATATTTACGGTCCTGCTTATATCATAGAGCAAGCCTTGAAAGTGCAGGATGCGGTGGTAATCTGCGCTCCAACAATTTCTCAGCAAGCCGCTCTGATTGCCCTAACTGGCAAGCCGCAGGCGAATGACGTTGATATTAAGGGGGTTTTGGCCGCTAGGCGTAATTTTATTTGCCAGCGTCTTGATCAGCTGCCTGATTTGTTTTCTTACACTAAGCCCGCTGGCGCTTATTACATTCTGGCTCGCTACTTGAAAAAGACCGCTTGGGATTCGGATAAATTTGCCCGTACTTTGTTAGCTGAAACAGGCGTGATTACTATTCCGGGAGGAGCCTTTGGCAGCCAAAGCGAGGGATGTATTCGGATGTCTTTTGGGGGCACGGAAGAGGATATAAATGAGGCTTTTAATAGAATTGAAGCGCGGAATAAAAAATTATAATAAATTAACGCTATGATTAAAATTTACGATTGGAAAAAAGCGGAGTCGGCCGACAAAGAACGAATAATGAAACGTTCGCAGTTAGCAATGGACGAGGCTCGCCAGACAGCGCGCGAGTGGATTGCTCGTATAGGAAAAGAAGGTGACCAGGCCTTAGTTGAATATATCAGAGAATTTGATGATCCTAAGTTTATTGCCCAGCAACTGAAAGTTACCACTGCGGATATTAAAGAAGCTTACAAAAAAGTTGATAAAAAAGTTGTCGCTATCATTAAAAAGCAGATCGAGATTTCCCGCGAATTTCACCAGCGTCAGGTGCCAAAGGAATGGCAAGAGACAGCTGAAAATGTGCCAGGCGTGACGACTGGCTGGAAATATACCCCGATTGACAGTGTTGGGTTGACCGTGCCGGCGGGGCAAGTACCTTTGCCAACCGTGATGCAGATTTTGACGGTGGCAGCCAAGGCAGCCCGGGTACCACGGGTGGTTGCTTGTTTTCCACCCACCGGACCGCACTATGAAATGCTGATCGCGGCTGACATTGCGGGCGTAGACGAAATTTACCGGGTGGGAGGGATAGCTGGTGTCGCTGCCATGAGCCTGGGAACGGAAACGATCAAACCAGTGCTAAAAATTGTCGGACCCGGTAGTGTATATACTCAAGCCGCCAAGGTGGAAGTCTCGCTGCGGGGGACAGCGATTGATATGTTATCTGGACCTTCGGAAGCATTGATTATCGCTGATAAGACAGCCCGATCGCAAGATTGCGCAGCTGATATATTAGCTCGTTGCGAACATGATCAAAATGCTTGTGGGGTGTTGGCTACTACTGAGAAAGAATTAGCGGAGCAAACTTTAGCGGAGATAAAAAAACAACTACCTCAGCTGGGTAGAAAAGAAGTAGCGGTCGAGGCTCTTGATCGCTACAGTGCAATATTGTTATTTGATTCGCAAGCTGAAATTATTGACTTTGCCAACGAATATAGCGTAGAACATTTAGAAATAATTACCAAAGATCCCTGGGCGATAAATGAGAAAATCAAGAATGCTGGCTCGATCTTCCTCGGACCGTACGCGCCAGTAGCAGTGGGTGATTATGCTAGCGGTACTAATCATTGCCTACCAACCGGAGTGGCGCCCAAGACTGTCTCGCCGATTGGAGTGGATACCTTCCTGAAAAAGTCCGAAGTACAGTATTTGACCAAAGAAGGACTGCAGAATCTCGAGCCGATTATTTCAACAGTCAGCGATATTGAGACCTTGGATGCGCATAAGAAGTCAGTGAAGATTAGATTGGATAAATAATTTAAAAAAATGACAGCCAAAAACGCAACAATTCAACTCGAATTCGGTGATGTTACGGAAAAAAAGATCAAAACGCCCAATGATTTTGTTAGTCACATGATTGAGCACATTGCCTGGCGGTTAGGTTATAAAATTGAACTCGAGTGGAACAACGAGGATTGGCGAGCTTTAGGTAAAGCACTAGGTGAGAAGATAAAGGAATTTGAGCCCAGGCAACAAGAGGCAGCCGCCGTGGGGATGATTGATGATGGTAGCGCCGAAGTATCGGTACAGCTAGGTGAATCAGGTTTGGAAATATCAGCTGCTCCCGGCGTGGATAAAGATTGGTTTTTGAACTCTCGCTGTGAACAGGTTTCTAGCGGTGAGCCATTAACTGATATGCTCGAAGGGTTAAGTGAGGGGATTAAGGCAAAAATCGCTATCAACATTGGCAATTTAGAGGATCCACATCACACCTGGGAGGGTATCTACCGCTCAGTCGGAATTGCGTTAGGTAAAATTTACACACCAACTGAGTTAGTAAATGAGACTCGGCAAAAAATGGCAGTCGATAAGGAAATAGAAGATAACTGCTCCGCGGGCGAGTTAAGCATACTAGCTCGTGGCACCAATTATGCTGAAGTCCGGCGCGGAACGGCGGAAACCGGCGTGACAGTCGGAGTTGATTTTACGGGGGAGAAACCACAGGTTTGCAATATTGAGGTAGCTGACTCAATTGGGAAACAAACTAAGAATGTTCCCCAGCTGTTAGAAGTGTTGGCTCAAGAAATGGGCGTAACGCTGCAGGTTGACTTTAAGGCTAAAGCTCTTAGCTCCAGCCATGTGGTACTTGAAGATATTGGCTTGGTAACTGGTCGAGCTTTGCTAGAGGTGCTGCAAGAACGAATGACGAAATATGGCATGAACGGAGCTGGCAGTAATTGTCAAACGCCGGCTGACTTGACCGAAAAATCGGTCACGGCCGCTATCAGTATAGAAGGACGTAAAACTTGGAGTTTTATTGCCTACGATGGTGATCAAGTCAAATTAAAAAAGGAGTTCTTGATCGGTCAAAATGTTTTAGGAATTTACTCAGAAGACCTTGACGATTTTATCGATGGTTTGACTGGAGGGTTGACCGCTAGTGTTATGATTCACGTCAAAGATTATAGTGATCCCGAACAAGCTTGGATTGAGACTTTCAAAGCCTTGGGTCAAGCTCTACGGGAGACCTACGTCGCTAATCCCTACCGTAAAGGAGTGCCAGCGGGAGTAAAAGCGACTTTGGCTTAGCTAATTAATCACACGAAGACATGAAAAATCTAACTCAAATAGCAAAGGTGTTTAATAAAATTCCGACCCAGGAGATTCTGGGTATTGCTCAAGATGTGCAGCAGAAATTACAACAGGATCAAAGCTTAGCCCAACAAGAGAAAGGTGAAGACGAGTGGGGTTGGGTAACGAAGGCGGACAAGGATATTCAGGAATTGATTATTAAGTATTTTGCTCAATCAGCCTTGGCTGGTTCTTATACGGTAAAGGCGGAAGAAGAATTGACGGGTAAAGACACTCCGACCAACCCACGGTGGCAGCTCATAATCGACCCACTCGATGGCACGAGCGCTTTTCGTAAGGGGAAGGATACTTGGGGGGTAATGATTGGAGTTTGCAATCGTGCCGGGGAGTTAATTGTTTCCTGGAATATGATTTCGACCGGCGAGGTATATATGAGCGGAGAAAAGACTAGCTCGCGGCCGAGTTTTGCTGACAAAATAACCACTGGTAAACCGGTTATCATCGATGTCTATGATTATAAAAGTGGCGCGGCCGAAAAGTTTGGTAACCTGTTTGAACAGCAAACTGGTTATAAAACTGGTCAATACGAGCAGACATCCTATCCAGCCGCCGTTTGGGCTGGTTGGGAGCTCTATCAGGGCAATCTCGATGGTCTGCTCTGGGTGCCGAGTGACAAAGGCAAGAAATGGTATCCCGATTATGACCTGATTTTCACCGGAGCATTACAGCAGCAAGGTCTGCAAATCAGATTAGGTAAGATAAAGGGAAATATCGCACTAGTAGTGATCGCACCCAGTCAACAAGATGTCGAAGATTTAACAAAAGTTAGTCTGGAAATGATGACGAGCAAACAGTGGGATGCCTTAGAGATCTCTGATGGCGAATTATTAATAACTTCGGCGATTAAATAAGCTTATGATAGCTATTATTGACTACAGTGGCGGCAATGTTGCTTCCGTCAGAAATGCGGTGCAAAAGTTGGGCTATGAGTGCGTTGTCACTAGTGATCCCGATGTCATCTTGCAGTCCGACAAAGTTATTTTTCCCGGGCAAGGTCGAGCCGCTCCAGCCATGAAGGATCTAAAAAAGCTAGGACTAGATAAAGTTATCAAGAACATTAAAACCCCCTTTTTAGGCATTTGCTTGGGGATGCAGCTCTTGCTCCCATTTTCTGAGGAAGACGACACCGAATGCCTGGGTATTATTCCTGGTCGGGTCAGGAAATTCCTGGCCGCAGAGGTAAAAGTTCCGCAAATTGGTTGGAACACGGTCACGCAAACCCGGACTGACCTGCTTTTCTCCACCGTCTATGACACTATCTCGGTGTATTTTGTAAATTCCTATTACGTTGATGTCGAACCAAAGTATGCTCTCGGTCAGTCAGCTTATGGCCAGACAAATTATGTCACTGTCATCAAGCGGGATAATTATTATGGCACCCAGTTTCACCCCGAGAAATCAGGTCCCCTTGGTGTCCAGCTGCTGCGCAATTTTTGCCAGCTGGGCGAGGACAAGACACAACCCAGCTTAATAATCCCCGCCATTGATATTATTGGAGGTAAATGCGTACGTCTGAGCCAAGGCGACTACAGCAAAAAAACAGTATATGATAATAACCTCGTTAAAGTAGCTGAGTCTTTTGTCGACACTGGCGTCGAGTATCTACACATAATCGATCTAGATGGCGCCAAGAAGGGCCAGCCGGTGAATAACGAGACCATTAGTAAAATTGTGGCTAAGGTCTCCGTCCCAGTTCAAGTAGGAGGCGGGATCCGCACGGCTGAGCAAGCAAAGACCTACCTAGAAAGTGGAGTGCAGCGAGTGATTCTGGGCACTTCCGCCTTGTCCGATCCAGCTATGATCCAGGAGATAATTGCCGAATACGGTCCGGGTCGAGTAGTGATCTCCATCGATGGCCAGGATGGTCAAATAGCCATCAAGGGTTGGCAAGAAGTTACTGATAAATCAGTGCTGGAATTTTTACCCGAGCTGAAAAAGTTAGGGGTAACGACCATTATTTATACCGATATTAAGCGTGACGGCACCTTGAAGGGGCCCAATTTCACCATGATCGAGAAAGTTTTAGAGCAGCCATTTAAAGTAATTATTGCCGGCGGGGTGAGCACTAATGAGCAAGCCCAGCAGCTCAATGAGATGGAAGCTTATGGCGTCATTGTGGGTAAAGCACTATATGAGCAGAAATTTGACCTAGTCCAGGCGGTCTCTGATATTCCTTCATTTAAGCCGACAGGTCTTAATGTTAAGCCAACTAACGATGTTAGTAAGCGCCTGATTGCTTGCTTGGATGTGGCTGAGGGGCGGGTTGTGAAAGGGGAGCAGTATAAAAACTTCCGCGATGCCGGTGATCCGGTGGCTGTTAGCAAGGCCTATAGTGATATGGGTATTGATGAATTATCTTTGCTGGATATCAAGGCTACGGTGGAGAATCGGGAAGCGATGTATAAGTTAATCGAGGACGTGGCGCGGGAGATCAACATACCGATTATGGTGGCCGGTGGCGTCAAGACAGTCGAAAACGTCAAGAGTCTACTCAATGCCGGTGCTGATAAGGTGGGCATTGAGACGGCGGCCGTACTAGATCCGGATTTGATTGAAGCAGCCGCCCAGGAATTTGGCTCGCAGTGTATTGTAATCTCTATTACCCCCAAGCGTCAGGGTGACAGTTGGGAACTTTATATTAAAGGAGGACGAGAAGCGACGGGAATTGACGCCATTGAATTTTGTCGGGAAATGGAGCGAAGAGGGGCAGGCGAACTCCTGGTAAATTCCTTGGACCGCGACGGGACGAAAGCTGGTTATGATCTCAAATTATTACGCGCAATTACCAAAGCTGTCAATATTCCAGTGATTGCCTCAAGTGGTGCTGGTAAGCTGGAACATTTTCTGGAAGCGTTTGTCGAAGGTAAGGCTGATGCCGCTTTGGCTGCTAGCTTGTTCCATTATCGAGAGATAGAAGTGCCGGAGCTGAAAAAATATCTGGCTGATAATGGAATGCCGGTGCGAATGTGAATAAATAACTTCAATAGTATGCAAAAAATAATTGACTCTTTGGACAACAAGCCGCTGGTAGAAATCGATGGTCGCAAATTCATCATTAACCCACTGACTGAACAAATTCCTTGCACAGAAGCCGAGTTACTCAGGGAAGCGAGTGAGGAGTTGACCAAGAAAATTGATCAAGATCGGACGACAAAGCTCGTTACCGAAGAAGACAAGGGAGCGATTTTGTTAGCTGGCGTTAGTTTACTCACCGGATTACCTTTTGGCATGGCTCGTTGGCAGCCGAGCGGAGTAGCGGATCAGATTAAGGAGTCCTTCAAAATGGAGTATACTAAAGGCGATTTGTATCTCAACGGCATTGCCAAAGGCGATAAAGTAACTATTATTGACGATCTGGTCAGCTCTGGTGGCACTTTGATTGCTTTGATTAAAACAATCGAGCAAGTAGGAGCGGAGATTGTTGATATTATTTGTATAGCGGAAAAGGTTGACTATGAGGGTTGCAAGCGGATTAAAAAAGAAACGGGCCACGAAGTACAAACCTTACTAAAAATTGATATGAGCGGAGAAAAGTCACACGTAATTAAATAAAAATATGGATCAGGCAAAATTTATTAAAAAAATTGACTGGGAGAAGGGTGATGGGTTAGTGCCAGGAATTATTCAAGACGTTGATACTAGCCGAGTTTTGATGTTGGGCTATATGAACCGGGAGTCGCTGGAGAAGACTTTTAGTACCGGTAAAGTCTGGTTTTATAGTCGTAGTCGCCAGGGGCTGTGGATGAAAGGCGAGGAGAGCAAGAATTATCTCTATTTTAAGTGTGCTCGCTGTGATTGCGATAGCGATGTTTTGCTTATTTCTGCTCGACCGGCTGGGCCGACGTGCCATTTAAATATTACGTCCTGCTTTGATACTAAGCAGCCGGAAACAGGAGCGGAAATTGGCGTACTAGCGGAGCTGGCGCAAGTAATTGCGGCCAGAAAAAAGAAAATGCCAGCTGAGTCATATACAACCGAGCTTTTTCAAGCTGGAAGTAAAAAAATCTGCGAGAAAATTGCAGAAGAGGCGGGCGAAGTATGTCAGGCGATCACTAAAGAATCTAAGCAGAGAGTTGTTGAGGAGAGCGTGGATTTGGTGTACCACTTATTGGTGGGGTTGGCAGAGAAAGAGGTTGATTTGGAAGATGTATTAAAGGAGGTCAAGCGTCGGAGACAATAGGGGTATCTACAAAACCTCCCACCTATTTATCTGTCCCACCTGTCCGGGGGTGATCACCTTATGTTTAGCCGCCGCCCCGACCATCAGCTTGCACATCTTCTTTCTTTTATCATCTTGGAAGTCTTGAACTTTCTTTTCGCCAAGTAGGATGTCTAGTTTTTTTAAAACTGTATCCATATTAGTTAGGAGAATGTTTTGTGTTTTTTCAGTTTTTGTCTTAAATCTAATCATTTCAATGGCAAAATCTTCCATCTTAGCTTTAAACTCAAGCATATCGCCTTTGAATTCAATCATTTCGCCCTTAAATCCTTTCATTTCTCCCTTAAAGCCCAGCATTTCCTTCTTGAATCCCAGCATCTCTTTCCTAAACTTATTAAATTCCTTCTTGCCAGCAAACTTTTTTTCCAGCATCGGCAAAAACACCTTTTCATTGTAAACAATCAGTCCTCTTAGGGTTAACGGTCCGTCGCCTAATTTTTTAATTTCCGCTTTCGTCATAGCTTTAGAATTTTAGCACTTTTTACCTTCTGCCAAAAGGTAATATTTTGCTAAATTAGGGGAGAAATGTATAATAAGATGTGGATATCAAGAGTTTTCATTCGACGCAAATGATCAGGGAAAAAGTAGCTAGATTAATAGAGGATTCTATTAAAGAAGCACAGCAAAATGATGAGCTGCCGAGTTTTGCTTTGCCTAAAATAACAATCGAGCATCCGGAAGATTCTCAGTTCGGCGATTACTCTTCCAATGTTGCTATGCAGCTAGTTAAAATGGTCAAGAAAAATCCATTGGAAATCGCGGAGACTATTAAAGTAGCTTGCAAGAAATTGAGCGCCAAGGAAAAGTTATTTGCCAAAATAGAAGTAGCTAAGCCGGGCTTTATAAATTTCTATTTATCGCCAGAGTATCTGCAGGAGCAGGTGATAAGAAAGATACTTTGGCAGCGAGATAAATATGGCAACTGTAATCAGGGCGAGGGTAAAAAGATCAACCTCGAATTTGTCTCCGCTAATCCTACTGGCCCTATTCACATTGGCAATGGTCGGGGAGCACCATTAGGGGACACGCTGGCTAATATTTTCAAGCGGGTGGGCTATGAAGTCGAGCGAGAATATATCGTCAATAATGTTGGCAACCAGGTCAGAATTTTAGGTCACTCGGTGCTCAAAGATGATGAGGCGGAATACAAAGGTGACTACATTGATAAGTTGCATAAAGAAATAAAAGGTGATGATCCTTACAAAGTGGGCCGGGAAGCGACGCAGAAAATCGTAGATAAAATTATCAAGCCCTCGATGGAAAAGCTAGGTGTCCATTTTGACACCTATTTTCCCGAAAACACCTTGCATGATAATGGTGAAGTGGAAAAAACCTTTCAAGAGCTTGAAGAAAAAGATCTGATTTATCCAGAAGACGGCGCTCTTTGGTTTCGCGCTAAGAATTATGGCGACGACAAAGACAGAGTAGTCAGAAAATCTAATGGCGATATAACATATTTTGGTTTTGATATTGCTTACCATAAAGATAAAATAGCGCGCGGGGCTGATCGCTTAATTAATGTCTGGGGAGCAGATCATCATGGCGATATTAAAAGATTGATGGGGGCGATGGAGGCGCTTGGTTACAAGGGTAAACTAGAAATCATCCTTACTCAATTTGTCCAAGTAGTAAAAGATGGCAAGGAATTTCAGATGTCAAAGCGTAAGGGGACTTACGTGACAGTTGATGACTTAATAAATGAAGTTGGCAAAGACGCCGTGCGTTTTTTCTTCCTGATGTATTCGGCCGATCGGCACATGACCTTTGATCTAGACTTGGCCAAGGAAGAATCCAGTAAAAATCCAGTCTATTATGTACAATATGCTCATGCACGGATTGCCAGTATTTTGCGGAAGGAGGATAATAAGGATAATGCTGCTGACTATGGCTTGTTGGTTGATCCAAAGGAGCTTGATCTTATTCGCGAGTTGGATAAATGGCCCGAACTGGTAGCCGATATCGCCCAGAATTACGAAGTTCACCGCTTGCCCTATTATGCGATGGAACTGGCCAGTAAATTCCACTCTTTTTACAAAGAGTGTAAAGTATTAGGTGAAGATAAGGAATTAACATTGGCGCGCCTAACGTTAATAATAGCAACCAAGAAGGTTCTGAAAAATGTGCTAGATACGATTGGCGTAGATGCACCAGAAAAAATGTAACCCAAGTCCATGAAAATCGGCATCGACTGTCGCACAATTCTCGATCCCAAACATGGTGAGCTGGCCGGCGTTGGTCACTACACCAAGTTTTTAGTGGAAAATTTATTGAAAATCGACAGCCAAAACAAATATGTCCTATTTTTCGATCCGCGGGTTGGTGATGCTGAGAGCTACAAACGGAAAAACGTCACTATAAAATATTTCCCTCACCTCGAACGAAAAAAATATTTACCCTTCGTTCATTCTCACTTATTGATCGCGCGATTTTTACAAAAGCAAAAACTCAATCTATTTCATTCTCCGGCCAGCACGGTTCCGCTGGCTTACCCAGGTAAGTCAGTTGTGACTATTCATGACTTGGCTATTTATCATAAGCCAGAGTGGTTTCCCAAGGGGCAAAAGTTTTCTACTCGCATTGCGGTGCCACAAACTGTGCGTCGAGCGAGCAAAATCATTGCTGTCTCCGAGTATACTAAAAAAGACATTATCAAATATTTTGGTATTCCGGATGATAAAATTACAGTCGTTCACAATGGCGTAGAAGAAGCACCTACTACCAAAAACAAAGAAGACGTCAAGAAGAAATTCAACATTACCCAAAATTTTATTTTATCTGTTTCAACCTTACAGCCGCGGAAAAATATTGAAGGGCTGATCGAAGCTTTCGACTCTCTGCGCTCCTCGTCAGCCTTCAAAGATTATCAATTAGTAATCGCCGGCAATAAAGGTTGGAATTACGAGAGTATTTTTCAGTTAGTAAAAGAATTAGCCCTCACCAAAAAAGTAATTTTTACTGGCTATATTTCTAAAAACGATAAGTTTTCCCTACTAAAAGAAGCGTCTCTCCTCGTCTTCCCTAGTTTCTATGAAGGATTTGGCCTTTCTATTCTGGAGGCGATGCAGCAGGGGACACCAGTCGTTACTTCAAAAATAACTTCGATGCCAGAAGTGGCCGGAGAAGCCGGATTATTGGTAGATCCCTATAAAGAAGCAAGTATGGCGCGGGGGATCAAGAAAGTCTTGACGGATGAACAATTACAACAGAGAATGATAAAATCTGGCTTGATCCAAGCTAAAAAATTTAGCTGGCGGGTTTGTGCGGAAAGAACCTTACGTGTATATCAGGGAATTTGAACCAAGGGGTGAAAAATGGGATGGGTAGCATTTATTCTGGCTCTGCTTGTTGGGTTGTCGAGCAGCATCTATTTTGCAACCCATGATCAATGTCCTCAGTGCGACAAGATGGTGCGTATCAGAAGGGACGATCACTACAATATCCGCTGCCGTAAATGCTCCAGCATCATTTCTCAGATTCCTTGGGACTTGAAATAAAAAGGAGGGGAGATGTCAGAGTGGTTTGAATTACTAGGGTATGTGGCCAAAGAAGTCGCTATTATTACTAGTAAAAATCATGTGGCAGTAGTCATGGCGGGTTCTTTACTTATCACTGTTGCTGTAATAATAATCCTTTTCTGGTTTATCTTGGGGCGGGATTTTTGCACACGCTGTCTCAAGCATGTCCGGATTGAGAAGCAAGGCCAGCAAAGACGTTGCAGCCAATGCAAAACAGTCTTTCCTCGTACCTCTATTTGGTAGTTATTGATCCACTACCACACAGCTTACTCCAAGCTGTTTTTTATTTGCGAAGTCCTAAATATTTGAAGTGAGGCGAACAAGCAAACAAAGATCCTTAATCTTTATTGAAAGAAAGCTAGATTACTGTAGAATAGTAAACAATTGTAATTCGTAACTAAATGCTCAAAAAAGTTAATCCCAAGCAAGATTTTGTCAAGCTCGAGCATGAAGTCTTAAAGTTTTGGGAAGATAAGCAAATATTTAAGAAGTACCAGACCAGAAATGCTGATAGCAATAAGCACTGGTCTTTTCAAGACGGTCCGATTACCGCCAATAATCCGATGGGTGTCCATCATGCCTGGGGGCGAACGCTCAAGGATGTCTTCCAGCGTTTCAAGAATATGCAGGGTTATCAGGAAAGATTTCAAAATACTTTTGATTGCCAAGGATTGTGGGTAGAGGTTGAGGTAGAGAAGGAGCTTGGGTTTAAAAATAAGAAAGATATTGAGAAGTATGGCGTCGGTAAGTTTGTTAACAAGTGCAAGGAGCGGGTTAATAAATATGCCAAAATCCAGACTGAGCAATCTATCCGCCTGGGGCAGTTTATGGATTGGGACGAATCCTACTACACTATGTCGGAGGAAAACAATTACGCTATTTGGCACTTCTTGAAAAAATGCCACGAACGAGGGTATTTATATAAAGGTCGAGACTCAGTTCCTTGGTGCGCGCGTTGTGGAACGGCTATTTCCCAGCACGAGATTCTCACCGAGGAATACAAAGAGCTAGTACACACCGCGGTCTATTTCCGCCTACCTTTGCAATCTAAAGAATTCGCCAATACTTCGCTGCTGGTCTGGACTACTACCCCGTGGACTATCCCGGCCAACGTTGCCGTAGCGATGAGTCCGGATTTTGAATATGGACTGTATCAGCACAGAGAAACTAAAGAGCAAATTATTTTCCTCAAGGACCTGGAGGACAAGGTACTCAAAAAAGACAAAGCGAATTTCAAGCTAATCAAAACATATAAAGGTAAAGAACTAGTGGGGCAAAAATATGCTGGAGCTTTTGATGATCTAGAGCGAGTAAAGAAGGCGACCCAGAAAAATCCGGACACTTTCCACACTGTTATCTTAGCTGAGGATTTGGTAACGGATGAAGAGGGAACTGGTATGGTACACATCGCGCCGGGCTGTGGTAAAGAAGACTTTGATCTAAGCAAGGAAGAAAAATTATTGGTGATTGATGTTATTGATGAAGGAGCTAATTATAATGCTGGCATGGGTGAGCTCAGCGGCAAGAATGCTAAGCAAGATCCCAAGTTGATTTTCCAGGTGCTCAAAGAAAAAGAGGACGGCAAATATCTGTACAAGTTGGAAGATTACAAGCATCGTTATCCGACCTGTTGGCGTTGTAAGGAAGAGCTGGTCTGGCGGGTGGTGGACGAGTGGTATATTGCGATGGACGTAAAGGTCGCTGAGCTGGGTAATAAGAGTCTACGCGAGATGATGATCGAGGTTGCCAAGAAAATTAACTGGAAGCCTTCATTTGGCTTGGATCAAGAGCTGGATTGGTTAAATAATATGCATGATTGGTTGATCTCGAAGAAGCGCTACTGGGGACTGGCGTTGCCGATCTATGAATGTAAATGTGGAAATTTTGAGGTGATTGGTTCGCGTGAAGAACTAAAAGAGCGGGCGGTCGAAGGTTGGCAAGAGTTTGACGGTAATACTCCCCATAAGCCCTGGATTGATGAAGTAAAAATAAAGTGTTCTAAATGTGAGGAAATATTGACGCGTATTCCAGATGTCGGTAATCCCTGGCTCGATGCTGGTATTTTACCTTTTTCTTCTCTAGGATATTTTCGGGATAAAGTTACTGATGTCGATGGCCAAGAAAAAACGGGCAAAGAATACTGGCAAAAGTGGTTTCCAGCTGATCTCATTCTGGAGTGTTTCCCGGGGCAATTCAAGAACTGGTTTTACGCGCTGATTGCTATGAGTACAGTGATTGAGAATACTAATCCTTTTGAGACGGTACTGGGACATTCGGCCGTGCGCGACGAGAAAGGCGAGGAGATGCATAAGTCAAAAGGCAACGCTATTTGGTTTGACGAAGCAGCGGAGAAAATGGGCGTGGATACTATGAGGTTTATGTATTCCGCCGCCAATCCTTTCAAAAATCTTAATTTTGGTTATCAGCCAGCTGATGATTATCGACGCAAAGTTATCTTACTGTGGAATGTTTATTCTTTCTTTGTTACGTATGCCTCGATTGATAAATTTGATCCTTCTAAGGGCAAAATCGATTTTGGTAAATTAGATAATAAACTTGATCAGTATATTATTTCGCTGTTGCACGAGACGATCGAGAAATTCACCGATCGCTTAGAAAAACATGATACTTTTGGCGCGATGGGTTACGCCGAGCAATTCTTAGAGAGCTTGGCTAATTGGTATATCCGTCGTTCTCGCCGTCGCTTCTGGAAATCAGAAAATGACGATGATAAAGATCAGGCCTACCACGTTTTATACGAGGTGCTGACCAGCTATATGAAAATGTTGGCGCCTGTCATGCCATTTGTTAGTGAAAATATGTACCAGAACTTAGTGCGGAGCTTTGACGATAGCGCTCCCGAGTCAATCCACTTAACTGATTATCCAGTGGCGGATAAAAAACTTATCGATGCGGGTCTTAACGATCAGATGAGATTATTGTTGCGAGTGGTAAGTTTGGGGCACGCTGCACGAGATAAGGGAAAAATCAAAGTGAGGCAGCCGCTAGATCTAGTTACAGTAATTGGTGGAGCTGAGTTGGACAAAGATTTACAGGAATTATTGGCTGATGAGCTGAATGTTAAGAAAATTACCTTTGTTGGCAAAACTGGCAGTGGAGCCAACATCAAAAAATACGCCACCCAACAAGTGAAGTTAAATTTTCCAATTTTAGGCAAAAAGTATGGATCAAAAGTAAAAGAAATCCAGGTGGCCTTAAATGACAACTGGAAAATAGTCGGCGATGAATTAATAATCGGCGAACATAAACTATCAGCTGACGAATACGAGTTAGCTTACGAACCCAAAGAAGGCTACAGTGTGGAGAGCGATCGCGAGTTAGTAGTAGTGCTGGATATGAAAATTACACCAGAGCTTAGACAAGAGGGCATTGCTCGTGATATTGTGCGTTATATTCAAGATTTACGGAAAGAGGCTAATTATAATGTAGATGATCGTATTATAGTTGAATGTGAAGCCAAAGATGGAAAAGATGAATTAGCAGTTCTGCTCAAAAATCATAGCAACTATATTAATAAAGAAACTTTATCTGACAAGTTTGAAATAGTGGAAAAATTTGATGAGTCTAGTTTCGATGCTAGCAGAAAAATAGAGTTGGGAGGTCAAGAATTGCAATTAGGCGTCAAAAAATAGTTATCAACACTCCCGACTTGGTGTTTAGGCGCTAATCTACTATAATTCAACAGATAAGGACTAGTTAATTGTCAAAAATAAATAACACTAATGACAATGCAAGAAGTAAACCAAGAAGCCAGCGGGAACAAGACTGCTAAAAATCCTACCAAGTTAATTGCCATTCTCTTGGTCGTGGTAATAGTAGTGCTAATTGGAGTGATCGTTTATCCTAAGACCAAAGGTGCCATGGATAAGAAAAAAGCAGACAAGGAAGATGTTTATCATGCTGTTTTCTTGAGCAACGGCCAAGTCTATTTTGGCGAAATGCACAATCTTAAAGGTGATGACGTAAAGTTAAGTCAGGTTTATTATCTACAACTTAACCAACAAGAATCAGCGCAAGTACAGCCAGCCGAAGGTGACACCCAAAGCCAAGAAGATGAAAGTACTCAGCCGGAGTTTTCTTTAGTTAAACTTGGTCAAGAGTTACATGGTCCCGAGGACGCAATGGTTATCAACGGTGAACATGTTCTCTTCTACGAAGTATTGAAGAGTGATTCGAATGTCGTGAAAGCGATAAAAGAGAATAAGGAGAAGGAAGAAGAAGAAAAAGAAGAAGAGGAAAAATAGATCACAGATCTTAGGTTATAGATAGCAGATTTTAGATTGCAGTTAGTTTTTTAATCGGCGGTCTGGGTCTGCTATTTTCTTATTTAAAAGTTATAATACTAAAACTAAAAACAAATTTATGACAAAATGGACCAAACTGCTAATCAGTTTAGGAGTGTTTGCTGTCATGATCGCTGTGGCTAATTCAGCACTTGCTTCTGATGCCGAAGCTCTCCAGCCTGCCTCGTCGGCAGACAGGCCTGCCTCGGCCACCAAAGTGGGCGATGTTGGACGTTATATTGACGAGTATAGCAGCTATATGCAGCTTAGTACGGCTTTGCATTCTAGCGAGACGATGCATCTGCCAGATGTTCACATTGGCTCTACCGATGCTAATGCTGGCGGGGTAACCTATTTCAACGGCACCATTAGGAATATTGCTCTTGATGAAAATGGCGGCGATACTATCCCCGTTACTTTTGGGGATGACCTTAGAATTGATGGCGCTATTTGGCGGGGGACGAGTAAGGGTACCGCCGATGATATGCCAGTTAAAATAGCTGATTCGGTAGTTCCGGCTCTGACAAATACTAACGATTTTGGCTCTACCAGCTTTCTATGGCAAGACGGATTTTTTAACGGCACAGTTTGGATGACTAAGCTAGGGGGTGAGAATGTCGTTACCGAGGAAAATTTGTCAGCTACTAATGCTGCTACAATAGGTTATGTTTTGACGGCGGCGGATAACAGTCGGTTCACTTGGGTGGCTAATAGTGACAATGATACCGTAGCTTCCCTTTCCTGTAGTAATAATCAGATTGCTAAATGGAATGGAACAGCTTGGGCATGTGCCGCCGATGAGAATGACGTCTCAGTTACATATCAATCAGCTACTAGTGGGGGACTGGCAATTCCTAGTACTAACCCGACTGCTTCAACTATTGTTACTGGCCGAGTTCGAGTTACTGCCAATGAGGGATACGCTGTGACTAATACTGTCACTTTGAGCTCCGGTTTTACCAGTGCTAATACCTATACAGTGACAGCTACCTATGAGTATGACAATGGCCCGGATCTTGATATTGAACAGACTCCAAATCCAATAGTTGTTAATAAGACGGATGGTAGTAATTTTATTATATATACTCATCTTGCCTCTGATGTACAAGGCACAGCTCCATTAGTCAGTTGGCAGGCAATCGGCTATTAAATTTATAGCACAAGAATTCCAGCCCTCGCTTCTTTCCGGCGGGGGCTTTTGATTTACAGCAATTTTTATGATACCCTGAGGGTCTGTTGCCGAATGCGCTTTCGTAACAGACCCCTATGCCAACTTATCGTACCAAAGGAATAGTTATTAAATATTCCGATCTACGGGAAACTGATCGGATTTTTACTGTTTTCACTGCCAACATGGGAAAGGTGCGAGCGGTAGCTAAGGGAGTGCGGAAAACGTTATCCAAATTAGGTGGCCATCTTGATCTGTTTAATGTAGTGCAAATAGAATTAGCTATTGGTCGTAATCTTGACACTATCATTGGAGTGCAAAATGTTACTCATTTCCCCAATATCCGTAGCAACCTTGATAAAACTAGTCAGGTCTATTATCTGACGGAACTGATTGATCAACTGGTGCCGGACGAGTACAAAGACACGCGTATTTTTGATCTACTAGTGTCTACTTTAAAAATTTTGGACAGTGATATTTGTCCGAGCGAAGTAGAAACTAGCTTAGTAGCCCAAACGTTTAAAATGAAATTATTACAGCTGCTAGGGTTTGCTCCTCAATTAAATCAGTGCGTCAAATGTAGCCAGGCGGCGCAACCAACAGGCGACTATTTTTTTGACAACCGCTTAGGGGGAATAAAATGTCGTTCTTGTCAGTCTGGCGGTAAGCAAAATATAAGTTTATCGCCGGCGACCCTGAAGATTCTCCGCGCTTTAGCTAGGGAGGATTTTCTTTATGTCAGCCAGATTGCGATTGATAGTAAAACACTAGCTATGACCGAAGAAGTATTAGACAACTGTATTAAATTTATCATTGAAAAAGAGCCCCGTTCGTTGCGATTCATCGCTAAAGTAAAGGGATTGGCCAAGTAGTCGTAATTTAGTATAATTCTAGTGTCTAGGGTCTGTCACCAAATACCATAGTCCCATTAATAGCTCCCAACCGATGTCAAAGAAATTATTTTTTCTAACTATCGCTATTGTTCTCGGTATTTTAGCTATCCTGGGAGTTTATTTTTTCAATGGCTACCGGCTACTAGAGAATAAAGAAAAGAAGGTGCAAGAGAGTTGGACTATTATCGCTGACCAATATCAGGAGCGTTTAGATGTATTGGCCGGGCTGGAAAATTTAACCCAGAAGTCAGCTAAGGAAGAAGCCAGCAAAGCCGAACGGACTAAATCCATTTGGGAAGTGGCGCGCGAAGCCAATAATTATAAAGGGATGTTGTTAGTAACGGAGAAGATTGATAAAGAAATTGAGACTATTATTTCTCTAGTCGGAAACAACCCCACTCTCAAATCATCAGAAAAATACCTCCAATTTCAAAAAAGACTGGGCGAAACCGAGCAAAAAATATTGGCGGAGCAGGAAACATATAACGATGCTGTTACCGAATACAATCGCCAGATAAAAGTATTTCCGGCTAGTGCCGTGGCGGGCCCTTTACGACTCAGCTCCTATCCGTATTATGAAGGAATGGAGAGTGAGTAAAAACGGCTAGCTAGTTTTTAGGTAATTTAATATTTTAGATAACTATGTTTTTCCCAGCTTGGCTAAGGGGAGGGGTTTTAGTCTTAACAATTATTTTCTGCTTGGTAGCCGCTGATGCTGCTATCGCTGCCAATGTTTCTTGTCCTGAGCGTCCCGATGGCTATATCAGTGACTATGCTGAGGTGTTGGGTGATGTCGGACAATTAGAACAAAAGTTGGATGCCTTTGAACAAGATACCACTAACGAAGTCTACGTGGCGGTAGTGGATTCTCTGGGTGAAGCTAGTGCCGAAGATTACACCGCCACCCTATTTAATAAGTGGAATATCGGTAAGGAAAATTTAGATAACGGAGTTTTATTTCTGGTGGGAGTAAACGATCGTCGCGTTCATATTAAAACAGGATATGGCTTGGGGAGTTTCCTGAATGAAGAAGTGACTAGGGAGATTATCGACAATGAGGTCACTCCGGCTTTCTCCCTGGGTGATTTTAGGGGAGGAATAGAGAAAGGCGTGGGAGCAATAATTGCGGCTATTCGGGGTGATTATCATCAGGATGAAGAGGATGATAACAGTAGTGGCCGCTGGATATTTTTGGTAGTTTTACTGCTAGTGATTATGACCGTAGTCGTTGTTTCCATAAATGGCGACCAAAAAGGACGGAGAAAAATTGGGCGCCGAAAAACTAATAATAGATAAGTAATCATGCCGACTAGAAAGAAAAGACGACGAACCAAGCAAAAAAGCGGGATTACTAAGTGGATAATATTTTTCCTGCTCGTATTTGTAGTGGCCGCAGTGGGAGGGATTTGGTGGGTATTTTCTAACCGCCAACCTTCTTTCACGGGCGATAATGTCGAATTTGCCCTGACTGGCTCGGCGGAGATCGGGGTAGGAGAAATGGCTACTTATACTATTACCTACACCAATAATGAAAAAGTGACTTTAGAAGATGTAGAAGTAAGCTTGATATATCCCGAGGGATTTTCTTTCTCGGTGGCTAGTCAATCAGCTAGTAATTTTGGGGATAATAAATGGGAGATTGGCACTTTAGATGTCGGTCAAAGTGGATCATTATCTATTAAAGGTAATCTATTCGGCAGCATCGGTTCGACTGTCACTTGTGCGGCTGGTCTGACTTATCGACCAACCAATGTAAATTCAACCTTTTCTAATCACGTTCAAGCCGATAGCAAAATCAGTGGCTTGGATATTAGTCTGGAGGCCAAGGTTCCCGATTCGGTGCAAAAGGAATCAGAATTTGAGTTTCCTATTATTGTCAGAAATACTACCCAGGCAGATATTGCCAACGTCAGAGTAAAGGTGACTTGGCCCAATAATTTTGAATTAGTGAGCGCCGCTCCCACTCCGAAAGTGAGTGATACTTGGGATTTAACTAAACTGGAGGCGGGGGGAAGCAAGGAAATTAAAATTAAGGGTAAAATGACGGGCGAGGTAGGAAGTACGGAAAAAATCAAGGTGCAAGCTGGCTTATTTGATGAACAGGATTCTTTTTACTTACAACAAGAAAAGGAAAATGACATCAAAATGGTTGATATTTCGGGCGAGTTAAAGTTACTGGTTAATAATAAAGAAAATTTAAATGCCAATCCGGGAGATAGCCTGGATATTATTCTTAGCTATAAGAATACGGGCACGGAGAGTTTGCGTAACGCTCGGGTAGTGCTGGAGTTTAACGATGCCGACCTGTTTGATAGTGAAAGCATTGAAGTCAGTCGCGGGACTTATAAAAATGAACAAGTAACTTGGGATGCTGGTGGGGTAGAGGAGCTAGCTGATGTTGGGCCGGAGAGAGCTGGCGCTGTAGCTTTGAAAGCGAAGTTAGTTTCTACTCTCTCAGTCAAAGAGCTAACTGATAAAAATTTCAGCCTGCAAATTACTCCCAAACTGATTAGCACGCGAGCCGGGGAGGCTGACGTAGAAATCCCGGGTAATAATGTGGAGGTTAAAATAAATTCGGAAATTACCCTGGGGGCCGAAGCACGTTATCACGATTTTGCTGGTAAAAAGATCGGCAGCGGACCTTTGCCGCCGCAAGTAGGTGAGAAAACAACTTATCGGGTTTATCTATCTTTGGGCAATCGCACCAATGAAGTTAGTAGTGGCCGGGTAGAAATCAACTTAGGCAAAATTGCCAAATGGACCAATGTCAAAAATGTCAGCGTCGGTGATTTGAAATATGAAGGTGGTAAGGTAATTTGGGATGTTGGTCGAATTCCGGCTAATACGGGTCAATTTACGGAAAATATTAAAGCTGATTTTGCCGTGGAGATTACCCCCCGGGCAGCTGATGTGGGTAAGACGGTTGAGTTGGTCAAAGACGCATCGTTCAGTGGGTCAGACGAGTTTACGAGTAGTAAATTAACTAAAGAGTCAGAGTCTTTGGATACTGAGCTAGAGAGTGATTTTATGGCGCAGGGGAAAGGGAAAGTGGTGGAATAGGGGTTAGTTCACTACAATTTTTCGCTCACTTAGCTCGCCCCGCCCCGGTCAGACCGGGGGAACCGTGCCCAGCCTGTCCCGATGACCATCGGGGCTCAGCCGATCGAGGGTCTTCTCCAGTACACCAGGGCAACTCATTATACCTTATGTTCACTATAGAAAAAAAAGACGATAAAACCTCTGCTCGTAGGGGGATACTAAAAACAGCTCACGGGGATATTCAGACCCCATTTTTTATGCCGATTGCGACTAAGGGGGCAGTGAAGGGAGTAACGCCGACGGAATTAAAAGAGCTGGGGGCGCAGATTGTGCTGGGCAATACCTATCACTTGCTATTGCGTCCGGGAACAGAATTATTCAAGCAGGCTGGTGGTTTGCGTGGCTTTATGAAGTGGGACAAGCCGATATTAACTGATAGTGGTGGCTATCAGGTTTTTAGTCTAGGCAAGATGCGCAAAATAAAGCCGGAGGGAGTGGAATTTCGCTCGCATTTAGATGGTCAGAAGATCATGCTAACTCCAGAGGATTCGGTACGAGCACAGCTGGCTTTTGGGTCGGACATTATTATGGTGCTTGATGAATGCGCACCTTATCCTTGTGAATATAACTATGCTAAAGAATCAATTGAGTTAACGACGGATTGGGCGCGGCGGTGCAAGCAGGCGGTTGGTGAGAGCAAATCATTATTATTTGGCATTGTGCAAGGTTCAGTTTATGAGGATCTGCGCCAAAAGAGTGCTCAGGATTTGGTGGCGCTTGATTTCGCTGGCTATGCAGTTGGTGGCTTGGCCGTAGGGGAGCCAGAGGAGAAAAAGCTAGAGGTATTGGATTATACTGTGCCACTGTTGCCAGAAGATAAACCGCGCTATCTGATGGGTGAGGGTCGGCCGGAAGGAATTCTCGAGGCAGTCAAGCGAGGAGTGGATATGTTTGACTGTGTGATCCCGACGCGGAACGGACGGCATGGGCATTTGTATGTCGGATTAAAACTTGATAGTTTTGATAAGATTGAATACAAAGTTTTGCGAATCAGCAATGAGAAACATCGCGAAGATTTTACGCCACTAGATAAAGATTGTGATTGCTATACTTGTCAGAATTTTACCCGCGCTTATTTGCGGCATTTATTTGTGACAGAAGATTATCTGGGACAGCGTTTGGCCACCTTGCATAATATCCGGTTTTATATGAGAATGATGGAGAGGATGAGGGAAATTATTTAGTAGCTTTTCGTATTAGCTCAGGATCAACCTTATTCTTTTTCTGGCTGCGGAACTCGTCGTCCTCCCGGTAAGACCGGGGGACTCCTCAAACACCCGCGACTGCGAAAAAGAATAAGATTGATCCCTCACAGTGTAAATCCAAAAAGCTAATAAATAATTTGTGAAAAAGATGGAGATAAAGAAGAAAAAAATTGATGCTTACGGAATCAAATTTTATGTGGAAGAAAATGGCAAGGAAGTTGGTCGGGCTTATTTATACGTGATGACTAATGATTTACATGAAGAACCTTTTGGGTTTATGGAAGATGTTTACGTGGATGAATCACTACGGGGGCAGGGGACTGGGACGCAGTTAGTCGAGGCGCTGCTGGCTGAGGCGAAAAAAATTGGTTGTTATAAATTGATTGCTACTAGTCGGTACGAGCGAGAGAGAGTGCATCAGTTGTACGGACGGTTGGGATTTAAAGATCATGGCAAGGAGTTTCGATTGGATTTTTAGGGAGTTCGGAGGACAGAGAATGAAGGATAAAATAAGGTGTGGATAGTTTCCGCACTTTTTGTTTTGAAGAAGTCTTTTATCTGGATTAAATCTCTTTTTCTGCTAAAATAAAAGAAAAATAGCGTAATATCATGCCCGATTTAATGGAAAAAATCGTTTCTTTGGCTAAACGTCGTGGATTTGTTTATCCTGCCTGTGAGATCTACGGTGGCTTTGCTAATTCCTATAGCTATGGTTCTTATGGGACAGAGCTGAAAAATAATATTAAGCAACTTTGGTGGCAGACTTTTGTGCATAATCGAGAAGATATTGTCGGTTTGGATGGTCCGATTTTGTTACATCCTAAGTTATGGGAGGCTTCGGGTCATACGAAGGGCTTCAATGATGCCCTAGTAGACTGTAAGGCTTGTCAGAAACGTTTTCGAGCTGATCACCTAGTCGAAGAAGCAACTGGTAAGGATCTGGAAGGTCAGCTAGACGAGATGAGTGCGGCGCTCACAGAAATCAAGTGCCCCAATTGTGGTAAGCAAGATTGGACCGAGGCGCGGGAATTCAACATGATGTTTAAAACGCAGATGAATAATGTCAGCGACGAGGAGACGGCCGAAGTATATCTACGACCAGAGACAGCTGGGGCGATTTTCGTTGAGTACAAAAACGTGCTCGACTCGATGCGGGTAAAAATTCCTTTTGGTATTGCTCAGATCGGCAAGGCTTTCCGCAACGAGATCGTCGCTGGTAACTTTATTTTCCGCTTGCGAGAATTTGAACAAATGGAAATCGAATATTTCATTAGTCCGGATACGGAATGGAAACCTTTATTTGAAAAGTGGCTTATGCAGCAAGAAAAATTTGCTTTGGGATTAGGGGCGGATAAAAAAGATTTGCGCCACTACGAGCATCCCGACGATAAGCGTTCACATTATTCCCAGAAGACAGTCGATATTGAGTATAAGTTTCCTTTTGGGTTTAAGGAACTTTTTGGTCTAGCCCATCGCGGAAATTTTGACCTGACTGCTCATAGCAAGGCCTCGGGCGAGAAGCTAGATTATTTTGACCAGGAGAAGAATGAGCGCTACGTGCCGCACGTACTTGAGCCAACGTTTGGTCTCGATCGGAGTCTGCTGGTAGCATTGGTAGCTGCTTATCATGAGGAAGAAGTAAAAGGTGAGACACGAGTGGTGATGAAATTCCCCAAAGGAATAGCGCCGATTCAATTAGCGATATTACCATTATCTAAGAAAGAGGAGTTGTCCTCTGTAGCTCGTGACATATTTGACAATCTAAAAACTGATCTAGTCTGCGAATATGATGAAACCCAAAGTATCGGTAAGCGTTACCGTCGCCAGGATGAGATTGGGACGCCCTATTGCGTAACGGTGGATTTTGACTCACTTGAAGATAAAGCAGTTACCGTGCGTGATCGCGATACGATGGAGCAAGAGAGAGTGAAGATAGAAGAGTTAGAGGGATATTTGGCAGATAAATATTAAGTAAGATTTAGTTGTAGTTGGTGCCTAGTAGTTGTTATTCCGCGAACCCCATTCTGATGAGGTGAGAGGGGTAGTAACTGCCAGGTGCCAACTCTCTGTAATTTATTCTTGTAAATGTTCACCAAACAAAAACTACCAACTGGCCTCCGCGTGATCACTGCGCCGATGAAAAATACCAAGACAGTCACGCTCTTGATAGTTTTTGGCGTGGGTTCAAAATATGAAAGCGCGCGCAACGCTGGCGTCTCACATTTTCTGGAACATATGTTTTTCAAAGGCACCAAGAAGCGACCCAACCCGAAGATCATTACCGAATACTTAGAAGAAATTGGTGGGGAGTACAATGCTTTTACCTCCAAAGAATACACTGGCTTTTATGCCAAAGTGGCTTCACAGCATGCTAAGCGTGCTTTTGATATGATTTCTGATATTTTGCTGCATTCCAAGTTGGCGGCGACGGATATCGAGCGGGAAAAGGGAGTTATTCTCGAAGAGATGCGGATGTATCAGGACACTCCCATGTCGCATGTTGGCGATGTCTTTGAAGAATGTATGTATGGCGATCAACCAGCGGGACGACTGATAATCGGTAACGAGAAATCGATCACGGGCCTGAAACGACAAGACTTTACTGATTATTATAAGCATCATTATACAGTTTCTAACGCTGTGGTTAGTGTAGCGGGTGATATTGATGGAAACCAAGCCTTTGATCTAGTGGGGCAGTATTTTAAAGGTTTACCTAAGAAAGCCAAGGGCCGCCGTCAGCCGGTCAAAGAAGGTCAACGTCAACCAGCTTTCTCACTTCACCAAAAAGATACTGATCAAGCCCATATCGTCTTGGGATTTAGGGCCTTCGATACTTTTGACAGCCGGAAATATCCCCTCGGTCTTTTGTCAGTTATTCTCGGAGGAGGTATGAGCTCGCGTCTCTTTTTGTCAGTTAGGGAAAAGCTAGGGCTCGCTTACTACATTAGCTGCGACAATCAGACTTACACTGACTCAGGCTACTTAGGAGTGCATGCCGGGCTAGATAAAAGTAAAATCGAAAAAGCTCTACAAGTTATCTTGGCTGAGTTTACCAAAGTAAGAGACAAGGGTATAAGTCAAAAAGAGCTAAAGAAGGCCAAGGAATATATCAAAGGCCGGACATTAATGGGCCTAGAAACTTCCGATAATTATGCTAGTTGGCTGACCATGCAGGAAGTTTTGACCGGAAAAATCCAAACAATTGCCGAAAAGTTTGCTAAAATAGAAGCCGTGACGGCAGCTGATATTCAAAAAGTCGCCGGGCAAGTAATAAAAAATAGTAAGCTGAATTTAGCAATAGTTGGGCCGTATAAGGACGAAGAGAAGTTTGAAAAGCTTCTAAGTGTTTAATTTATAATAATTTTATGCCAACAGAAAACAAAAAAGTCATCTTCGACGTTTCACTCGTTACTTTCCTGAAAGCCATTGCGATTGTAGTGGGTTTGCTATTTCTCTATCTAATCCGCGATCTATTGCTAATGATAGTGGTCGCAATTGTGATTGCCTCAGCGATTGATTCCTGGGTAGATTGGTTGCATAAAAAGAGGGTACCGCGTTGGTTGAGCGTCATTTTAATCTTCGCTCTTATTATCGGGGCGGCAGTCCTGGTTGTTAGTTTGCTAATTCCACCCATCTTAGAACAGGCGCAGCAGCTGATCGATGTGTCACCAGAATACGCGCAGGCAATAGTAGATAAGGTGAGTGTTGCCCGGGATGTTGTTGGTCAGGAAACTTTTGACAATATGTTTGTCTCGTTAAGTTCGATTGGTACTAATGTCAGTGGCGAATCCTTTAGTGTTTTTGGGACGATTTCCGGTATTCTCGGAGTTGTGTTTTCAATTGTGATTGTTTTTGTCCTGTCGTTCTATTTCACTGTTCAAGAAGATAGCCTGAAAAAATTTATTCGCTCGCTGGCGCCGATGAAACATCGTCCCTACATTGAAAACTTAGCCGGTCGTATCCAGAAGCAAATTGGCTATTGGTTGCGCGGTCAGATTATGTTGGGGTTGGTAGTTGGTATTATGCTTTATGTTGGGTTGAGTTTACTGGGTGTTAAATATGCCTTGATCTTAGCCATTTTGGGTGGGTTGCTGGAAATTGTTCCTTATCTCGGACCGATTATCTCAGCCGTGCCGGCAGTTTTCTTAGCCTTTACCCAACGGCCTATTCTGGCCCTGTTTGTCTTGATTTTATACATTGCGGTGCAGCAATTGGAAAATCATATCCTCGTGCCCAAGGTAATGCAACGAGTGGTGGGTCTTAATCCTTTGGTTACGATCATTGTCATTTTGGTAGGAGTAAAAGTAG
>JABMPQ010000019.1 GCA_013202585.1 Parcubacteria group bacterium | reverse complement strand
GGACAATGAAGGTGGGGCAATAGAACCTTGAATTCACGCTTTAGACCTCTCTGTCTGGGTCTGGTGCTAACCTGGTGACTGACATCCACGCAATCCACACAACCTCTCCCCTCTTTACCCACTCTCTCTATCTTGCCAAGACCCGACGCGATGTTAGAATGGAATAAGAGATAAATACACTCGTGAACATAATGCCTAATAAAATTGTAAACGTCATCCCGGCCACCAACATCCCCCCTGACAAAAATCAGGTTTTTTCCTATTTGGCTCCGGAGAAAGAAGAACTGCAGCCCGGGCAAGAAGTGCTGGTTCCCCTGCGTAATCGCCAAGTACGAGCGATCGTGGCTGAAAAACCGATCACTAAAAAATTACCTTATCAAGTAAAACCCGTCACCGAAATTTTCCCGGAAAAAAATGTGCTGACGCCTGCTCACCTCCAGCTAGCTAAGTGGGTAGCGGAATATTACCAGACCTCTCTAGGCTTGGTAATTAAAACTATGCTCTGGCCGCGTCTCAAGCGGACGAAAAAAACTGCCGTCAACTCCGCCAAAATCACTACTAAATTCCCTCGCCTCACTTCTGACCAAGCCGAAACCTATAAACCAGTCGGAAAAGCCCTCAAAGCTCATCAGTACCAATCCTTCCTCCTCCACGGCGTCACTGGCTCCGGCAAAACCGAAATCTATATGCGCGCTATTCAAGAGGTTCTTAAAAAAGATAAACAAACAATTCTTCTTGTCCCAGAAATCTCTCTCACCCCTCAGAACATTGAACGTTTTGCCGCTCGCTTCGGCGCTGATAAGCTGGCCATTCTCCACAGTAAAATGACTGGTGGCGAAAAATATACCGAGTGGCAGAAAATCATCAGTGGCCAAGCTAAAATCATTATTGGCCCCCGTTCCGCCATCTTCGCCCCTACGCAAAATCTCGGCCTGATCATAATCGACGAAGAACACGACGCTAGCTACAAACAATACGACCAGCAACCGCGCTATCACGCCCGCGAGACCGCCCTTAAGTTAGCCGAATTCACTCAATCGGTAGTTATTTTGGGTAGTGCCACTCCTAGTCTGGAAAGTTACTACAATGCCAAGACAAAGAAACACACCCTACTAGAGCTCCCGCAACGTTACGCCGGCGGCTTAGAATTACCCAAAGTTGAAATCGTCGACATGCGCCAGGAGATTAAAAAAAGAAACTATTCTATCTTTAGTGAAAAACTAGCTGCCACACTTGAGAAGGTGTTGGCGGAAAAAAAACAAGCCTTGCTTTTTATTAACCGACGCGGTGCTTCCACTTTTGTGATGTGTCGTGACTGCGGCTACGTAGTCGAGTGTCCCAATTGCAGCGTTTCTCTCACTTATCACTTACAGTCAACGCCCACTGCCGACAAAGACTTAATTTGCCACCACTGCAATTATCAAACTAGCTCCCCTACTTTGTGCCCCGAATGCGATAGCCAATTTATTAAATATTTTGGTACCGGTACGCAAAAGGTCGAGCACGAACTACAAAAATTATTCCCGGCAGCGAAAATCGCCCGCGCCGACCGTGATAGCATGGATCAGAAAGACGCTCACCAGCAAGTTTTTCACAATTTTTCCTCCGGTGAATATGATATTCTGATTGGCACCCAGATGATTACTAAAGGCTGGGATTTGCCCAACGTGGATCTGGTGGGGATCATTTCGGCTGATGTGCTGTTTAATTTTCCCGATTTTCGTTCTAACGAACGAGCCTTCCAAATAATCACTCAAGTGGCCGGGCGAACGGGACGCGGCCAAAAACGCGGCCAAGTAATCTTGCAAACCTACAATCCTAAAAACGCAATTATTAAAGCGGCGGCGCAACATGACTATCACAAATTTTACCAAGCGGAAATCAAAGAACGCCAGGCTCTCAATTACCCTCCTTATAGCCAGTTGGTAAAAATAATTTGTCAACACCGCTCGGCGGAAAAAGTCCAAGAGCAAATAACAGCATTGGCAAAGACAATTAAGCAAGTTATAATCAAAAATAAGCAACCGATCGAGATACTCGGTCCCGCTCCCGCTTTTTTCTCTCGCGTGCGTAACCGTTACCGCTGGAACATCATTTGTAAAATAAAGGGCGGCCTGAAGAAATCCCAACGGGATATCTTTACGCCTGCTGCTAGCCAAACTGACTGTATTGTTGATATTGACCCAGAAGATTTATTATAAATACTATGCCCAATAAAACTAAACGTGAAGCAGCTATTTTGGTTTTTCTGGTATTAATAACCTTAGCGGGAATCGCTCTTTTTATTGTTAAGCTTTGGTTGCCGGAAAAAAATGACTCCAAAAAAGATAATTCCGTTGCCGAGAACACTGAGGGTCAATTGGTTATCCCGGAAATCAGCGTCGATGAATTAAAATGGGCAATCACTGCCGGAGAAGAATTGGTTTTATTAGATGTACAAAGTCGTGATGATAACATAAAAGCAAGTTTACCGCAGGCGATTTCAATGCCTCTAGATGAACTTAACGCTAGAATCACTGAACTACCCAAAAACAAAACCATAATTACTATAGACAACGGTGAGGGTTGCGATTCTTGTTCGCGAGCAGCGGAAATTCTGTTAACTTCTGATTATACTGACGTCAAAAAACTGGCTGGTGGCATCACTGCTTGGGCCGAAGCTGGCTACCCAATTATGGCTGGCAACGAAATTACAATCAAAAACATCAACTCCAAAGAACTGAATGACAAGCTGACAATCTATGATGGTATAGTGGTTCTCGACGTGCGAGAAAAAGAAGAATATGAAGCGGGTCACATCAAGAATGCTGTACATATCCCTTTTGCCGGTGTAGCCAAAAATCTACAAGATATCTCAAAAGACAAAGAAGTTATTGTTTACGATCAGGCCGGTAATCGCAGTCCTATTGTCGTAAAACAACTGATCAAGGAAGGATACCTAGACGCAATCAATTTATTGGACGGTTTTGTTGAATGGCAGAGAGAGGGATATGAAGTAGAGTAAAAACAAAATCTGCCGTGGCTTACGACAGATTTTTAAAAAGGTAAAAGAAATAATTTTCTAAGTACCCTGTTCCCAATCGGCTAGGTACTTTTTTTGTTCCTTGGTTAGAGTATCAATCTTAATGCCCATAGATTTGAGCTTGACACGAGCAATCCTTTGATCAACTGCCTCGGCTACATCGTAAACTTTTTTCTCTAATTTGTTGTGATTATCTACGACATACTGAGCTGCCAAAGCTTGATTAGCAAAACTCATATCCATTACTGTCGGCGGATGTCCTTCGGCAGAAGCTAAATTAATTAAACGACCTTCAGCTAAAATATAAACTCGTTTATCGCCGCTTAAGGTATGTTCAACTACGAAATCTCTCACTTCCCGCTTCTTTTTGGTAATTTTGTTTAGACCGGCTAAATTAAGCTCCACATTGAAGTGACCAGAATTACATACTATTGCTCCATCTCTCATGGTCTTAAAATGTGGGACATCGATCACATTAATATTTCCGGTCACCGTCACAAATATATCACCGGCCTTAGCTGCCTGCGCAATAGGCATGACATCATAACCATCCATTCGAGCTTCCAAAGCTTTAACAGGGTCTATCTCAGTAACAATAATTTTACCTCCCAATCCTTCCGCCCGCATCGCTGCTCCCTTACCGCACCAGCCATAACCGACAACTACTATATTCTTACCGGCTAGAAGAACATTAGTGGCTCGAATAATGCCATCCATTGTTGACTGGCCAGTGCCATAACGATTATCAAAGAAATGTTTAGTCTGAGCATCGTTGACAGCCACCACCGGAAATTTTAGTAAGCCACGCTGCTCTAGAGCTCGCAATCTGATCACGCCCGTCGTAGTCTCTTCGGTACTACCCCATATCTCTTCAGCTTGTGCCTTCCGCTTAGAATGCAGAAGCGAAACCAAATCAGCCCCATCATCCATCGTGATGTTAGGCTTATAGTCCAAGGCCGCATTTAGATGGCGATAATAAGTTTTATTATCCTCTCCGTTAATGGCTAGTACTGGAATTTTATAATCTTTGACCAAAGAAGCAGCTACATCATCCTGTGTACTGAGTGGATTAGAAGCACACAAAACTGCCTGCGCGCCACCATCTTTAAGCGTCCGCATTAAATTAGCTGTCTCGGAAGTAACGTGTAAGCAAGCAGCGATGGTTTGGCCCTTGAGAGGCTTCTTTTTCTGCCACTCTTTCCTAATTAAAGTTAATACCTGCATTTGCCTATCAGCCCACTCGATTCGTTTTTTACCTTTAGGAGCTAGTTTTAAGTCTTTGACGTCGTACTTCATTGCTTTTGTTAATTAAACTAATTTTTTGATTCGACGGGCTCACCACAAATATTTCCTGAGCCTGTCGAAGGATAACTTTTAAATTTCTAATTTCTCGGCAAAATTCTCCTGATACCTTTTTTTAAATTCGGCCAATGTATATTTATGGGTCTGTGTCCCATACAGCTCTACTGTATAAACACTAGCTAGAGCAGCCATTTTCCCCATTCTATCTATAGGCATCTTATTTAGCAATCCTTTTATTATCCCCGCTCGATAGGCGTCCCCCGCTCCAGTCGGATCAGAAGTATTTTTCGGTTTAGCTGTCGGGATTTTATGTTCTTTGCCCTGGTGATAAATAATTGATCCTTTCCCCCCTAGCGTAACAATTAAATATTCGGTAAAATCCTCTACCTTCTCCTGGCTCAGCCCCGTTTTATCCCGAAAAAGTTGTAACTCATAATCATTGAAAATCGCTACTTTCGAGCCCGTGATCATACCAATAAGCTCTTCTTTGTTAAATAAAGGCATTCCTTGGCCAGGATCGAAGATAAAAGGAATGTCGGCTTCTCGCAGTTCAGTCGCATGTCTAATCATTCCATCCTTACAATCGGGAGCTAAAATGGCTAATTCCGGTTTTACTTTATCAATTGTCTCTTGGAGGGAAAAATCATGACCCAGCATCGCCCCAGCATGAAAAGAAGTAATCTGGTTATTATCAATATCCGTAATAATATGAGCCGAAGCGGTATATTCCTTAGGTAAAATTTTAATACGGTCGGTGGCAATTTTGTTTGACTGTAACCACTCAGTGTATTCGGTAAAATCTTTGCCCGCCGTGGCCGCGATAGTTGGCCGCTCGCCTAATAAAGATAGGTTATAAGCAATATTACCAGCAGTCCCACCTAACTGCTTGGTCAGATTATCCACCCCGAAACTGACATTCAAAATATGAACCTTGTCGGGTAAAATGTGATCAGCGAAACGTTCTTTGAAATTCATGATGTAGTCGTAGGCCAGAGAGCCCGTGACGAGAATGTTTTTCATTATTATTTTTAATTAAGGGTTAGGGTTCAAGGACAGTCCTTGCCCTCTCTAAACAGTTTACAAAGTTGTTATTGGTCGTGATTGAACTATATAAAATTTGCCAGCCACGTACGCCCACTCGACATCCTGTGGTGAACTATAATGTTGTTCAACCTTTTTAACGATGCGTGCCAGCTCAATTATTTTTTCTGCCGACAGCTTTTGCTTGTCCTTATGGCTAGCGGGAACTGATACTTCTTTAACTCCCCCTTTATCTCCCCGACGGATTATCTTTTTTTCTTGTTCGGAAACATTTAAATCAACAATTTTCTCTTTTTCTTTATCAACCACGTATGAATCGGGGGTGATTTTCCCTAACACAATCGATTCCCCTAATCCCCAACCAGCCTCGATAATCATTTGGTTGTGATCTTTAGTAATCGGGTGAACAGAAAAAGCCACGCCCGCTACTTCCGATTCTATCATCTCTTGCACCACGACCGCTACACTTACTTGGTTCTTTTCCAACTTACGCGCGAAACGATAAAATATTGCTCGCGGGGTGAAAAGCGAAGCCCAGCAATCTCGCACCCGAGCTAGCAAATTATCTTCCGTTGTATCTAAATAACTTTCTAACTCCCCCGCCCAGCTGTCTATCTTGCTATCCTCGGCGGTGGCGGAGGAACGTACGGCCACAAATTTAGCCGATAATTTTTCGAATTCGGTCAAAATCTCCTCCTGCAAATCAGAATCCATCTTGGTTCGGTGAATCAAATGCTTTATCACTTCGGCTGCCTCTTCCACCGACTCTATATCTTCTGGTTTGACCTTGTCTAAGGCCGATTCTATCTCTACGCCAATATCGCTATCGGCCAAATATTTATCAAAAGCGGAGGCTGACACCACAAAACCAGGCGGCACCGGAAAACCAGCTCCGACCATCTCGCCTAGCGAAGCACCTTTGCCACCAGCTTGAGCGATAGAATCTTTATTTAATTTTTCTAAAGGTAATAAAAAATCCATCTTAAATGGTTCTAATAAAATCTATTTTACCTTAATTCTTCTTGCTCTTCAAGTACCATTAGCCGCCCAAACCGCTCCCCGGCCCCCGTCAAATCCCGCGTTACCATAAACTCATAGTCACTGCAGTCTTCCACCCAAACGACACTGCGACCAGCCCGAGCAAACAAGTACTCAAAAGCTCGACGCTCATCCTCAATCCCCTCTCCTTTAACGCGCGTTTCAGCACAGCTATTAGCAACCAAGTAGTCCACTGCAGCCTGCATATCTTTGAGAGGCAAATCAAATTCCTGTGTCAACGCTCCAGTCTCTAAATAACTCCAGTAGCTAGTGGTAGTAGTAATATTAGATAGGGATAATAAACCAATCATTAATAACACTCCCACCCCGAACCAATTCGATATTCGATACAAGCGCGCCAACAAGAATCCTAGATAAATAAACAAAGCTGGCGCCAGGATAATAAAAAAGTGGAAATATTTCTTCTCGGAAATTAAGAAAAAAGAAAAGAACACCAAAGTCGTAAGTGACAATATCGCCCGTAAAGCAAAAAAGCTGCGACGGTTCGAATCCGTCCACAGGGAAACTACTAATTTACGATAGCGATGAACTAGATAAAAGCTGGGAGCTAACAACATGAGCAAAACAAGCAACTCATCGCCCTGACTAAAAATCAATTGCCCGCAGAAATTAATAAAATCCCCCACCCCCTGTTCAATCCTAACCCCAAAGGCCTGACTCTCCCTAATAGAAAAGATCCAATTAATAATCGCTCGACTATTCTGGCCGCCAGTTTTAACTTCAAATATCAAGCTAGGTAAATTGACCAACAAGAACGAAGACAAAAATACAACGAATAACTTAAGATAGCGTTTAATACTGAATGACCCCTGTTGAATGCCTTTATTGCCGGCTATAAATAGCAAAAATATCAAGGGCAGCAGCCAGATGCCCTGAGCGTGAGCCTGCACCGCTAAACCGACAGTAGCTCCCAGCGCCAGCAGATACCTTGCTCGTAATTTCGGTCGACAAAAAAATACTCGTGAACACAGCCAAAAAGTTAGGATGGTAAAAAACGGCAACACGTTGGGATTCCAGCCCCAACGTTCATAGAGATTTACCCAAAAGGAAGTGGCATACAACAGAGTAGCAAAAATAGCTGCTAGCTGAGAAAAATGTCGCTTGGTAAAAAAGTAAATTAGACCGATGGTGAATAAGTCCAGGAGCGCGACCGCGAAACCACCGGCCACCGGATGCAAATTAAAGATAAGATAAAAAGGAAGCAAAAAATAATAAAAAAACGGTCCTAAACTAAAACCACCGATAGAAGCCGCGGGACCAGTTAGACGGAAAATATCCTGCTCTACTATTTCCTTAACTACATAAGCATCTCGCCCCTCATCATTAGCAAAATGCAGGAATTCTTCTAAGTGGTAAAAGCGAAAAAATATTGCCAGCCCTAAAATAAGTAGCAGTGGCCAATTTCGCCGTAGAAATCGTCTAATTTCACGTTCCAGTTTCATTGATAATAGAGTAAAATGAAAAAACTTAGATAACAACATCCCGTGACTAACAAAGTTGCTATAATCCTGCCAACCTATAACGAAAAAAAGAATATTGCTCAGCTGGTGCCGCAGATCATCAACATCTTCCGAGATCACCAGATAGCTGGCTCGCTTATTATCGTTGATGATAATTCGCCCGATGGTACCGCCGTGGAAGTTACTCGCTTGGCTAACAAATATCCTGGTAAAATTTCTTTGCTCAAGCGTTCCCAGAAAATGGGGCTAGGTAGTGCCTACTTGGCTGGTTTTGAGCAAGCGCTAGCCACTCAGGCCGATTATATCTTAGAAATGGATGCCGATCTTTCCCACTCTCCCGCTGATATTCCTAAGTTGCTAGCGGCTGCTCACGATAACAATCTCGTACTCGGTTCACGCTACGTGTCCGGTGGTCAAATAAGTAACTGGAGTCTGCTAAGGAAAATAATTAGTCGCGGCGGAACTCTTTACGCCAAAACGATCTTGGGCTTACCTATTCACGATCTTACTTCTGGTTTCAAGTGTTTTTCGGCTAAAGTCCTTAAAAAGTTGGATCTGAGTAGCATCAAATCTGATGGTTATTCTTTTCAAATCGAGCTTACTTATCGAACACACCAGGCTGGTTTTGAAATCAAGGAAGTCCCTATCACCTTCACTGACCGGCAAGTAGGCCAGTCGAAGTTTTCTAAGCAGATTTTTGGCGAGGCTATTCTAATGGTTTGGCGGTTGCGATTTGGTAAGAAATTGAGATAGCCACTCTCTATTCCAAGTTCAAGAATTATACATTTCATACAACTTCTGGCAGCGCGGACAAAATATATCCCCTTTATTGTCCACATCCTCTATAGACTGGGCATAATACATTACACAACCCTTATCTGGACAATGAGATAAGCTATAGGTATGACCTAATTCGTGCATAGCTTCTTTAAGGGTACGAACTTCTAATACCTTGTTGTCAGTTTCTTGCTTATAAAACTGTGGATCCAGTCGCTTTAGAGAAATAAGAGCAGTGCGTCCCGGCGCTTCCGCCTCACCAAAAACAAAACTTAAATCAGTTGAATAAAGATCAGCCACGCTTACCCCGAGCACCTTATTAACACTGCCAAAGTCATATAAGCTCATCTCTCGAATAATCTGACTAGAATTATACTGCTGTCGAGCTTTGTTGTAAGTGTGCGCTGGCAAGTCTGTTTTATCTAATACTCTGATCGAGAGCGGCAAAATATCTTTGATTCCACTGCCTAATCTACGCAGACTGTCCTTATCTATGTCGCCTAGAGGTAAAATATATAGAGTTTCCATGACTAATTTTCTATATCTGACTGATCGATGACTAGTTTACTCCCCCGCTCTACTTCTCCAGACAACATTTTCTTAGCTAACCAATTTTCTACTTTTTGCTGGATGGTGCGCTTAATGGGACGCGCTCCTAATAGTGGATCGTAGCCAAGCTCAGCTATTTTTTCGATGGCCGCTGGAGTTATTTCAATATCAATACCCTTCTCATCCATAATTTGAACGACAAATTTATTCACTAGTAGTTCGGTGATAGTTTTGACGTCAGTCGGAGAAAGTGGTTGAAAACTAACTACTTCCGTAAAACGATTGATAAATTCCGGTCGGAACAAGCCCTCGCTTTGCAAATGGTCTAGTAGTCGTTGCTTTAAATTCTCAGCGTCCAGATTTTGCTTGAGAGATTTTCGAATAAATTCCGCCCCGGCATTGGAAGTAGCGATGATAATTGAATTACTAAACCGCACTTTGCGTCCCGAAGAATCAGTCAACCAACCCTCGTCTAGTAACTGTAAAAATAGATTAAGAATATTGGGGTGAGCTTTCTCTAGCTCATCAAACAAGATTAGGGAAAAAGGGTCGTCTTTGACAGCATTAGTTAACTCTCCGCCCGCTTTCGCCCCAGCTGTGCCCGGAGGAGCGCCAATAAAACGATGAATACTGGCTATATCTTGATACTCACTCATATCAAACCGGATTATTCTGTCCTCGCTACCGAAATAAGACTCGGCCAGGGCTTTGCAAGTTTCCGTCTTACCTACACCGGTCGGCCCTAAGAATAAAAAGCTGCCAATCGGTTTCTGACCTTTTTTAACACCTGTTCGCGCCCGCCGCAGAGCGTTAGCTACTGCCGTCACTGCTTCATTCTGCCCAATAACTCGCCGATGCAAAATTTCTTCCAGATGTAATAGCTTATCTTTTTCTTGACCAGCTGCCTCACCCACTGGTATACCCAGTTTTTGTTCTAAAAAGGCGGCGACATCCTTATCAGATATAATTAAACCGGCTGGCGCCTGGGTAGCTATTCCGTCCAATAAATTAATTGCTTTTTCCGGTGATGCCTTGTCATACATGTATTTATCAGCTAACTCGACAATTGCCTGCAGAGCCTTGTAGCTAACTAGAGCTTTCGCTTTATGTTCAGCCAGGGGAACATGCTCTTCCAGTACCTTGATTACTTGCTCCGGCGCTGGCTCAGCTACCTCTATCTTTTCGAATTTCTCCGCCGCTATTTTACGCGGTTCAATACTCTGATGCCAGCCTGCCTGACTAGTCGTAGCAATAATATACAACTGGGGGTTTTCCAAATAAGGTATCAAGACCTGAGAAGCATCAACTGCTCCCACTCCCTCCTGTCCACTAGTGAAAAGGGCGTTAATGTTGTCAATGTAGAGCATAATATTGCCCGCTTGCACTGCATCCTGCAAAGCAGCCGTCAGCCTTTCAATAATCTCTCCGGACGTTTTCGCTCCCGCCAGCAAATAGTCAATGTCTAATTTCATAATCTTGCGCCGTCCCAAGGTTTTTCCCGAATGACCTTCTTTGATTTTTTTAGTCAGAAACAACACTAAAGTCTCTTTACCAACTCCCGGCTCCCCCACCAGCAACACGTTATGATGAGAAGATTTGGCTAGTATTTTTTCCATCCTATCTAGTTCCGATTGATGAGTTAAATATTTATGGGGGAAATTAATCACCGCTGGAGTCAAATCATAGGCAAAACGAGACAAAGCTCGGGTATAACCAGATGCCCATTCCTTGCCAATTCCGCCTTTTAGCTTAAGTTTATCGGGATTAAATTTCATCTCTCGCTGTCTCTGCTGGACAGTTGTTTCCCAACTAACAATATTGGCAATATCCTCCAGCTTAATATCTAAATTGAAAGCTAATTTGTGAAAAAAGGTATCCAGCTGCGATAACAAGACAAAAATATCCCCCACTTCGATAGTCTGATGACCCTCGGCAATAGCAATTGGCAGGGCACCACCAACCATACTGGCTATTTCATGTTCAGTATCATCCGCCTGATTTTCTTGGTAAAACTTATCGAGATTAGCCAGAAAATCCTTAGGGGGAATCCCCATGCGCATGGTGATAAAGCCAATTCGATTATTTTCCAAAAGAGCCCGCAAAAAATCAGAGCTCTTTATTTTAGCCGTCGTTTTGCCATCAGAATAAGCTTGCTCAATAGCCGACAAAGCCGGCAGAGAAACAAAATTAGCTAGGTTAACCGTTTTGCCCTGACTAATGAGCTGCTGTACCTTCGTCAGCGATGTACGTGGAGCATGATTAACAACTACACTGCGATAAAAAATCGAAAACGACACTAACCCCAATGAAATAGAGAATAAGATAAAAGACAGCCCTAAAGTGATTAAGTTAAAAAAGGAAAGAGAAATAAGCGGCAGATAATATAAAACTGGGACAGCTAGGCCGAGAAAACCGATCACTATCAATAAAACATAAAAAAACTTGACCAGCTTGCTTTGTCCTAGATCGTATACAGCTGCCTTGCGTCTGTTAATTGATTTTTGACCGTTGAAATAAAAAGTCATTTATAATCACGCTCCTAATAAATAAAAAAAGCCGAGCAGAAACATCTCAACTATTAGAAAAGGGAAAGCGAGCCAAACAATAAAAGCAATTATTTCTAATATTACTAGAATCAGAAAAACCAATAAAAAAACAATGGTCGTGAAAAACTTTATTATCATACCAAAACCCCGGGCGATTAAATTAAAGCCCCAGATCCGGAATTTCACATCCAAGGACTGTCCTTGGGTGGGCGTAGAGTCTTTTTTCCAAGGAGCAAAGAAAGTTGAAATTGCAACTTTGAGAGAAAAAGCATCTGCCAGAATAACAATATAAGCCCGGCAATATTTAAAAAACCTTAACAAGCCACGGCTGTACCACCATGTGACATATTCTATTATCATATGTGTTTTTTAGAACTTACGTGCTTGAATGTAGTTCGAGGCGGAGCGAGGAGTGAAGTGAGATGTATTCAAACATACATCAAACGAGCACCGCAGCTCCAACGAAGAAATGCATCAAGCACGTAAGTTCTTATTTTAGATCCTTTCTATCCGCAGATCATTATTAACCAGCACTACTCCGTTAACATTCTCAGCAATGTCTCCCACTTTTTGTTTTACTTCCAAACTACCCACCTCGCCCGTGAGAATTACTTTGCCATTCTCTACCTGTACCTGTACATTGTCCGTAGAAACCACCTCATCCACCAACAACTCTCGCTCTATATCTTGTAGGATGTCCTTATCAGTCCGAGCCCCATCGTATTCGTCAGTCATGGTGTTTTTTGTTGTTATTTACTTAATCTAAGCTACTTAGATTGTATCATATCCACTTTGGCTTGAAAAACTTACTTTCGTACTCGCGCTCCTAGCTCATTTTCCAAAGCGCCAACTAATTTCTGCTGTATTGCCTCTACTTCTTTATCCTGGAGTGTCCGATCTTGCGCCCGGTAGGTCAAATGAAAGGCTAGATTCTTCTGCCCACCATCTAGTTGTTTACCGCTATAAACGTCAAATAACTCCACTTTCTCTAGCAGCGGCCTACCTCGCTCCTGGATAAATTTCATGATCTTCCCCGCTGGCATAGATTGTTTGACCACTAACGCTATATCCAGTGTTACCGGAGGAAATTTCGGCAAGGGCTGGTATTTGGTTAAGCTTGAAGCTTTTTGCGCTAACTGATCAATAGAGAAGCTGAAAAAGGCTAATTTTTTACCTTTGATGTTGAAATTAGTCGCTACCCGCTGATCTAGCAACGAAAGTGTGCCCAGTATATCTTTCCCGCTCATGTACTGTAGCGATCGCCCGACAGCATACATATTCCAATATTCACAGTCGGCTGTTCTGGCCAGCTCGCACGTCTGATAGGAAATATTTAATTTTTTCAGTAACAGCTCGATCACTCCTTTGAGATCATAAAACACCTTTTCTTTGTTGCCTAGCATTACACCTGATAAGGCTTTGCTTTCACAGCCGGGAAAATAGACATGGCCAATTTCAAAAAGGTTGATCTGATCGAATTCGCGGATATTTTTGGCAACGTCGTAAAATAACCAGGGTAACAAAGATGTTCGCAAATATTGCAAATCCTCCGACATCGGATTAGCCAGCTCAATGTGATCTTTACTCGTCAACAGACACCGTCGGAGCAACTTTTCACCATAGAAAGAATAATTCTGCATTTCGGTAAAGCCAGCTCCCACTAAGACTTCCGTGATCTTGTCTCCCCAATGCATGTCCGGTAACTCTTCTACTGGCTCAAGCACGCCCGTAATTTCTTGTGGCGTAACATTGTCATAGCCATATACCCGTGCTACTTCCTCGATTAGGTCTTCCGGAATCGCGATATCCGTCCGAAAAATTGGCACTTCTACATCCAGCGTCTTCCCCTGCCCTTTCACTTTGAATTCTAGACTTTTGAGGATGCTGCTAACTTTGGTTTTGGGAATATCGACACCAACTAGCTTATTTAAATACTCTAGGTCTAATTTGACTGTGGCCGGCTTTAGTTTTTTGGCTAAAGTATCAGTGACCTTGCTGACTATTTTAGCACCAGCGTGTTTCTGTAGTAAATCAATCGCCCGCAGCAAACCTTGTTCCGGTAAATCCAGACTGAGTCCTTTTTCATGCCGGATACTACCTTCAGTGCGTAGACCTAATTCCTGCGAAGCTTTTCTAATGAGTGTTTCGTTGAAGTTAGCTGATTCGATGGCAATGGTAGTGGTTTTTTCACTGACCTCGGTACTGGCTCCGCCCATAATGCCAGCAATGGCTACTGGCTCTTTTTCGTCGGCGATCACGATTACTTTCTCGCTTAATTTTCTCGTCTCGCCGTCTAGGGTTGTTATTGTTTCATTTTTCTTGGCCGCTCGAACAACAATGCTCTTTTCCTTCTCTTTCTTGCTCTTGAGCTTGGCCACATCGAAAGCGTGCAAGGGCTGGCCATACTCGAGCATGACATAGTTAGTGATATCAACTACGTTATTGATCGGTCGCATCCCGGCCGCACTGAGATGAGCTTGCATCCAGTCAGGTGAAGGACTGATTTTAATGCTGTCCAGAATAATGCCAGCGTAGCGATAACAAAGCTTTTTGTCTTTAACGGTGATGTTTAGCTTGTATTTAGTGCCAGCCTTAGGCTTGGTTAATTTTGGCAAAGTGAGTTTTTTGCTTAATAAAGCAGCTAGTTCGCGGGCAATCCCGACGTGACAAAATAGATCCGCCCGGTGCGTTAGCGACTTATTATCAATTTCCAGAATGGCGTCGTCCAGTCCGAGCGCTTTAGCGATCTTAGTACCATTTTTGATCGATTTCGGGAAAAAATTAACATCGTCCGCTTGGTCTAAAATGCCTAGCTCAGAATTAAGACAGCACATTCCGGCCGAATCCACTCCCCGCAATTTTGTTTTTTTAACCTTCATACCCCCGGGCAGTTTGGCTGGCGCCAACGCAATTGGCAACTTATCACCCACTTTGAGGGCTACTACCTGGCCAAAAATAACTTGGCGCGGCTTGGCCTCACCGACATCTACCTGAGAGACAAATAACTTATCGGCGTTGGGATGCTTCTTGATTTCCTTCATTTCTCCTACCACCACATCATCTAGACCGGCGCCTAATTCCTGTACGCCCTCTACTTCGGCAATGCCCATTGTCAAAGTCTCACCAACTTTAGTCGGTTTGGTACTTTTAATATTTACGTATTCATTTAACCAGTTGCGTGAGATTTTCATGGTTTTTTGTTAACGACAGAATCCTTGGCTAAAGTTATATTATTATTGCTTGCTTCTGTTGTGATAAAATCTATATTTTCGTCAATGGTATCATTTATATTAATAACAATCATTACATGATGGAAACTTTCTTCTGCCTCAAATTCTTGAAAATAGTTCTCTTTATTATCCAAGAAGACAACAACTGAAACATCTTCATCTCCTCTGGATGACCTGAAACTTCCTTGCTCCATCAATCTGTCTGCTATCTCATTTGCTCTAGCCAAAATCTGGCTGGGAGTACGCTCGACTTTGTGACCATCTTCAGAATTTGTAAAGTTTGTAGAATCTGAATATTTAATCTTGAAATGATTCTCCTTTGTCTTTCCAATTAAATCTAGTTCTTGTTTAAATAATGCAGCACTAATTTCATTAATTTTATCAACATTGGCTAAAATAAATCTCTGGCAAAATTCTAAAGATCCTGTTCTGTAATTAACAGTTAATCTCCCCCAATTATCTGTTGTAGGCATTTCATTAGGCTCATTGCCTCGCGTTAAATAAATTTTATAAGAAGGTTCTAATTCTTTCCGTTCTATCAGTCCATCCACAAATTCAGTGAGTTGCTTGCCCCTTTCTTCAAATCTACGACTTCGCTCCTGGGCCTCTGCAAAAAAGTTAATCTCCCGAGTACAACATCCGCTGTTTCATCTAACTTTTTACGCGGCCTACTTCTTTTGCCCTCATTTTTATCATCACCCCTAAGACGCTCCGCTAGATATCTTGTAGCTCCTGGTGTCTTTTTTTCAATTTTATTAACAACAACACTCACTGTCTCGTCAATTTTGGCTTTTAGAAGAGTCAATTCTTCTTCTGATAGTCCCTGTAGCTTATCACCAAATCTTTCGAGTCCATCTATAGCCTGATCCAGTAAACTATCTAATTTACTACCTTGATGTTCTTTCCCAGTATCATCAGTTTCCTCGCCATGATGAGCTCCAGCTACATCACCTTTTGACATATATTTTTTCTTATATCAGAATTTAAAATTGTTCTAAAAAGCGCATGTCGCCATTCAATAAAAGTCGCACATCATCAATCTCATACTTCATCATTGCCAAGCGCGACCAACCCATGCCGAAAGCAAAACCAGTATATTTACCCTTAGGATAACCAGCTGACTCTAATACTTTGGGGTGTATCATGCCACAAGGTATAAGCTCTACCCAACCGGTCCGCTTGCAAACACTACAACCCTTACCCCCGCAAATAATACAGCTGCAATCAAGCTCGAAACCTGGTTCGACAAAAGGAAAATACCCTGGACGCAAACGCACCTTTACTTCTTGACCAAATATTTTACTAAGCAAAGCTTTTTGCGTATAAACTAAATTAGCAATCGAAATATTCTCATCTACCACAAAGCCTTCTACTTGATGGAAGGTATGATCGTGACTAGCATCAGTGGCTTCATTGCGAAAACAACGACCGGGTACAATTACCTTGAGTGGTGGCTTGTTTTGTTCCATAATACGCACCTGCATATTCGAAGTGTGCGCTCGCATCATCCGTCGCTCTTCTGGTTTAATTTTCTTTTTTGGATCTTCTTTAATAAAAAAGGTGTCGTAGCTATCCATAGCCGGGTGATTGTCGGGAAAATTTAAGGACAGGAAATTATAATATAGATCGGTAAGTTCGTTTCCCTCATAAACCTTGAAGCCCATTGATTTAAAAATATCTTGCACCTCCAAACGAATTCGTGTCAAAGGATGCATGTGGCCAGTTGTCGGCTTAGCCCCCGGCACCGTCACGTCAAAATAGCCAGTCTGAGCCGCCCCAGCATTTGCCATTCCTGCCTTTTTCTTTTGCAAAGCCTGATCGATCTCGGCTCTGGCCTTATTAGCCAAACTACCTATCGTTTGGCGCTGTTCTTCTGGTAATTCACTCACCCCTCGCAAAATAGCCGTTAGCTGGCCGTCTTTACGACCTAAATACTTGTAGAGAATTTTCTCCAACTCTTTTTCGCTCTGGCAACGACCGATCTCGGTTAATGCTCCTTGCTTAATTTTCTCTATTTGTTCCTGCATATTTATATCCGTGTTATTTGCCTGCCCGACTCGCTACGCGAAGCGTTGCGGGCGGGTGTAATTTTTTCAATTTTTTCCTGCATATTGTATTCGTGTTATTCGTAAAACAATCCGGGCTGATTTGTGATCAGCGCTTGGCCACACTTTGCCGACTAATAAAGTAAAATTCTAATAAGGCAACGGCCGCGATAAATAAAGCTCCGTCCCACCAAGTTAATAAACGAAAAGATTGCAGCGTCAGTGAGCCCACCAGCACTAACGACAAAAATATCGCTTGGCGAAAAGACGGCCCAACGTGAGCGAATAAAATCTCATTATGCGAAAACCAAACCCGTAAATAAAATCCTAGCAGTGTCAACGTGCCAATCATGGCAAAAAACAGACTAACATAAAAAGCGCTCAAGCCAACTACTCCCGTTGACTCCGGATCAACATAAATCAAAATCATAATCCAAGAAGCCCAGCAGAAAATAGTGCTGATCATCATGCCAATTAGATAGTTTCGTAATGTCATGATTACTTTTTGGCTGCTGTTGCGTTGTGTCGAATAAAGGACGTCAAATTTCCCCCAGCGGGAAATTTGACTCAGGGTTCGGCCGAGCTCCTCCGACGTACGTCGGAGACCAGGCCCGCTCGGCCTGCACTATGCCTTTCTTCGATACACCACAACAGCAACCTAAATTCATTGAGTAAATTGTATCACACCATCCCTCTACTCCAAATACTTCTTATTCTTTAACTTATCAGGCAAATACTGTTGATCTTCCTCGTAATCGTGATCCGGACTATATTTGTAATTTTTGCCGTAATTCAAGTCTTTCATTAGTTGCGTGGGGGCATTGCGGATATGGAGGGGCACCGGAAGATTGCCGTGTTGCCGAACATCCTGCGCCGCTTGGCCGTAAGCTTTATATAGCTCATTAGATTTCTTACATTTGGCCATATAAACCACTGCTTGGGCCAAAATGACATTACACTCGGGCATGCCGATAAAATGACAAGCCTGATAAGCAGCCACGGCTTGCTCGAGCGCCTTGGAATTAGCCAGTCCGATGTCCTCCGAAGCAAAACGCACCACTCGCCGCGCTATATAGAGCGGATCTTCCCCTCCTTCTAGCATCCGGGCTAACCAGTAAAGCGCCGCGTCCGCATCTGAACCCCGCATCGCTTTATGTAAAGCAGAAATAATATTATAATGCTCCTCACCGTCTTTGTCGTACAAAAGGTGTGATTTTTGGAAGGCTTCTTTGGCCAACTTAGCCGTGATATTTTTACTGATCGAGCTGACATACTCGAGAACGTTGAGAGCGGTGCGGGCATCGCCATTGCTCATGTTGGCGATCTGTTTGATTACTGCTTGGTTGATTTTAATGCCTAGTTTGCCCAACCCTCTTTCTTTATCCTTGATTGCTCCGTTAATAATTTTCTCGATATGTTCCGCCTGCAGTTGCTTCAAGACAAACACTCGACAACGGGAAAGCAACGCTCCCCGCACCTCAAAGCTCGGATTCTCCGTCGTCGCGCCAATCAAAACGATCGTACCATCTTCTACTTGCGGCAATAAAGCATCCTGCTGAGCCTTATTCCAGCGGTGGATTTCATCAATAAAAAGAATCGTGCCCTTTTTTGCTGCCTGATTATCTTGGGCTTGTTTTATGACTGCCCGCAGATCCTTCACTCCACTAGATACCGCACTCATCTGCACAAAATCAGACTTAGTTCGCTGAGCAATAATAGAAGCGAGAGTGGTTTTACCACTACCTGGCGGACCCCAAAAAATCATTGAGGGCAATTGGTCAGACTCGATCACCTGCCGCAATAATTTCTTCTCACCTATCACCTCCTCCTGACCCAAAAACTCCGCCAGAGTGACTGGACGCATACGATCAGCGAGGGGTTTTTTACTATCTGTTGTTCCTTTTGACATACTTTTATGCTATTATAATTCAAATTAATGATTGTATCTACCTAAATAGAGATGCTTTCGCTGCTACCTGTTGACATCACGTAATTTTTATGCTATACTTTAGTAAATTCATAAATAATATAATCTCAATAAAATGATCCAAGGCACTGAATCAAAATCAGGAGGAGAAGACGCTGCCGCCGAGCTTGAGCGAGCAACCGAACAGAAGGCCAGCATTGATTCGATGCCAGCTGCTGAGCCACAAACGCCAGCTGGGGAAAAAGTCGCTCAGGCTCCCTCTAGAAGTCGTTCCCGATTAAAAATAGCAGTAAGCAGCTTAGTAGCTGGATTATCTTTCCTTGGGGCAATGAGAGGAGCCGAAGCTGACTATACCGTTTTACAGCCTCAGCCGAAAGGCCGGCATGAAATTGTTTCCACAGTTAAGCTAGATGGACTAAAAAGGACTGTCAAAGAAAGACAACAAGATGTTTTGGATATTGGTAGCTTACTTGAGAACTACGCCATCAAATATAAAGAGATCCAAAACAATAAAGGTGACACTAGTACATTGAAGCCTGGCGTTACAAATGCAATAGCTCGAGCTAAAGCATTAGCCGGAGAGTTAAGAATCAAAACAGAAAGCCTGTTTGATACATCAATAGCGAAAGAATTGGGAATTGACATAGAAAAAGTAGCGCCAACGTCAGAACCAGTCAGGCCAGTCGGCCCTCCAGAAACCAAAGCCGCTGGATCAATAAAAAAAGTACCTGATTCAGATAAGCCAGATGGTAAAACTAGGGTCGCTACTAAAAGTCCAACGCCTCATGGTATTCACCCTGATCTTGTGAAAGACCCCTTCGGTTCTGAAGATCCAGAAAAATCTCCCAAATAAATTAAATATCAAAATAAATGCTAGTTCAAACTAAACAAGTACTTCAACATACCGGTCTAATCGATAAGCTTTCAACAGAGTCACGAGCTTCCTTAACAGAGAAACTCGGGGATAAGCTTGAAGAAAGGCTAATGGTAGCTATTGCTGACAATATCCCTGAAGATAAAGCTAAGGAATTTGTCGGAAAATTGGAAAATGAGGACACTGATCTCGAAGAATATCTGACAAAGAATATCACCAACTACCAAGACATTCTCCAGAGAGTGGTTGCCAATTTTGTTACTGAGGCGGAAGAGATTTTATAAAACATTATAAAAAAAACAGCCTGACGTATTAAAAGGCTGTTTTTGTTTGGGGTGAAATTATATTTTTCGCCGCAAGACAGTAAACTCCGGAGCAGTTTTGGCAGTTTTTACTAGAATTTCCTGCTCCGCTCCGCCGTGGGCTTCGGATATTTTTTTGTTATTTTTCGCGTCTTGCATACTTTCTAATTTCTGCTCAAAATTATCACCTCCCGGTACGACAAATTCTATCTCATCGCCTGGAAAAATTTCATTATGCACTTTTATTTTCGCCAAATTCTTCTTCTCATCATACTCAATCACTTCGCCTACAAATTGCCAGTCAGCGATATTGTGCGAGTCCGTAAAATTGTGCTCGCATTTTTCTTCACCAAAAAGGAAGCCCTTAGTATAACCACGATTGGTGATTTTATCTAATTCTTGGCGCAACTCAAAAATTGGCCTAGCCTCATCAAGCGCCTGCCGATAAGCTTTAACAATGTTAGCCACGTAATAGACACTCTTAGTCCGCCCCTCAATTTTAAAGCTACTTATTCCTGCTTCTCGCAACTCATCCAGGTGCTCAAGCAAACATAGATCCTGCGAATTCATTATGTAAGTGCCATGCTGATCTTGTTCTACTGGAATATATTGTCCCGGTCGCTTTTCTTCCGTCAGATGATATTTCCAGCGGCAGGGTTGGACACAATCACCTAGATTAGCGCTACGCCCCGTCAGCCACTTACTCAAAATACACCGCCCGGAGTACGACATGCACATCGCCCCGTGCACAAAATATTCTAATCCCAGTCCCGGGACTTTAGCGTGAATTTCTTTAATATCTTCTAAGGTAGTCTCGCGAGCGAGAATAATCCGTTCAATCCCCTGCTCGTGCCAGAACTTGGCCGCCCGCCAATTAGTGCAATTGGCTTGGGTGGAAAGGTGACGTGGGATTTCGGGCAACTCACTTTTGATAAAAGATAAAATTCCCGGATCGGATATAATCAAGGCATCGGGCTGCAATTCGCTGATCAGCCCCACCTGCTTGGACAATTCTTTTAAATGACGACTGTGGGGAAAAATATTGAAAGTTAAATAAGCCCGCCGACCTTGCTGGCGCACATAGGTCATTGCTTCCTGCGCTTTCTCCTCATCAAAAGGATTAAGCCGCGCCCGTAGTGAGAAAGCGGGCAAACCAAAATAAACAGCGTCCGCCCCAAAGGCTAACGCTGTTTTAAGCTTACGTAAATCCCCCGCCGGAGCTAACAATTCGATCTTAGCAGCCATAATATACTATAAAATTGGCAAATACCGCTTGGTTTCATAGTCAGTCACCTGAACTCGATACTCATCCCACTCCTGATGTTTGTTCTCTAATAATTTTTCATACAAGCCCTTACCCAACACATCCCGCAAAAATTTACTCTGCTCCGCTCCCTGAATCGCTTCAAATAGATTGTCAGGTAATTCACTGATTTTTCTTTTACTCAGTTCTTCTTCACTGAGATGATAAATGTCATCCTCAGTCGGCCGAGGTATCTTTAGTTTTTCCTTAATGCCTTGCAAACCAGCTCCTAACATCACCGCAAAGGCCAAATAAGGATTACAAGCGGGATCAGGGGCACGATATTCTAATCGCGTCGATTTAGCTTTGCCTGGCCGAGTAGTTGGCACCCTAATCAAAGCAGAACGGTTAGCTCGCCCCCAGGCAACATAGGTAGGAGCCTCATGGCCCGGAACTAGTCTTTTATAGGAATTGACCCATTGGTTGGTAACCAAAGTAAATTCTCGACTATACTTCAACAGCCCGGCCGCATACGATTTAGCGATTTCGGACAAATTATATTTATCCTGCTTATCATAAAATACATTCTTGGCACCCTTAAACAGCGACTGATGAGTATGCATACCATTACCGGGAATACCACCGATCGGTTTAGGCATAAAGGTAGCGTGGATCCCTGCTTGTTGAGCTACTGCCTTGACTATAAAGCGATAAGTCATTACTTGATCAGCCATCTTGAGAGCTTCGGTATATTTAAGACCGATTTCGTGTGCCGAAGGAGCTACCTCATGATGAGTACACTCGCACTTAATACCAATACTTTCTAAGGTAGACGCTGTCTTTTCGCGCAATATCGTTCCTTCATCAACACCCAACATGTCAAAATACTTACCTCTATCTATCAGCTTGTGTTGATCTTCGTCTTCCTTGAAATAAAAATATTCCAGCTCCGGACCACAATTCGCTTTGTAACCTTGTTGCCTGATTTTCCGCAAATTTTCTTTCAATACTCCCCGTGGACAACTAGCAAAAGAAGTGCCATCCGGGCTATAAACATCACAAATCAGCCGTCCCATTTTAAAGTCACCGATTTCGAAAGGTAGTACGATAAAAGTATCCAAGTCGGGTTTCAATAGTAAATCCGACTCCTCAATCCGGGCAAAGCCTTCAATTGAAGACCCATCGAAAAACTTGCCATTTTCGATCACATCATTAATTTCTTTGATCGACACTGACACCGATTTGAGCATTCCCAGAACATCAGTAAACCAAAGACTGATGGAGTTGACATTGTGAGTTTTACACAGTTTTTTGATTTCTACTTTGGTCATACATTTGTTAGCAGTAACACAAACACAGTCTCCGCTATCGTGCGTCTGACAATAATTATAAGTTGTTTATTCTACTCTCGCTTTCCTTCTCCTTCTAATCACCGCTCTAATGATCAACACTACTATTAGAGCCACAATCACTACCGGCCCGACGAATAAGGCAATCCACACCGAAACATCAACCATCGCTTGTAAAGCTTTCACCCAATACTGAAAAGCTACTTTGACATTTTCCCAGGGCTTCCATTCTTTGGTCGGCACACTGACTTTCGTTTCTTCGCTGAGGTAAATAGTGATAGTAGAAAAATCTGTCTGGTTCTCCAGATACTTAATCCGCCCTTCTACTTGTTCAATATAGCCCCGTACCTCCGACAATTTGTCAGCCACCTCCAACGTGTCCGTAACAGTCGTCGCCTGTTCCATGATTTTGAGATATTGCTCTTCCTCCGCCCGGTAATTCTTCAGTTGGGCTTGTAGATCTACGTACTCGGCTGTCACGTCTTGACCCGACACACTTTCACTTTCTATGCTTTTAGCCAGCTGCTTAATGTCCTTGACTGCACTTTCAAAATCTTTAGCCGGAACTTTCACCACAATAGTAGCTGACTGCGAATCATCAGAGGAGGTATAGATATTAGAACTTTGGATAAAGCCATTTTTACCCTTTATGACATCAGTGATTTTAGTAGAGGTTTCATCAACTTTTTCCACCGTCACCGTCAGACTACCAGTTTTGATTACTTTCTGTTCAGACAAATCTCCGGCGGCAGAATAAGCTTCGTCGACATCAAGACTATCCTCCGTATCACTAGTAGTTAAAGAAGACGAATCAGTCGATTTGGCAGTAGACTTTTCTTCGCTGATACTACTCAGAGAATAATCTGATGACCCTTCTGATAGGCCATAGTCAGAATAAGAAGAAGAATAATCATCAGCCCCATAGTAATTTTTGTTGATCCAATACCCTACTCCCACCGCCGCCGCAAGCCCTAAAAATAAAACAATCACAACAGCGCCAAGTAGAAGCCAAAGCCAGGTGTATTTTCTTTTGGCCATGTTTGTTTTTTAAAATTTATTAATATACTAGTTAACTTCCCGGTACAAATTCCAACGTCACTTCCCCATCATATAATATTTTCAAATCTTTCGCTTCTTTTCTGACTTCGAACACTATATTACCTGATTCTTTCTCTCCAGCCGAAATAGTTTGCCAAGCAGCCACTTGATCTTCAAGTTCATCGGCTAAAGAAGCTTCGTAGTATTGGTGAGAATCACTGTCACGCAAGGAAAAATTAGAAGTAAAAACCGAAATATCTTGCTGCGTCTCATTTTCCAGAGTGACATGGATTAACACATATTCATAGTTATCTACCGCGGTGTTACTCTTTATTTTATCCTGCTTTTTAAAGGAATTAACAGTAACAATCACCTCTCCGTCAGAAAGTTTTTCTCCGATGCTGCCTGACTTCTCGGTTGACTCGCTTGTGCTTTTATCTATATCCTCAGCAATTTTATCTAGCTCTTCTGTACTTGGCAGGTTAGCGAAATTCTTTTCCAGCTCTTCAAAAGAAATGTCCTCTATCTTTTCTTCCGCTCTCTTTTTCACTTGGAGGTACACATAGTATCCTAAGATAGCGATGATTAAAACAGCCACTAAGCAGCCAGCGGCGATACTTAGGGCTATTTTTAGTCCTTTAGACTTCTTTTTAGGAGGTTGTGGCTGGCTCGGAGTACTGGCAGCTGGGGTTTGCGGTGAGGCTGCCGGCTGAGTTGATTTGGAAGCGGTGTTTTCTTTTTGACTTGGCATATTTGATTATTTAATTACTGGTTACTCGTTGCATAATCCCGATAGCTCTTCCCACTGTTCATCAATATGTTTCTGTATTTCTGCCATGACTTTATCGTCGCCCTTGAGATGTTTAAACCGTCCTTGCGGTTTGATAAATTCCTCAATCGATTTACGTTCGGCTGGCTGGTAACTTAACTTATATTTACCGTCTTCCACTTCATAAAGAGGCCAATAATTAGTCTCCACTCCCAGACGAGCGATCTCGATCCCCATGTCCTCGGGAAATTTCCAGCCGAGAGTGCAGGGCGCTAGCATATTAATGAAAGCTGGTCCTTGTACGGCAACCGCTTTTTTTACTTTGGCAATAAAATCAGCTCGGTGGGCAACAGAAGCAGTGGCCACATAAGGAATGTGATGGGCAACAGCGATTTTAGTTAAGTCCTTGCGTTGTTTTTGCTTGCCCCCAATTTTACTGCCAGCGGGCGTAGTGGTCGTGGCTGCGCCAAAAGGGGTAGCGGAGGAGCGTTGGTTGCCTGTGTTATGAACAACTATTCCATCAGCAATAAAATTATGTTCACCTTCTACTCGTAGATCTAACGTCGGTTCTCGGCCAACCAGTTTCACAAATTTTACCTTCTCAACGTCAAAATAGTCATTATCAACCAAGAAATTTTGATATCTATATTGGTTTGGATATTTCCCCAAATTCCACTGGCGCTTTTTGCTAAAACAAATATAGCCATATCTAGAATCTTTAAGTAATTTACGATAAACTACTTTGGTGCCTTTCTTTTTTATCTGCCAATGAATATCCCCTACTCGATAATCAAAAGTCTGTAGCAACAATCGCAAAGTTCGTAGCAACTCTTCGCTAGCGGAAACATAACGCCAACTGTTACCATGTTTGTATCCATCCGATAGCATCAACCCTTCCAAAAAAGCCTCTTTTTCTTCCGGTGGCAAGGTGAACACCCAGGATGGCACTAGCTTGTTTTTTGCTCCTTGGCCAAAGCCCAGTGATTTGATAAATTTAGCCAAATTAACTGAATGAATATAAACATATAGTTTATCAGTCCTCACCTTGCTTCTGAAGATTTTACGGTGTACAGCAAGTAACGCCTTTCGACCTGAAGTTCCAGCCGGCAGAGCAAAACCAACCTCACCTTTTTTCTCTCGTATCCAGCCATCACCAACATACAATCCTAAATATTTCATTAAATCTGAACTAGAACTTTTAGGTAATTTAACTTTATTTAGATGAGACACCTTATAATCCCCGACTTTAGTTTCCTTAAAATAAAATTTAAAAGATTTGCCCTCGTCTAGCTTTTTTGACACCACAACTTCATCCCCTGGTTTAATCTTCCCTAGCACTTTCCAAACAAATTTATTCTTTCCCCCTCTACCTCCTCGCTGCAATACTAAAAAGGGGTGATTGGTTGTTGCTTTGATGTCGTGATGTAGGGTTCGTAATTTATATACCTGCTTGACACCATTATCGAGCACACCGGTACATTTTTTTAAAACCGGTTGATGCTTTTTCTGATCGAAAGCGTAAACTTTTTCTCCTCTTTTCACGTCAGTGATCTTTTTTAGTCCGGTTGCGGTCATTATCAGAGAATCTGTAGACAAGCAATTCATATAAGCTTCATTGTCATAACAGATATAAACAAAATCGTGGCCACGCTCGAGCGCACCCGATAGAGATTGGAGACCAATGTCGTAAGAACCGCCATCGCCAGCTAAGGCAATAATGGCTGGCTTTTTTACCTCTTTGCCTCCGTTTAACTCTTTCAGCTTGCCTTTTTTCTCGAGTACCTTATAAGCTGCTTCTATCCCAGAAGCCGTGGCCGCCACATTAGCAAAAACGCTGTGCATGTAGGGCACATTCCAGCAAGTGTAGGGCGAGATAGTCGAAGTTACCTCAGTGCAGCCAGTGGCATTGGCAATCACGACCGGGATCCCCTCTTCCTTCATCGCTGAGATAGTATAGCGAATTGGCTGCGGTACGGCCGTGCAACCACGACAGCTGCGGTGACCGGAGGCGAATTCTTGGCAATTGTCTATCATGAAATGTTATTAATTATTACTAACCTCTTCTTGCCATACCTTGGCAATTTCTTTGGCTAATTCAGTGACCGTTTTCTGATCCCGTCCCTCCACCAACACTCGTGCTTTATTTTCCGTCCCGGAATATCTTGCTAGCACTCGGCCTCGATCACCCAACTCGGTCTCAGCCTGCTTTATCGCTTGCTGTGTTTGCTTTAGCTGAATTAAATCCTTTTTCTCTGCTACCAGCACGCTCACCAAAGCTTGTGGATACTCTTCTAAAACATCCGCCAGCTCGGAAAGCGGTTGATTCTTATTTTTCAACAAAGCCACCATCTGCAAGGCAGCGATAATACCATCGCCAGTGGTAGCTAGCTGACCAAAGATAATATGACCAGAACGCTCTCCTCCTAAAATATACCCGTTTTTGCGCATTTCTTCAATAACATATCTGTCTCCATTTAACACTCGGACAACTTCAACGCCGCGAGATTCCATTAATTTGTCCAAACCTAAATTGCTATACTCAGTGGCAACAATGGTTTTTTGCGGCAACTCGTCTTTTTCAAGTAGATCAAGGCCACCTAGTGCCAAAATATGATCACCACTTAGCTCCCGACCTTTTTCGTCACAGATGATCACGCGGTCGGCGTCACCATCGAAAGCAATTCCGATATTGCAGCTTTTGGCGACCACTGTTTTTTGCAGCCCACTTAAAAACTGACTGCCGCAATTATCATTGATATTTTTACCATCAGGCTGATCGTTGATTACCGTCACCTCCGCCCCTAGTTCACGAAAAATTTGCGGAGCTAACTGGTGAGCAGCGCCGTTGGCACAGTCAAGCGCAATTTTAAGCCCGCCTAAATCACCGACAGATTTCTGGGCAAACTCGATGTATTGTTGCCGGTATTTTTCGTCTCCGATAGTCTCTGGAGCTGATTCACTCTCGGATAAAACATAATCATCAGCCAAAATCAATTTCTCTAATTCGGTTTCAATTTCATCAGACAATTTATAACCATTCACCGCAAAAATCTTTAAGCCATTGTCCCAGTAAGGATTGTGCGAGGCAGAGATAACAATACCAGCAGTCGCCGTTTGCACTTTAGTAATATAAGCTACGGTCGGAGTTGGCACTACGCCTAAACTAACGATTTCTCCGCCCCGAGAAGTAATACCTTCGATCAAAGCACTTTCAAGTTCCGATCCACTCTCTCTAGTATCTCGACCAATTACAATCTGCGAAGGTTTTTCTTCACCGCCAAAATAGTCCACCACTGCCCGGCCTAACTTGGCTGCTGTAGTAAGTGTAACTGGTTCTTCCCCAAATTTCCCCCGGATACCATCGGTGCCGAATAGTTTACGTGGCATAATTTTACTCTAGCAAAAATTTATTTAACTTCTTATCCTCAAATGATTTTATCACCAAGTCAGCCGACCCAATATTACCTGTTGGCCAACGACCATCTTTTACTGCCACCACCGTTGCACCACTGCGACTACCTGCAAGTACGCCATGACTTGAGTCCTCAAATATTAACGTTGTATCTGGGCTAACCTCCATCGCCTCCATTGCTCGGATAAAAACTGCTGGATCAGGCTTAGGTGGTATCTTCATAGTGCGAGTTGATAAAACTAGAGGAAAATATTTTTTCAAGTCAAATCTGTCTATTACCATATTTACCCAACTCTGTGGTGAAGCAGAAGCAAGCGCAAATTGCAGAGACTTTCCATCTAGCAGATCTAGTGTGTTCATAACTCCAGGAATCAGGTCGCAATGCTTGAGATATATCTTCTTGGCATCTTCATTTAGTTCGGTAGCCAATTCATCCGCTGGAATATCAATCCCCTGCTCCTCCTTAAGAAGCTTGGCAATGCTATCAATCCCTAGTCCTACTATTTTATCCTTAAATTCCCGATTAGCATCCACCCCCAGACGCTGCCAAATTTTCAGTTCAATTTTTTGCCAATAATATTCACTATCAACCAAAACTCCGTCCATGTCGAAAATGGCGGCTTTATATTTCATATTTATTCAACAGTTACACTCTTGGCTAAATTACGCGGTCGGTCAACGTCTCGTCCCAACAACACCGCCATATGATAAGCAAAAATTTGCAGCGGTATGGTATTGAGTAGCGGCTCCAAAAGCTCCATCGTCTCCGGAATATAGATAACGTCATTGGCCAAGTTAGCTACTTTGTCATCACCTTCATTGGCCAAGATAATAATCTTGCTCTTACGTGCTTTTACCTCTTCAATATTACTTAACATTTTCTCATAAAGCTGGTTCTTGGTCGCAATAGCAAACACCGGAAAATCTTCGGAAAGTAAAGCGTTTACGCCATGTTTCATCTCGCCGGCCGGATAGGCTTCGCTGTGAATGTAGGATATTTCTTTGAGCTTATGTGATCCTTCGAGAGCAACGGGGAAATTAACTCCCCGTCCCAAGTACAAAAAGGCTTCATATTTACTATATTTCTTAGCTAGTTTTTTAATTTCATCACTCTGCTCAAGAACTGATTCTATCTTGGCCGGAATTTCTAAGAGAGCCTTGATCAGCTTTTTACCCGTTCCCAAGGAAACACCTCGCAACCGGCCAAATTGCAAAGCGTAGAGAAGCATAATAGCCGTCATATTAGTGTAGGCCTTAGTCGAAGCCACCGCTAACTCCGGGCCAGCGTGAATGTAGGTACCACCGTCCGTCTCCCGCGCGATAGTCGAGCCAATCGAATTTACAATCCCTCGCACCTGCGCCCCTCGTCGCTTAGCTTCACGTAAAGCCGCCAGAGTATCCAACGTTTCTCCTGACTGCGAAACAGCGAAAACTAAAGTATTTTTATCAACCACCGGATCACGATAGCGAAATTCACTGGAAACATCTACTTCAGTAGAAATACCAGCCAGTCGTTCAAAAGCATACTTGCCGATCATAGCTGCATAGGAAGCAGTACCGCAAGCAATAAAAACTACCCGATTAACTTTGCGCATTTGTTCCTCTGTCAGGTTGAGACCACCAAGATGAGCGGTGCCCTCTTCAACATCGTAGCGCCCCCGGATAGCATCCTGCAATACATGTGGTTGTTCAGAGATCTCTTTCAGCATAAAATGCGGATGACCCTGCTTTTGTGCCTTGGCCTCATCCCAGTCGATTGTTTCCACTTCTTTTTTAACTGCCTTTTGTTTTTCTAAACTATAAGTTTTTACGCCTTTGTCAGTAATTTCCGCCAGTTCACCATCATCTAAGAAAACCATTTCCTTAGTGTGGGGCAAAAGAGGAGTCGGGTCACTGGCTACAAAGTATTCATCTTGACCCATACCAATCACGATCGGACTACCCAGGCGAGCAATAATAATTTTGTCTGGTTCGTCGTTTGACATTACTGCTATGCCGTAGGTTCCTCGTACATCAGCTAGCGCCTTCTCCACCGCTGCCCGCAAGTCACCGTCGTAACAGCTTTCTATAAGATGAGCCACCACCTCTGAATCCGTATCGGAAACAAATTTATGCTTAGCCCCCAATTTTTCTTTGATTTCTTGATAATTTTCGATAATGCCATTGTGGACGAGGGTGATCTTGTCGCCACAAGAAGTGTGCGGATGAGCGTTAGCTTCCGTCACTCCGCCGTGGGTGGCCCAACGGGTATGGGCAATACCCAGACTGCCGGCTAAATTTTTACCTTTGGTCTTCTCCGTCAGCTTATCAATCCGACCGACAGATTTTACTCGACAGATCTTGCCCTTGTTAGCTATTGCTACTCCGGCACTATCATAGCCCCGATATTCCAAGCGCCGCAGCCCTTGAAGTAAGATCGGTAACGCTTCTTTTTTACCAACATAGCCTATTATTCCACACATATTATATATTTATGATAATGGGTCTATTTTAGCTGATATAGAGATAGTGTCAATCGCGGTTCTGGCAATAAAAAAACCTTGCACATTTCTGTACAAGGCCTTACCGGATTTCCAAGGACAAAGAACAAAGAATCCAAGGAAATCAAAGGTTCAAAGAACTAAAATCAACTTGCGAGAACCGCGGACACGCCGCTGGCACTCCAGTCATCCTCGAGCCAGCGGTAGCGGTAGCGCCACTCGCCACTAGCGTACCGGCAGAGGCAAAGAACGCCACGGTCGCCGACGGGGCGCCGAAGGACAAGGCCGAAGAAATCCATGTAAGTAATACCGCGACTGCGATATAGAAATTCGAGAACGCTGTTCTCCTTGTTGGCCTGGTAATCAAGCCATAGACCCATGAACACAGTGCCATCGAGGCGGATGAGTGGCTTTTCCTTGAGACGTCGGAGTTTCTCCTCGCCCTTGATCGGACCTTCACCTTCCCCGAGACAAGTCTCAAAAAGGAGGGAAGCGAGCTCAATTTTGGAGAAAGTGACGGACTGTTTGTCCATATCCTCTTCGCCCGAAAGGCCGTCGCCATCGGCAGAGCCTTTCCAGATCATCCAGCCTTCATCGAAAAACTCGCTCGGATCGAACGGCTTGGTCTGGACGAGCTTCGGATCACCAAAGATGAACCGGCCGCCATTCTTGAGAAAGGCGGTGAATCTTTCACCAAACTCCTCTGGCGTAAGTTGGATGATATCCTCCTGGAGGCGATCTCCGTCGAGATTATCCCAATTGACCTGCATTGCCACACGAGCGGCAACTTGCAGAGCTTGACCGCGGGATACGGCTTCACCCATAGCAATTCTCCTTCTCTGATTTCGCGCTTTACCATACCCGCACCATGCAAGGCTATAGCTAGACGCTTGACTTTTCACTACAGAATACAAAAACTATAAAGTCCTTATATTCTGTAGTGAAGCACAGATAAGGATAATAAAAAGGAACTATACAATCTTACAATTAGCTTTACAAGATATCACGATATCGACTATCTATCAATCCCAGTTTTTGGCTTAAAATAAACAATAACTAATCAGCTGACTGCTAAACACGCTTGGGACTGGAAAGAAATTGAAATTTATCACTTATTAACCACCACCATCGCCCTGCGCCCCTCCGCCATCAGCGCCGGTTTAGCATTCGCCCCTGCAACAAAATCATGGATAGAGTTATAGAAATTGTTGTATGTATAAGTAAACCCCGCTCCTTTACGCGTACCTGGGTCATTAGTGATAATTGTGCTTTCAGTGTAACCAATCACGGTCAACATGTGATAGACCGGGCCCGGAGCAGTATAGTTAGGATTATTGAGCGTGCGGCCAGCAGCGGGTATAACAACCGGATTGTCAGCCGCCACTTCTCTTTTTATATCTTCGATCGTAATATCATAGGCCACTTCAACATTTTCATAGCCTAGATACTCCCGAGCCATCTCGGCTACTTCGGCGGCCACTAAGTCCTTGTGGGTTCCGTAATATTTATCCTGCCAGTTGAGCATTGCCTGGATCTCCTGCTTGACCTGGGCGGGCGAGACTGATTTGCTGCCCTGTATATAGTGGTGGGCGACTAGGAGAGCTGCTTCCTCACAAGTATTCTGCCAGGGCTCGGACCAATCGTGGAAAGGAGCTTGGGGAATGAAAGCAGCGGTGAGTCGGTGGCTGGTGGGAATTGGTTCTGGTTTCTCTTCTTCTTTCGTTTCTTCGTCCTTGGCTTCATTATCAACATCTAGAACAACCTCAGCCGGTTCTTCCTGCTCAGCGATTTCTAAACTAACCGGCTCCTCGGGTGATATATAACGCGGATAAAAATAAATGGCGGCCACAATGGCGACAGCAGCGACAACTAACAATAATATTTTGGTAATTTTTAACATACTTTTAGAATACCACTCGCTTGAAAAACAGCAACTCCTCCCCATATTAACCACAAAATATGCGCGGCTTTTTTATTTATGGGAAGATCAAAACCTGATATATTTAATTGGTGACAGTTGCTCTGGTATGCATTCGAAAACCATAAGCCAGCTGAATGGGCATGGTTCGATCCCGCCTGCCTGCCGGTAGGCAGGCGTAGCGGGAGAGAGAATGAAGCTGGAACCGGAAACTGACCCCGCCAAGGCGGGGGTGTTTTCGAAGTATGCCAGAGTGGCTGTTACCGATTATTAATCCCTCCCCCATGAACCCCGACCTAAAATACTGGAACGCCATCAATCTAGAACCGAAAATCGGCCCGGCGCGTTTTAAAAAACTCTATAATTATTTCGAAACCATGGGACAAGCTTGGCAGGCTAACCGGTCAGAGCTCCGCCAAGCGGGATTAGAAAACAAAGTGATCGAAGCTTTACAAGAAAAACGTCACGAAATATCGCCCGAACAAGAAATGGAAAAGCTGACGCAAGAAGGCATCAAGATTATTACCATTCAGGACAAAGAATACCCCCCACTCCTGGCTGAAATCTCCGACCCCCCGGCTCTCCTTTATTTTAAGGGTAAAATCCCGATCAGTGACCTGGCTATCGCTGTCGTTGGCACCCGTAAATCCACTCTCTACGGCGAACAAGTCACGCCTGACATCGTCTCGCCTCTGGCCTCGCGTAAAATCACCATAGTCTCTGGCCTGGCGCGCGGCATCGACACTCTCGCTCATCGCGCTACCCTCGAAGCAGGCGGCCAAACTATCGCCGTCCTCGCCGGTGGCCTTGACAAGCAAAACATATATCCTTATGCTAATCGTCAACTGGCTGAAAAGATCGCGCAACATGGCGCACTGATTTCAGAATTTCCGCTCGGCACTCGCACCTATCCAGGCAATTTTGTTCAACGCAACCGGATCATCTCTGGATTCAGTCACGGCACTCTCGTTGTCGAAGCACCAGCCAGATCCGGCGCTCTGATCACTGCTCAGTTCGCCCTGGAGCAAAATCGCGAAGTTTTCGCTGTCCCTGGCAATATCAACCAAAACAATTCGGCTGGTCCTAATAACTTAATCAAGATGGGTGCTAAGCTCACGAGCTCAGCCACCGACGTTTTAGAAGAATTTGACGTCACCATAAACAGCCTAAACAGCCCCGATCATCTGAACACAAATATTGTTCCCTCCACCCCCGAGGAAGCCAAGCTCCTCACTCACTTATCCAAAGACCCTATTCACATTGACAAATTAGGAGAGCTCAGTAAGCTGGATACATCCGTCATTTCATCCACGCTAACGCTGATGGAAATACAGGGGAAAATCAGACACCTCGGCGCGATGACATATATTATTAATAATTAAACATTTACATATCATGAGTAAACTCGTAATAGTTGAGTCCCCCACCAAAGCTAAGACCATCGCCCGTTTTCTCGGCCAGGATTATGTCGTGGAGTCTTCTTATGGTCATATCCGTGATTTGCCCAAGAAGGACATTGGCGTTGATGTCGACCATGACTTCAAGCCTACTTATGAAATACCAGATAATTCGAAAAAACAAATTGCTAAATTAAAAAAAGCAACTGCTAAAGCTGACGAAGTAATACTAGCTAGTGATGAAGACCGCGAAGGAGAAGCGATTGCTTGGCATTTGACCAAGGCTCTCAAATTAGACCCGAAGAAAACTAAACGGATCGTTTTTCACGAAATTACCAAGAAAGCTATTGCCGAAGCGCTCGAAAACCCTCGCACTTTAAACCAAGACCTGGTTGACGCCCAGCAAGCTCGTCGCGTCCTCGATCGCTTAGTAGGCTATAAGCTCAGTCCTCTGCTTTGGAAAAAGGTGCGCATGGGTCTCTCCGCTGGCCGCGTACAATCGGTGACCGTACGTCTGATTGTTGAGCGCGAACGGGAAATAGAGAAATTTAAACCCCAAGAATATTGGTCAATTGAGGCTTTACTTAGCCAAAAAGACAAAAAGGAAGAATTTATAGCTAAGTTAGCTAAGAAAGACGGCAAAGTCGTCCCCAAGCTGGGCGTAAAGAACAAAAAGGAAGCTGATCAAATTTTAGCTGACCTTAAAGACGCTAAGTATAAAATAGTAGACGTCCGCAAGAAAGAACGGAAGAAATCCCCCGCTCCGCCTTTTATTACTAGTACTCTCCAACAAGAAGCCGCTCGTAAGCTCGGTTTTTCCGCCAAGCAGACGATGATGTTTGCCCAGAGATTATACGAAGGTATTACCCTCAATGGCGAGTCAACCGGCCTTATCAGTTATATGCGTACTGATTCATATAATCTGTCCGAGGACGCCCTGAAAGAAGCCAAGGACACAATTGTCAAAGAATATGGTGCGAAGTATGCTCTAGACAAGCCGCGATATTATAAGAAGAAATCTAAAGGCGCCCAAGAAGCTCATGAGGCTGTTCGACCAACTTCACCGGCTCGTACGCCAGAGAGTATAAAGGAACACTTAGAGCCACGCGAATTCAAGCTCTACCGCTTGATCTGGCAGCGGATGATTGCTTGTCAGATGACGGAGGCGGTTATGGACTCAACGGCTGTTGATATTGAAGCAGACAAATATTTATTCCGCGCTAACGGCTCTGTTATTAAATTTGACGGGTTTATTAAGGTATACATCGAGGGTCGTGATGATAATAAAAAGCCAATTCAGGAAAATCTCTTGCCTGACTTGTCTGTCGATGAGATCCTTAGACTGATCAAGCTTGATCCGCAGAAGCATTCAACCGAACCACCCGCTCGCTACTCTGACGCTAGCCTTATCAAAGCGCTGGAAGAGCGCGGTATCGGCCGGCCATCTACTTATGCGCCGACTCTCTCCACCGTTACTACTCGTGGCTACGTGGAAAAGGAAGAAAAAAGATATCACCCTAAGGATATTGGCGTTTTGGTTAATGATTTGCTAGTGGAACATTTCCCTAATATTGTCGATTTCGAATTTACTGCTAAAATGGAAGAAGACCTAGATGATATTGCGGAGAAAAACAAAGAGTGGGTACCAGTGATTGCGAAATTTTATGAGCCTTTTGCTAAGAATATAAAAATTAAAGACAAACAATTGGACAAAAAAGAAATCACCGAGAAAAAGACGGACAAAAAGTGCCCCGAATGCAAAAAACCGATGGTAATCAAATTTGGTCGCTTCGGGCAATTCTACGCTTGCTCTGGTTATCCCGATTGTAAGAAAACTGAGCCACTGGAAGAAGAGAAGAAAGAGATGGCTAAACTAGAAGAAGAAAGCAAAGAGAAGTGTGAAAAGTGTGGCGCTAAAATGCTAGTTAAACGCGGTCGCTTCGGTCCTTTCCTGGCCTGCTCAAAATATCCGGATTGTAAATCCACCAAGGCAATAATGAAGCCAACGGGCGTCAAGTGTCCTAAGTGTAATAAGGGCGATATTGTCGAGAAGAAATCAAAGAAGGGACGATTATTCTTCGCCTGCGACCAATACCCTGATTGTAAAAATGCCATGTGGACCAAGCCAACGGGAGATAAATGTAAGAAGTGTGGTAATTTAATGGTATTTGCTGCTAAAGGCGAGTCGAAGTGTGGCGATAAGGATTGCAAGGGGTAGAGGGTCGTAGTTGTCCTGACATACCTCGAAAACACATCGGATTTCCCCAGCGTGGAAATCCGATTCCGTGATCGGCCTCGCTCTCTCCCGATCTGATCGGGAGAACCGTGCCCGCTCGGCCGAGCAAGGGTTTTCTCCGGCATATCAGAACAACTACTAATAGTTTAAGATTATTATAAAACCGAGTTAGATGCTCGGTTTTTTTGTACCAACAAAGTAGGCTCTTCATCAAATCGGGTGACGATTCATAGCATCTAGTAAGATACCCATGGGCATAAAAGCTAGGGTCATCTTAGCAATATAGTTAGTTTTGTTCCTGAAGCCATAAGATATTCT
>JABMPQ010000018.1 GCA_013202585.1 Parcubacteria group bacterium | reverse complement strand
TCTTTTTGCTTTTCCGAATGAGCAAGCGAACAAGAGGCGAAGCCTCTTATTTGCGAACTCCTTTATCACTCAAAGACTACGAACACTAAACTTGTTCACTTTATCCACATCTGAGCTTGAAATTTGTTCAGGCATTGCTATAATGGTCTGAGCTCACAAAGAGCTTAATATTTAAATAATAATTAAAGGAAAAACATGGAGATTAAACCGGAACTGGAGACATTCGCCAAAATAAAAGTAGTGGGAGTAGGAGGCGGTGGTTGTTCAGCCGTTGATCGCATGGCCGATTCCGATATGCGCGGGATCGACTTTGTCGCGGTTAACACTGATGCTCAAGCACTACACAACTCAAAAGCAAAAACTAAAATCAATATTGGTAAAACTTTAACCAAGGGTCTCGGCGCTGGCATGAATCCCGACATTGGTAAGCAGGCAGCCGAAGAAGATCAGACTGACATCGAAGAGAGCTTGAAAGGGACTGACATGGTATTTGTTACCTGTGGCCTTGGCGGTGGTACTGGCTCGGGCGCTACTTCGATAGTAGCTAACGTGGCCAAGGAAGCTGGTGCTCTGACAGTCGGTGTGGTTACTAAGCCATTTGGTTTTGAGGGCATGCAGCGCAAAGAGATTGCTGAGCAAGCCCACGCTGAACTAGAGTCGAAAGTTGATACTCTAATCACTATCCCAAACGACAAAATCCTCCAAATTGTCGACAAAAAGACTTCATTAACTGAAGCTTTCAGCATTGTCGATGATGTTTTACGCCAGGGTGTAAAAGGCATTTCTGACCTAATTACAGTGCCAGGTATTGTTAACGTCGACTTTGCTGATGTTAAAGCCATTATGGAAGGCACTGGTTCGGCCTTGATGGGTATTGGTACTGCTTCGGGAGAAAATAGGGCAGTTGATGCGGCCAAGAAAGCCATCGAAAGTCCACTTCTAGAGGTATCAATTGAAGGTGCTAAAGGTGTATTGTTTAATATCTCAGGTGGTGTTGATCTTGGCATGGCCGAAATTGATGACGCTGCCAAGGTGATTACGGAAAGCATCGATCCTTCCGCCAAGGTTATCTTTGGCGCTGTCAAGGATGATGCCCTAGAGAACGAGGTCAAGATTACAGTTATCGCGACGGGCTTCTCTAGTACGCAATCAGTTGAAACGGTGGTGCCAGAGGAAGAAGTGCAAACAGATAATGGGGAGGAAAAAAAGAAGAGCGATGACATATTTTCTGGTTTCAACTTGCAAGATGCTGGCAATAATGATGTTGCCCCTGTCAACGAAGATGATGATGGTGTAGCCAGCGATAAGGAAGATGAGCTAGATATCCCTGCTTTCATTAGAAAGAAGATGGAGTAGAGCTGATAAGCTTGATATAATAAAGGCCGTCCCGGTCTGACCGGGAGGGTCTTTTGTTTATAAGTTATGATAGGAAAAATATACAACGTTCGAGTGATTGCTAATGCCAAGCGAGGCGAGATTTTAGATTTGGGTGAGGGGGCGTTGAAAGTCAAGTTGACTGTTCCGCCTGTGGATGGAAAAGCGAATAAAGAGTTGATAAAAGTGCTGGCGGGGTATTTTGGAGTGAAGAAGCGGGATGTTATAATTAAGTCGGGATTGAGGAGTAGGGAGAAGGTGGTGGAGGTTGTTGGGTGAATTGCCGTCTTGGTGTACCCACGGAAGAGCGTCAGATTTTCCCGGCCTGCCCGCTATGCTAGCGCAAGCGTTGCAGGCGGGCGTGAAAATCTGACTCAGGGGTCGTTCTCGCTCTCCCCGATCAGACCTGCCTGCCGGCAGGCAGGTCGGGAGATCCATGCCCGCTCAAACGACCTATGTCTTCCGTGGGCACACCAAGACGGCTATCTCTTGACCTAATTATAGTAAGGAGGGATGAGCGTGTTTAACAAGCATCGTCTTTTATCGAAATCATATCTTTTTTTATACTTCACTTCTTCTCTCGTGGTGGGGGTGGTGATGGCTTCTTTTTGGGTTCCGCCGCACTGGATTCTGCTGATGTTTTTTGCGGCGGCCGTGTTATTGATATCGGTCTGGTGGAAAGTGGCTTGGGTGCGGACGGTTGGTTTTTGTGGGTTATTTTTATTGCTGGGTGTATGGCGGTTGGTGATGGCTCAGCCGGCAGATGAGGTTGGCCAGCTGCGGGCTTATAACGAGGGAGAAAAAGTTACTTTCAGCGGAGTGGTAGTGGAAGAACCGGACGTGCGGGCGGATAATGTTAAATTGACGGTGGCTGGGGAGGAGATTTCGCAAGGGGAGAGTCGGGCGGGTGTTGCTGGCAAGGTGCTAATGACAGTGCCGCGCTATCCGGAATTTGCTTACGGTGATCGTCTGCAAATTTCGGGTCAACTCAAAGATCCCGGGGAATTTGACGGATTTTCTTATCGAGATTACTTGGCTAAATTTGGGATTTACTCGGTTTGTTACCGACCGCAGATTGAGTTGGTGGGCGCGGACGGGGGCAATATATTTCAGCGGGGGTTGCTAAGGGTTAAACAGCGTTTCAAGGGTCAGGTGGAGCAAATTTTACCCGAACCGCAAGCTAGCTTTTTAGCGGGGATGTTGTTGGGAGCCAAGCGAGGTTTACCTGATGATTTGCGGGAGCAGTTTAATGTCGTGGGGGTCTCACATATTATTGTCATCTCTGGTTTTCACGTGGCGATCGTGGCTGGTTTGTTGATGAATTTAGGTTTGGCGCTGTCTTTATCGCGGCGACAGGCGTTTTGGCTAGCAGTAGTCGGACTAGTTTTGTTTATTCTGTTAACCGGAGCGCAGACTTCGGCCGTGCGGGCGGGGATTATGGGGGGCTTGGTGCTGCTGGCGATGCAAGCGGGTCGGTTGTCGGATGTGAAAAATTTGTTGCTCTTGGCGGCCGTGGTGATGTTAATGATTAACCCTTTATTACTGCGCTTTGATGTTGGTTTTCAGTTGTCTTTTTTGGCGACGATCGGGATTGTCTATTTGTCACCATTGATCACTAAGCTTTTGCGATTTTTACCGGAGGCTCTCAAAATCCGCGAATCAGCCACCATGACTTTGTCAGCCCAAGTGACGACCTTGCCAGTGATTATTACCAGTTTTGAGCGGTTGTCGCTGGTAGCGCCGCTGGCTAATATCATGATCGTCCCCCTGATGCCGCTGACGATGATGGCCGGATTTGTATCTGGGCTAGTTTCGTTTGTTTCCTTAGCTCTAGGGAAGGTACTGGCCACAGGGGCGTGGTTGCTGTTGAGTTATAAACTGGCAGTAGTAGAATGGTTGGCGCGACTACCGTACGCGGCTGTAGAAATCAACGATTTGTGGTGGGGGTGGGGAGTAGTGTATTATTTGGTAGTGATAGGTGTTGTTGTTTGGTTGAAAAGGCCGCAGAAAGTGAAGCAAACATAGTAAAAAAAGAAGGTATACGCGTTGTATACCTTTTGAGGTGCTTGGTTCATTGTCACTACTTTCCCCGGGTCTGCTGGAGAGTATAGATTGCCTGATGGTAGGTCTCCTGCATGTCCCACGTGGGTGCACTTTTCCGCGAGCGGCGGATCTGAGTGAGGACAAAGCTGCGAGGCACGCGTGTAATGCGAATAGCTATCCCCGAGGGGTAGCTGATTATCACATAGCGCCCTGAGGTTTTGACCACTGTCCGACTAACCCGTCGCGTGCCGACTTTCATGGCCTTGGCCAGGTTTGTTAGCTTGATGCGCGAGAGTGTATCAGTCGGTCGGCCGTTTCCAAGGCCGGGCATGTGCCAGCTCCCACCGTTTCCAGATCTTCTGGTCGCTCCTCCTAGCCCACCAATGCCAGCTAGGGTGGCGGGGGAGCGACGTCGCGGCGAAATACTGCCACCCCCTCTAAATCTATTGGCCAGACGACCGGTTGGTCTCCGGCCATGGTTAGCAGTAGGGAGTCGGGTATCAGTGAGAGGAACAACCGGTTCCCGTCGCATTCTCGGTCGGATGTCGATTTCCCTGAAGCGGTTTTTGCTCGGAGGGCGGCTGACCGGAGATTTTTTGACAACCCTTCTGCGACGACGAACTCGGCGACGCTTGACTCTCTTTCTCTTTTTGTGTATCTGCTTTTCGGGGGCGGGCGGGAGCAGCTCAATTTCAGTGATCGTTACTCCTGTTTCCTTCTCTACTATGAGTAACAGAGAGAGAAGGAGCAGCAGGAGGAAATGCCCCAAAATACTGATGATGATTCCACGCATGAGCCTGCCGGGCTTTCTTCTTTTCCCCCGATTCTGGTCTTGATCTTGAGTCATGATAGTCACTCCAATTCTGAAAAACTGCTTGCAGCAGTGTTGATTGTTCAAGGAACAGTTAGCACTGTACAGTACACCAACTCTGCAATATTGTCAATATTTTTCACAAATATTTTTTAGTTTTGCAAGAACTCCCTGTTTGTCAGGATGGGGGTGTTTGGGTAATAAAAAAAAGACTTACCGTGGGGTAAGTCTGGTGCGGGGATCTAGTCCTCTGGGGGAGTTGCTCGGGATGGTTGCCTGGCTTATCGAGAAGAGGGATTGACCTTGTATAGGCAGCCATTTTCCTTAAAGCGGACACAAACTCTCTGGTAAAAGCGAGCCCGCTCGTACTCGCCGAAGCGGGTAGCCAGCCAGCTCAGGTTTCGTAGTAGCTTGGCGTCCTTGGCGATCTGGCTCTTGGAGACCCCGTCCTTTTTCAGGTTTAGTCCGTACTTTGCGAAAGTAAGCTCGTAGGCCTTGTTGGCGAACTTGATAGCTGCTTTTTTATTGCCCAGTTTCTCGGCGGCAAAAGCGGCTGCGTAGTAAAGTCTATCTTGGCCCTGGCCGGTGAGCTTGATCTGGTAGGCCTTTTCGGCGTAGTTGACAGCTGCTCGTTGATCATCAGCTCCCTTTTGGTTCTGGTGAATGAAAACAAGAGCACTCAGAATCTCGTTGTACAGCTTGTTTTGCTTTCGAATCCGATTCTGAGGCTGGTTTTTCTGGCTCCGGGCTGATTCGATGTGAGCCAGAGCTTGCTGTAGGCAGCGGAGAACCACCACCTTGTTCTTTGACTCGCAGCTACTTTCCAGCCGAGCCAGATCGTAGTGCAGCGAAGCTGTGTCGATCGGACTGCGAGTCTTCGCCAGAGCCATTCGCAGATGATAGCGAGCCGACCTCAGATTGGCTTTCTCGGTTGGTTTGGCCCAGTAGAGGCGCTGATACCAACGTCCGCGCAACCAGTGGATTCCGGCCAGCACGTTCCCGTTGTCAAAGTCGCCGGCCTTGGCACCGTCAGCGAGATAGAGCCTGGCTGCTTTGACAGTGTCTCTCATTTTGAGATTGGTGTATTTCTGGGGATCGATTTTTTCCAATCGGGCCCAGGCGTTTTGTAGCCGCACTCCCAGCACTCGCAGGTAGGCTTTCTGCTTCGGGTATTTAAGTGCTGCTTTGGCGATCATGTCCACGTAAGACACCAGGTTAACCACGACAGTAGCGCTTGGAGTGAGCGAGAAGCCTTCTTTGGCTCTCAGTTTTTCCACTCCTTCCCACATGTTGTACAGTCCCTGCTCGAAGGTGGCTCGCTTGGTGGCTGTCAAAATGCTAGCTTTCCCCAGGAGAATCATGACAGAAGGGGAGTACATAGTTGTCACAGAGCGTTTGAGATATCTGACCGCTCCTGTGCCGTGGGTTGGATCGCTCGATATCTTGTATTGCCGCAGATAAGCCAACCCACAGAACATGGTGAATTTTGGCTCATCTAGCTTGTTCCGAAATTTTTGCTCCAGTTGCCGACAGCTTTTCATCACGGCCGTAAATTTATTGGCGTGAAGGAGTTTGCCAATCTCCGTTAGCTCACGTTGCCCTTGACTCCAGCCAGAGTGCGGGGGCAAAAGTACCAGTAGCGCCACCATGATCGCAGTGATTGTCCTAAGCATGTCCAAACCTTCCTTTCAAAGTTTTTGGCTAGCAGTAGCCAATTTGTGTTCGTTTCAGTGTAGAGGAAATAGATTTGCAAAGAGCAGACTATCTATACTGTTTACAGGATAATTTGGTGTGAGTCAATGACGTTTTTAATAGTTAATGCAAGCTTTTTTTATCCGCAAAAACTGTGCAAAAGGTGTGTCTGACAGCACTGATTTAAGGCTTGTTGCCAAAACCGCGAATATTTATAATTAATGAACATTCTAGGCCGCGAAATGAAAATAACCCTAAACAAAAAATTCTCCGCCGCCAGCTTGCTAATCCTTGCCGCCATCAACATTTTTATCTGGCGCAGTGTCTTAGCCACTCAAGCCGACACCCTCCACGTCCACTTTTTCGACGTTGGCCAGGGTGATGCTGTTTATATCCGCACTCCCGCCAAGCAAGATATTCTCATTGACGGTGGACCGGACAGCAACGTGCTGGCCAAGTTAGGTCAAGCGATGCCATTTTACGATCGCAAAATTGAATTGATGATCTTAACTCATCCCCACGCCGATCATATGGAGGGCTTAGTCGACGTTCTCCAGCGGTACGAAGTTGAACAAGTATTATACTCAGGGATCAAATATAAATCAGCCACCTACGCCGAGTGGCAAAAATTAATCGCCAGTAAAAATATTTCCACCAAAATCGCTCTGACCGGGCAAACTGTAAAATTGGGACAAGCAAAAATAGATATCCTTTTTCCTGATCACAACATGAAAGACGAAACTATCAAAAATCTAAATAATTCCTCTGTTGTCGGACGATTGAATTTTGGCCAACACAGTTTTCTTCTCACCGGCGATGCTGAACAAGAAGTAGAGAAATCATTGTTGAATAAATATTCTAGTGATATGCTTAAGTCCAACGTATTCAAGGCCGGTCATCACGGCAGCGACACCTCAAACACAAAAGATTTTGTAGCGGTGGTCAATCCAGGAATAGCAGTGATTTCTGTTGGCGAAGATAATAAGTACAAGCATCCAGCCGAGTCTACTTTGCAGACTTTTGCTGATCTGAGCATTAAAACTTTCCGTACCGATCAGGATGGAGATGTAGAGTGTCGGTCGGATGGAGAGAGATTAGAGTGTAATAAAGATTAAGTGGCTGACCTGGCATGTATTTCGAGGCATGTCAGGCTAGCTGCACACAAAACTAAAACCATGAAAACCTCAATCATCGTTCCCGCCTACAACGAGGCCAAAAATATCGCCCGAACCCTGAAAAGCCTGAGAAATCAGACTCACCAGGATCGTGAGATTGTTGTAATAGACAACAATAGCACCGATAAAACCAACCAAATCGCGCAAAAGTATGCCGATAAAGTTATCTTGGAGAAAAAGCAGGGCTATGTGTACGCTGTGCGACGAGGGGCTCAGGCAGCAACAGGCGAATTAATCACTTTCTGCGATGCGGATAGTATTTATCCAGAAAAATGGCTAGCCAAGGCCGTCAGTAAATTTACCAAAAATGTCGTGGTCGTATATGGCGGTTGTTATTCGATTGATGATAACAAGCTGATTAGTTTTCTCATCGCCATCGGTTTTGCCAAATTCCTTATTTTTTCCAAAATATTAGGACTGGACAATACTTGTGGTTATAATTTTATCATGCGCAAATCTGCTTACGATCAAGCTGGCGGCTATGATGCAGCCTACCAGAAAATGTCACCGGACGTAGAGCTAGGTCAACGGCTGAAAAAAGTTGGCCAGCTCAAGTTAGTACCCTCGCTTATAGTAGGAACTTCCACTAGAAGATTCAAAAAGGGCGAACGACTTAAAGCTCTCCGAATGTATACTCATGCTTGGTGGGCGATGGTGCGGGGCAAGTCGCCGAATACGGATTACGATGAATATAATCGCAAAACTTAATTTCCTGAGCTCGTTGATGGTTCGACAAGCTCACCATAAACAACAATGAATATCGGTTTTTTCACAGATTCCTATACACCCTTAATCGACGGAGTTGTTCGCTCCATTCTTTTGTATCGGCAGGAACTGGAAAAGCGAGGTCACAAAGTCTACATTTTCGCGCCCAAGAAGATTAAATCGCGGAGCGATCTTGTTAACCGGGTAAAGATCAAGGACGACGAACGAGTTTTTCGTTTTCGAGCAGTGGATTCGACCGTTATCCCGGGTTATCCACTAGCTATTCCCGTTTCTTTCAAAGCCACCAAGAAAATCCCCACCCTCAATCTTGATATTGTCCATTGTCAGACGCCGGCAACGATGGGTCTGCTAGGGGACATTGTTTCGCTACTAGAAAATATTCCCAAAGTTTACACTTACCACACCTATTATCCCGAATATGCGGGCAACTATATTTTCTCCGGCAAATTCAAAACTAAGGCAGCCGTCCAAAGGTATGACGTACTTTATTGTAATCGCTCTGATCGGGTGATTGTCCCTTCACCGAAGCTGCAGGATATTTTAACGAGTTGGGGAGTGAGAAGCACTACCTCAGTCTTGCCAACCGGAATCGATCTAACTGAATTTTCCTCAGCTGATGGCCAGCGATTTAGGGAAAAGTATAAAATTGCCCCCGACCAGAATATATTATTATTTGTCGGCCGGTTAGGCAAAGAGAAAAACATTGATTTTCTGATTAAAGTGGCGGCCAAGCTGCGAACAGATAAAGAAAAAACGGTTCTGATAATTGTTGGCGACGGCAAAGACCGCAAAGACCTGGAGAAAAAGGCAAAAGAGCTAGATTTAAAGGATCAGGTAATATTTACTGGTTTTCTGGCTCGTCAAGATACTCTTGATGCTTTTGCTGCTACCCACACCTTTGTTTTTTCCTCCAAAACTGATACTCAGGGTCTGGTTTTAGCCGAAGCAGCCGCTTTGGGCAAGCCAGTTGTGATGGTAGAAGATGAAGGACTAGGGGATCTAATTACTGATGGTGCCAATGGATTTATCGTTCCAGAGAATGTGGATATCTTTGCGGAAAAAGTGAGGAAACTATTGCATGATAAGGAGCTTTATGTCATAATGAGCACCAAATCAAAGGAGAAAGCGCAAAACCTGTCAATCGAGAATCAGACGGACAAACTTTTGCAGATATATGAGAAAACTTTAGCTGATCATCGTGATTTCTCTTGGCGGATAAAGTTCTGGGCTGGTCTACAGAAAGAAGTAAAAGTGCCGCGCTGGGTAAAGGACAAAAGAGACCTAACCGTAAAGTATCTCCAGAAGAAAAAAAAGTTATTAAATTGGTTTAGATAAAAATATGCCACATCCTAAAGAAGAAAAGACATTAATATTGATTAAGCCTGACGGTGTTAAGCGTGGCTTAATTGGAGAAATTATTAGCCGGATTGAGCAGCGGGGTCTTAAGGTAATCGCTTTAAAAATGGTCTGGCCGAAAAAGAAACAGATTGATGACCACTATCCAAAGGATAAAAAATGGGTTAGTCGTTTGGGCGAGAAGACCAAAAAGAGTTACGACGAGTATGGTGGCAGTTTGCAGAAGACTTTTGGCACTGAGGACTTGTATAAAGTTGGCCAGGAAGTGCGTTCTTGGGTGATGTCGTATATGGCCTCTGGACCGATTGTAGCTGTTGTAGTGCAAGGTATTCACTCCATCGATATGGTTCGTAAAATAGTTGGGCCTAGTCTACCGGTATTTGCTGAGATGGGTACTATCCGGGGTGACTATTCAGTTGATTCACCGATGGCTGCCAATATCGATAAGCGAGGTATTCACAATATCATTCACGCTTCTGAGACTCCGGAAGAATCAGCGCACGAGATTGATCACTGGTTTAGTGTAGATGAGATCCATGCGTATAAGCGAGTGGAAGATGATTTGATGTTTTAGGCCTGCCTGCCGGTAGGCAGGGTAGGTAGGTTGTCGGGTAACAATTTTACAAGCGGCGGTGAAAACCGTCGCTTTTTTTATTTACGAAGTGAGTGAGTAAAGAACAAAAATTTATTTTTGTTCTTTCGAGCGAACGAGTAAACAAAGGACAGAGTCCTTTGTTTTCCACTCCATTTTCCCCAAATTCCCTTGACAAATTCTTTCACTTTAATATAATAAAGTACAATAATTTATTAAAGCTGTGAAAAACAATATCATCAACCAGAAGCCAGCAGAATTCAAGCACAACTTGAAGTGGCTTTTAATTCGGCGTAATAAATCCAGGAAGGTTGGTGTCTATATAACATAAGGAATTTGCCAAATATTATATAAACATGAGCCTTCCGGGAAGCGGAAGGCTTTTTTGATAAATACCCCGTACATTCGAACGTTACATTTCAAGAAGAGAAAGGAGACACGCTGCTGTGTGCAAACGAAAAAAGAAATTCGGCTCCAAGAAAGAAAAAGGTCCTTGCGGCAAGATTAAAAACAGCCGCAGCTGCCGAGCTAAGCAAAGGGCTGGTTGTACACTAAAGGCTTGCCAAGAGTGTCTAAGCTCTGGCTCGAGGATAACATTGCAAGAGGTGGTGATTGCGGTGACCAGGGCAGCTCAACGGCAGAAAGGAGAAGCAGCTTGAAAGAAGAAACAGAGACTACGAACACTGGCAGCTGCGGGCGGACCATCGGCAGCCAAAACTGCCGAACGAGCCATCAGGACTTTATTAGCAGCGGTGGCCGACTTGGCCCATGTGCTTCTTGTCCATGTCAGGGCTCGCTCAAACGCTGGCTAAAAGCGCGATAAGCGATTTTCTTTCCCTAAGGCGACACTTAAATAGTGGACGCCTTTTTTTCACGCTCCATCTCAGTAAAGCCCCTTGACACTCGTCCCAAAACTGCTAAATTTAAACAGTAATATTTAAAATTGCGCTCGTGAATTTCATCCGCAATAGCATAATTATCAGCGTGATTATCATTGCCGCCTAGGTGGTTAGCTAGGATAGTTTAAGTTTGCAGCTGCCACCACATCGAAGGGTGGTATTTTTTTTAAAAGTAAACTGGATGTGATCTATTATTGCTACTTTGACTCACCTCATCAGAATGGGGTTCACTAAAGTAGCAATAATAGATCACATCACATGGATTTATACATTTAAAACCATACCCATGACAACTAAACCAGAAAAATTCTACAAATTAAAATGCGTGGCCTGCGGGAAATATTGGGATGAGCGCAAAACTAGCTCTCACTGTCTGTCCTGCCACGGCCCTTTAGACGTGGAATACGACTACGGATATATTAAAAGTCGTCTTAATAATTATGCCCTTAAAAACGCTCCTATCTCGGCTGCCAAATATATTAGTTTTTATCCTATTTTAGACCTTGATAAGTTGATTAGTCTCGATGAAGGTGGCACGCCGCTAAAAAAGAGCAAGAAGCTCTCGGCCGAGCTCAAAATAGATAATTTGTATTTTAAAGACGAAACTTCCAATCCAACCGGTGGCTTCAAAGATCGTGGCAGTATGGTGGAAGTCACCAAAGCAATGGAAATGGGTGCCAAAGCGATTATTAATGTTTCAACGGGTAACATGGCTGCTTCGATTTCGGCCTATGCTTCACAGGCCGGTATTCCTGCTTACGTGATGATGCCCGAAGGAATGCCATTGGGTAAAGTCGCGCAGACTTTAGCCTACGGTGCGCGGGTAATCCAAGTGCGTAGCAATTACACCCAAGTGACTCGCTTAGCAGAGGAAATAGCAGCCAAGCATGGTTTCTATCTAGCGGGCGACTATGTTTTTCGGGGTGAAGGACAGAAGTCACAAGCTTATGAGATTGCTGAGCAGCTTTATTGGCGAGCACCGGATTGGATGATTGCTCCAGTTGGTTGCGGCACTAATCTAGCCGCCATCTATAAAGGATTCAAAGAGCTCTATACTTTAGGCATGATTGATAAATTACCGCGAATTGTCGGGGTGCAGCCCGAGGGAGCGAATGTGGTGTATGAAGCATATAAGCGAAAATCACGAAAATTAAAAGAGATCGATAAACCGGAAACAGTTTGTTCAGCGGTGGCGGTGAGTATGCCGCTTGATGGTCTCAAGCTTTTAAACGCTATTTATGAATCAAAGGGTCTAGCTATACAGGTGCCTGATGGAGAGGCTTTGCGGGCGGGAAAAGAACTGGCGAACAAAGAGTCAATTTTTGTGGAGCCGTCAGCCGCTTTGTCAGTAGCCGGCTTGAAAAAAATGGTTAAACAAAAGAAAATTAAGCCGGATGAAACGGTAGTCTGTTTGGCTAGTGGTAATGGCCTAAAAGATCCGATATCAATGTTGAAAATATTGCCTTCGCCACCATCGATCGAGCCTAGCGTGTCTGAAGTAGACAAATATCTAAAGATGAAGCTGTACAATATTCAAGCCACAGTTGATCAGGACAAAGCGGAAGTTCTCTGGCGACGGCGACCGACCAAGGAGCAAGTGGCTAAAGCCGCCAAAAAAGTATTCGGTCTTAATCTTAGTCGCAGCTATCTGAAAATGTTGCACGAAGAGGTTAGTCGATTTTTCAGCAAAGGCAAGGAGATGGTTAGGTCGGATTTACAGCATATTATTGAAGATGTTCTCAAAGCTGTGCCTGATTCACAGAGGTTGATCAAGGTGGAAGATTTTTCTGTGAGCACTTCCAAGCATAAAAAAGCGGTCGCCAAAGTGGATGTTCGCATTAAGAATAAACGTGTTAGTACCGATATAGCGGAGGGAGTGGGGCCGGTAGATGCGATTATGCGCGCCGTACGCAAGGTAATCAAGAAAGAAAAATTAATGAACTACTGGCTGACGGATTTTGATGTTAAAATTGACCAGCGAGGGACGGATGCTACCGTGGAAGTATCGATGAGCCTCAAGGACGAAAAAGATAATAAGGTAATCGCGACGGCGACTTCACCAGATGTGATCGTAGCGGCTATTGAAGCCTTTGAGCGAGGGTACAATATTTTGTATAATAAGGGTAATGGCAAAAAGTAATAAAATAAAATTCCAGCGGGAGCATCATTATAAACTGGCATATAATGATTATACTCTGGCAGATGTTTACTATCTTGCTGATTTTAGGCGGAAAAAAGGCCAAAGAGAGAGTAAATATATAAGTGAATTGGAGCAAAAAGCCCCCTCTTTTTTTATCAATAAAATAAAACATATCTACGAACATGGTGATTATTCGCAATTTTATAATTCTGTCTTACCCACCAACCGATATAAACAACCAAAGGTAAAAATAATTGACGAAAAGGAATTCATAGCCGAAGTCAAGGAAGCTATTATTGACTGCTATTCTATCTATATCCGACCAGCTTTATCTATATTTATTTTGCCACGACATAGTTTGAGACGTCCCGCTAATGGTCTAGCTGGAACTGACCATATTTTTGTCTATCTTGATATAGGTAGTAAAAATTGGCGTCAGCATTTCGTTCAAGTTTTTGTCCACGAATACTCTCATATCATTACGAGCAAGCAATGGGGATTGCAGTATTATAGTCTGCGAGAGATAATTACTAATGAAGGTCTGGCGGAGCATTTTAGCGAGTTTATCAATAAAGCCAAATTCCACCGTCGCTATTGGATCAATCAAGCAGAAGCAAAAAAGATTCTAAAAAGCAAAAAGCAATTGTTGAAAAGTAACAAGTCGGCGGGAAATTTTAAACAGATTGAGAAAATGCTATGCAAAAAAGTCACTCGTTATAATCGTAAGTGCTCGGTCGAAATTTATCATCAACTGGGTTATTTTCTGATAGGTGCTTTTTTAGAGCATGATAAAAAAATCCAGTGGGAAGATATTTATAAAATTCCTCCCCAGAAATTATTCGCTAAAAGCTGGGAATGTTTAATGGGTGAGAAGTTTTAATAGTTAGAATAGCGAATCCATGGAAACAACTGACAAAATATGGTTCAACGGCAAGCTAGTACCCTGGTCTGAGGCCAAGGTACACGTCATTAACCATACTATGCATTATGGCACGGGCGCTTTTGAGGGTATGCGTTTTTATGATACGAAGAAGGGCCCAGCCATTTTTCAGTTAGATCGGCATATCGATCGCTGGCTTTATTCGGCCAAGTGTCTACACATGAAAGTGCCTTATAGTAAGGCAGAACTTCGCCAGGCGACAATCGAGACAGTTAAGGTCAACAAAATTAAAGAAGGCTATATTCGGCCAATCGCTTATTACGATCATGGCCCCTTACGAGTCAATCCGGTAGATTTGCCGGTTGGAGTGGCGATTGCTTGTTGGCCCTGGGGGTCGTATTTAGGCGAAGAATCAGCTAGGTTAAAAGTGTCTTCCTATATTAGAATCCATCCCCAGACGACTTACACTGACGCTAAGATTACCGGACATTATGTTAACGCGATGCTGGCAGTGCGGGAAGCAACAGAGGCCGGCTATACTGAAGCTTTAATGTTGGATTACGAGGGTTACGTAGCGGAAGGATCGGCCGAGAATATTTTTATTATTAAAGATGGGATAATCTACACTCCACCGTTGGGAACAATTTTAGCGGGGATCACGCGCGAGTCAGTTATCACTTTGGCGAAGGACTTGGGTTATAAGGTCGTGGAGAAAAAGTTGAAGATCAAAGATATTTTAGAGGCTAACGAATGTTTCTTGACTGGGACGGCGGCCGAGGTGTCGCCAGTCGGCCAAATCGACAAGCAAAAACTGCAGAATCAACTGGGGCCGGTGACAGCTAAATTAAAAAAGCGCTTTGAACAAGTTATTTGTGCAGAAGATGAGAAATATTATAAGTGGTTAACTTTTGTTAAATAAAAAACCATGACCCTCCCTTCCGACAAACTCAAAAAAGACGTGGCGACGATGCCGCATCGCTCGTTGTTGCGCGCCGGGGGCCTCGAAGACGCCGATTTCAAGAAACCCTTTATTGGTGTAGCTAATGCCTACAATGACGTTATTCCCGGTCATATTCACCTCAATGAGCTGACTAAATATGTTAAAAAGGGCATCCGGGATGCTGGTGGTGTCCCTTTTGAATGGGGCGTGCCGGGCGTCTGTGACGGTATTGCCATGTTTGTCGAGATGCGCTTGTCGCTGCCTTCCCGTGACCACATTGCTGATAATATTGAGATCATGATGCTGTCCCATTCTTTTGACGGTTGGGTCGGTGTGACCAATTGCGATAAGATCACGCCGGGTATGCTGATGGCCGCCGGGCGACTAGATTTGCCGGCGATCATGTTGACAGGGGGAGCGATGAAGTCTGGCAACCTTAAAGGCGAAAAGATCGATTTAGTCTCCGGTGCTTTTGAAGCCGTCGGGAAAATTAAAGCGGGTAAAATGGCGGCCAAAGATGCCCACGCGATCGAGTGTGCTTCTTGTCCAGGAGCGGGTTCTTGTGCCGGTCTATTTACGGCCAACTCAATGGCTTGCATGTCGGAAGTGATGGGTATGTCGTTGACGGATTGCGCCACCACATTAGCGGTTGATCCCAAAAAGAAGAAACAAGCTTACGAGACGGGTAAGCGAGCTGTTCAACTAGTTAAAAAAGATATTCGACCGCGCCAAATTATGACCAAGAATGCTTTTGAAAATGCCGTGCGAGTTGATATGGCGATTGGTGGTTCAACCAATACGGTTTTACATCTACCAGCAATTGCCAAAGAAGCCGGAATTAATTTACCTCTCAGCTTATTTGATCAATTGGCGCGATGTACTCCCAATATCTGTCATCTTAGTCCGGCTGGTCCTTATGATATGGAAGATCTGGGTAAAGCGGGTGGAATGTCAGGAGTGTTGAATCGGTTGCGCAAATTTGTCAAAAGTTCTCCGACAGTTAATAATAAGAATATCAAGCAAATTGCGGCGGCCGGAAAAGTAAAAAACAACGAGGTTATCCGACCACTCAACAACCCTTTTGCCAAAGAGGGCGGCATTGCGGTTCTCAAAGGTAACATTGCTAATAGCTCGGTAGTTAAGCAAACCGCTGTTGCACCCGATATGATGAAGTTTACTGGTTCGGCTAAAGTTTATACGAGCGAAGAAGCAGTTCTCGAAGCAGTTCAGGCTAAAAAAATAAAAGACGGTGATGTGATAGTGTTGAACTTCATGGGGCCAGCGGGTGCGCCAGGTATTCCGGAAATGCTGACGCCAACTTCGGTGATTTCTGGAGCAGGTTTGAAGGTAGCCTTGCTGACTGACGGCCGTTTCTCTGGTGGTACTCGGGGAGCTTGTGTTGGCCATATTGAACCAGAAGCTTACAATGGTGGTGCGATTGGGGCGATCAAAAACGGCGACATCATCGAGATCGATATCCCGCGGCGGAAATTAAACGTCAAAGTAAGTCAGACTGAATTAAAACGGCGGCTAAAGACGGTCCGAGCGCCGCAGCGCAAAATGACACCATTCCTCGAGAAATTTCGACAAGAATATTCTAAATAGGGCTTAAAATAAGCCTAAAGTCATCACCATAATTTATAAATCCCATGATCGGCGCTGATATCTTAATAAAATCATTACTGAAAGAAAAGGTGGACGTTATTTTCGGTTACCCGGGTGGCGTTACTATTCCTTTGCATGATCGATTAGCCAGCTATCCGCAGATCCGGCATATTTTGCCCCGCCACGAGCAGGGAGCAGCGCTCGCCGCTGATGGCTACTTTCGGGTCACCGGCCAACCAGGCGTGTGTCTCACCACCTCCGGACCGGGAGCGACCAATCTGGTCACTGGTATTGCCAACGCCTACATGGATTCAGTTGGTATAGTGATTATTACCTGCCAAGTGGCGACCACAGTAGCGGGTACTGATGCTTTTCAGGAAGTAGACATCACTGGCATCACTCAGCCGATCACTAAGCAAAATTATTTTGTCGAGGACGTTAAAGACTTGCCACGTATTGTTAAAGAAGCTTTTTACCTAGCTTCGACTGGACGTCCCGGTCCAGTACTCATTGATCTACCAGTCGATGTTCTCAAAGCAGAGGTGAGCAAATTTGTATATCCTAAAAAAGTAAATTTACCAGGCTATCAGGTGCCGGGCAAAGCGGAACCGCGCCGGATTAACCAAGCCGTTAAATTAATCAATAAGTCAGTTCGGCCAGTGGCTCTAGTCGGTCACGGGGTTACTATTTCCCAAGCTTCGGCGGCGGTGAAAAAGTTCATCGAAAAAGCGGAGATTCCAGTCATCACCACTCTACTGGGCATGGGCGCGATCTCGGACAAGCATCCCTTACACTTTGGTATGCTGGGGATGCACGGGATGGCTTATGCCAACTACGCGGTGCATAATGCGGATCTCATTATCGGTATCGGCCTGCGTTTTGATGATCGGATCACGGGTAATATTAACGAATTTGCTCGAGAAGCTAATGTCATTCATTTAGACATTGATCCAGCTGAAATTGGCAAAAATACAGTGGTGGATGTGCCGCTCTTGGGTGATTGCAAGCAGGTTATTGGGCAGCTCAATAGCAAAATAGCTAAAAAATCACACCGAGAATGGGTACGACAAATTCACGCTTGGCATGATAAGACGAAATTGAGCAAAATCAAGCAGGAAGGGCGGACGCAAAAAAGTAAGCATCTACTAGCTGCCGATATTGTTCGCGAAATAGACCAGCAGACTAAGGGTCAGGCGACAATCGTCACTGACGTTGGTCAAAATCAAATGTGGGCGGCACAGCATTTTGCTTATTCTCAGCCGGGACAGTTATTGAGCTCCGGTGGATTGGGCGCGATGGGCTATAGCTTGCCAGCCGCGATTGGGGCTAAGATTGCTAAGCCGCGGGCTGATGTCTGGTCACTGGTAGGTGACGGGGGTATTCAGATGAATATCCAGGAGCTAGGGACGATTATGGAATACAAGTTGCCGATTAAGATTATGCTATTTAATAATGGTTATCTTGGTATGGTACGCCAGTGGCAAGAATTGTTTTTTGCTAAAAATTATATGGCGACTAAGCTGGACAATCCCGATTTTGTGGCGATTGCCAGGGCGTATAAGATTGAAGCCCATCGGGTAACGACGCGCGCGCAAGCCCGAAAGATGATAAAAAAAGCAGCGGCTAGTAAGAAGTCGATTTTGTTAGAATTTATGGTTGGCCCAGAAGATAACGTGCTGCCAATGGTGCCGCCGGGCAATACGCTTAAGCAAACGATTGTTAAAAGAAATAAATAGTAATTTATTAGTCCCTGAGCTTGCCACGCCCGCTGCGCTCTCGCGCAAGCGAGGCGAGCGGGTCGAAGGGCCATAAAGAAGAAAAATGAGCCAATCTAGTAAAGAAAAGAAAAAACATATTGTTCTTCTCTGGGTAGAAAACAAGCCGGGCGTTTTGAGTAAAATCGCTTCGCTTTGTCGCCGCCGCCGGTACAATATTGACAGCATAACGGCTGGCACTTCTCACCAGCCCGGGATTACTCATATAACTATTGTATTTTTGGAACAAAAAGTGAAGATAGGGCAAATTGTCAGTCAGATAGATAAGTTGATTGAGGTTATTTCTATTGAGGCTTTGGCACCCAAGGATGTGATTGATAAAGAGCTGCTGCTGTTGATTGTGAGAGACAAGCAAGTAGCTGATCGACTTCTTAAAATGTCGCGGCACGATGTTAACGTGCGAATTATTAATACAGTTGATCATCAGCCGGTGTTGGAGATAGTGGGAGAGGGACGAGAGATTGATCACGTGATCGCGGAGCTAGATATGAAGCAGGATGTAGTGAAAATGGTAAAAAGTGGCTTAGTGGCGTTAAAAATTTAAATTATAAATAAATGACCAAGATAAATTTTGGCGGCACCGAAGAAGAGGTCGTCACGCGAGAGGAATTTCCGCTTAGCAAGGCGCAGGAAGTGTTAAAAGACGAGACCGTAGCTGTCCTCGGTTATGGCGTGCAAGGACCGGGGCAAGCTATGAATTTGCGCGACAATGGTGTAAAAGTAATAATTGGCCAGCGCGAAGACTCTAAGTCTTGGGATAAAGCAGTGGCTGATGGTTGGAAGCCGGGCGAGACCTTATTTCCGCTCGAGGAGGCAGCCGAGAAGGGGACGATTATCGAATATTTACTTTCCGATGCGGGACAAAAGGAATTGTGGCCGGCCATCAAACCATATTTGACCAAAGGGAAAGCACTATATTTCTCGCACGGATTTTCTATAGTATACAAAGATCAGACCGGTGTAGTGCCACCAGAGGATGTCGATGTGATCTTAGTAGCTCCCAAAGGTCCGGGGGCTAAGCTGCGCGAATTATTTTTGAATGGTAAGGGGGTAAATTCTAGCTACGCTATTCATCAGGATGCGACGGGTAAAGCCGAGGACCGAGTAAAAGCGTTGGGCATGGCCGTTGGTTCTGGCTTTCTATTTTCCACTACCTTCGAGAACGAAGTTTGGAGTGACTTGACCGGCGAGCGGGGAGTGTTAATGGGAGCAATTGCTGGTTTAATGGAGGCGCAGTACAATGTCTTGCGGGAAAATGGTCATAGTCCGTCAGAGGCCTTCAACGAGACAGTCGAGGAAGCGACGCAGAGTTTGATTCCGCTGATTGGCGAGAAAGGAATGGACTGGATGTACGCTAATTGTTCGACCACGGCTCAGCGAGGGGCGCTCGATTGGAAAGGTAAATTTCGGGAAGCAAATGAGCCGTTATTTAAGAAATTATACAAAAGCGTACGTGATGGAGAGGAGACGAAAATTACTCTCGAAGCCAATAGCGATCCCGATTATCGGGAGAAGCTAGAAGGAGAGCTGAGGGAAATGCGGGAATCGGAAATGTGGCAGACAGGGGAGAAGGTGCGGGAATTGCGGCCGGAGAGGCAGGGAAAGGACAGGGAGTAGCTAGTAGCTGGTAGGTAGTAGGGGCAAAAAAGAATTAAGAATTAGGGCTGTGGGCGAGGTGTCCGCAGCTTTTTTAATAAAAAAACTGCCTCCCTCGAAAGGCGGCAGTACGAGCTTGAGAACAATGAGGACAAAGGTGCTACTACGCTGGAGCAATGAGACAAGATGGCACTTTAATTATCTCATCATTATCTAGTTTTACCCAAATGTAGTGGTAAGTAGCCTGATCTACTATACCCTCACATCTCTCTTCGGTCTGTGCTCCCGAGTCATAAACCTTTACCTTTTCTCCCGGCACATAGCTGGCCAAACACATACTCCCTAGTATGGCGAGGCCGCCAGTAAAGAAGAGGGGGAGGCCAATTCTCAAAGAAAGAGTCATCGAGTCTCCTACCTCCCTTGCTCCCAAGAGCATCAACGCGCAGCCTATGATCGTGGCTACGACACTGATGACCATAAGCGTCCACCTGATGTGTCTTCTCTTGATCCTGGCCAGGGTTGATTCTTTGATACAAACGAAAAACAACCCCACGATCAATCCCCCAAATCCAAATACCCCCAAACAACACGCTACTTGGCCGAGAAGTCGACTGTCTGGCGAGAAGTTAACTACAAATGCCAGGTAGAACATTATAGCTAAGAAGGTCAAGAGGGCGGCCGCGCTGATTATTGCCAATACCACACCTGCAGTTTTTACCTTGTGCATTTCTCGAATCCCTCCTGCTGAGATTTTGTTTTTGTGCTTTCTAAATGCTGATTAATGAAGTATAGCATGGGTAAGAAAAAACTGCCTACTCCGGGGAGTGACAGCTTGAATGTTCGGGGGGTTGGGGTGTCATCAGACGCCCCAGCGGATTTTGCAGAGCTGGGCTTTGCTAGACTTTGGGAACCCAGTACAGCTTTTCAGGATCAACGACGAGCTCAGTGTCGTCATCGATCACAACCCGCCGACCGCAGCCGCCTGGTCGGAAGTCAGCCACGATGTCTACGTGCTGAGCAGATCGGACGCAGATGCCAGCTTTTATCAGTCCCTCGATCCTTCGTTGACCCTCCTCACTTTTCGGATCATCCACAAAGCATTCTGGGTAGCTGGCACCGATGGCAATATGGAGGGTGCCGCCGACTTTCTCAACAAAGAGTGGCTCTTTGAGAACTCTGTCGATGCCAACGTTCATTCCCACAGCCACCTCACCCAAACGGTGAGAACCCTCATCGGTTTCGATGATACCGGCTAGGACGTCATGTCCCCGCAGTGCCTCGTAGCGAGTGATTCTTCCTTTCTCCAGATGAAGGTGTATTCCTTCAATATCATTTCCTTCGTAGCTCACCGGAAGGTCTAGATAGATGTCACCCTCGGCGCTGCGGGCGTCGGGGCTGGTAAAACCTTCTCCGCCGGGCCAGTTGTGATCTCCGCAGTCGAGTATCAGCTGGCTGTGTTCCAGATCCATTTCCAGTCGAAACTCCTCGGGGTGACCAGGCTTTTGGGTGACGATGGTAATCTTTTTACCGCTGTTGAAGATAGAAACGAGCGGTTCTTCAACCTGGCGTAAGGCAGTCGGATCAGTGGTTGTGGAAGCGCGCACGATGAAATCTACGTACTCCTCCAAGCCCATCCCTTCTTTTGCCGCGCCGGCAGCTGTGGGGTACAAAGTGACCATCCACTTCTTTCCCAAGCGGGTGTGGAGATACTGCTCATCGAGACTGGACAGCATTCCTTTTTGGTCTGGCGTGAGGCCGCTGAAAAGATGAGGGTGAGCGTTGCCCAGCACTTCGACGTAGTGGGTCATTGCCTGGTAGCGTGCGGCGTACCAATCTGGTGGACTGTCAAACTGACCTGGCTGGCCGTGGTGAGCAGCGGTAGCGGACTGGATCCGGCCGCGGAAGTTGTTGGGTGCGATGACATTCATGTCTGGTTGGGCACCGGCCTCGACCACCATCTCCTCAAGGATTGCCATCAGCGGCCAGCAGGTGACTTCTCCCTTGATCATGGCCATGTCATCTTTGCCGATGCCTTTGAAGGCATTCTCCATAATGATGCTGGCCCAAAGTCTCAGTTTATCTTGCGGAACTTCTACCCATTGCATTATGCTTGATCCTTTCCCCTCATGGGATTGTTGTACTCTCTGGATAATTCCAGTTGATAACGAACAAAAACAAACTAAAAAAGAGCCATTTTGGCCCCCCTCAGTTGTGTTTAATTTATATTATTTTTTACTTTAGGTCAATGATTACGCGATTATTTACCCAGACGAATTGCCTTATTATTAGGAGCATGAATAGGAATACTAAACCCAAAAGTCGAACCTTGTCCCCGTCCCGCGCTTTTCACCCAAATCTGACCACCATGAGCGTCAACAAATGTCTTGGCAATATATAATCCGAGACCTAAACCCTGCTGATTAGTTTTCCAGCTACCATTGGTTCGCGTGTATTTGTTGAAAAGCTGTCGACATTCAGCGGGGCTTAATCCAGAGCCGGTGTCTTTAACTTCAACAATTATGTTGTCCTGCCGTCGACGGGTCGAGATAATAATTTTCCCTCGGTCAGTATATTTAATGGCGTTGTCGATCAAGTTAATCAGAACGTGTTTTATTTTGGCGCGATCGGCTTTAATAGAAAATGAAGTTGGTAAGTCCATTGTCAGTCGCAAATTTTTAGCGTGAGCCGATTTTTCCATTTCCGCCGCCACTTCTGTGATTAATTCGCCCAAATTAAATTGTTTTTTAACACATTTTATTTGGCCAGCTTCGATGTGGGCGAGATCGAGGAGGGAGTCAATGAACTGATTTAATTCGCGAAAATTGCGTCCACATTTCTGAAAAACAACTTTTTGTTGAGGTGTGATGCTACCGTATTTAGCTGATTGTAAAAGCGTCAAATATCCCTGCAAGCTAGTGAGTGGAGTGCGTAGTTCGTGCGCAACCATCGAGACAAAAGCGCTTTTTCTTTCACTTAAGGTTGCGAGCTGGCGGTTAGCCTTCTCTAATTTTTGCGCTAGCTGTTCTATCTGTTGACGGCGTTTGACTTCCTGCCAGACACTGCGCACTAGCCAGATGCTTATACCCACTGCTATCAGGAAAGACAACGAGCGTAGCATTAGTTCTTCTTTATTAGGGGCGAGAAAAATGTTTACGAGCAAGGTCAAGCTGATAAAAAAAGCCAAAATCTCGGCCGCCACTACTTTAATGTTGAGTAAATAGTGTTTGGTCAAAGCAATGGCCGTGGTGGCTACGATGAATATTACGGAAGCCGGAGCTAATTTTGCCCAGGCGGGGGAGTCGAGAGCTGTTGGCAAAATAGCCCCGAAGATAATTGAAGCGGCAGTGGTGGTTGCAAATCCCAAGGCGAGGTATTTTAATTGGAGGCGTTGAGTATTGTGGGATTGGCGGTATTTGGTAATTATGATGGCTAGAGTGGCTACGAGGAATATAATTTGGTGGGCGATGAATAGGTTGTAGAGGGTGCCGGGGGTAAAGCCGACGTTCCAGCCGGTGGTGGTCTGCTCGGTGATAAAGTGAACTTCTTTGACGAGTAGGTTGGTTGGAGATATTGCTAGTAAAAAGACGGGTAAGGCGTAAATCAATAGGAAGTACTTGTGGCGCCAGCAAGTAGGGACAGTTGGGAAAATAAGGACGAAATAAAAAAATAGATCCAAAATCAGGATCGAGGTGATGAAAGTTAGCTTGCTCCAGAGGAGAGCACTAGTTAAGTCTGTGCTTTGATCAACCAGGAGGTCGGATAATAACCAGGCGGCACAGGCAAAGCTGGTAAGGGCGAAGAAAATATATTGGTGGGTTTGGCGTTTGGTTCGTTGGGGGTGACTGCGCGTTTTTTGTCGTGTCTGCCAGTGGTGCCGTAGAGCCAACCAGCCGATGGCAAAGATAGCAATGGCGTTGGCAATAATGATCGCTTCGAGTGGAGTGAGGGGCATATAGAAAG
>JABMPQ010000017.1 GCA_013202585.1 Parcubacteria group bacterium | reverse complement strand
GGACAATGAAGGTGGGGCAATAGAACCTTGAATTCACGTAAGATTTAAGGCTTTGATTGACTCTGGCCTCTTTTCATGATATAATAGATATGAGCTGATAAAGTTTTCAATATCACCCAAGACAAAAACAAAGCAGCAACTATGTTTAATTACCAGAAAACCCTGCATTTAGCCAAGTAAAGGTTTTATTTCTATTGAGAAAATTTATCTAAAACTGTGGATTACAAGATCGTAGACTTATTAGAAGAAACAGTCAAAAGGAAGGCATCTGACCTCCATATTTCGGTTGGTAAGCCGCCTATTTTTCGAATTGATGATGTTTTGCTGCCGATATCAAGTGAAGCGCCAGCTCTCACAAGAGAACAGGCGGAAAAATTAACTTTGGCTTTACTGACCGAACAACAGAAAGAAAAAATTAGCCAAGAGAGAGAGATAGATTTTGCTTATTCACTTGAAAACAAACATCGTTTCCGAGTTAATGCCTATTTCCAGCAAGATACTTACGCGGCCGCCCTGCGTCTTATCCCAGGGGAGGTAAAGACATTCGCTGAACTTGGTTTGCCGGAAATTCTGAATGAGTTTGCCAAGAGTCAACAGGGACTTTTCTTGGCCGTGGGACCAGCTGGTCATGGCAAGTCAACTTCTATTGCAGCGATGATTGATTGGATTAATCATAATCGGACGGATCATATTATTACGATTGAAGATCCGATTGAATATGTATTTGAACAGAATAAATGTTTAATCGATCAACGTGAAGTAGCGCGAGACACTGTTTCATTCACCAAGGCTTTGCGCTCTTCATTGCGTCAAGATCCTGACGTAGTATTTGTGGGTGAGTTACGAGACCTAGAGACAATTTCCACCGCTCTCACCTTGGCAGAAACTGGACACTTGGTAATTTCCACTTTGCACACTAACAACGCTTCCCAGACAATTGATCGTCTGATTGATGTCTTTCCGGCTCACCAGCAGGGGCAGGTGCGTTCGCAGGTCGCCTCTTCTTTATTGGGCATTGTTTCGCAAAGGTTGCTTCCGCAGATAGGTGGGGGACGAGTGGTAGCGGCCGAGATTTTAAAAGTAATTCCTTCTGTTCGTAACATTATTCGTGAAGGCAAGGTTTACCAGATGGATAATGTGATCCAAACTAATATGGAAGAGGGTATGATTCCGCTAGATGCATCTTTAGCTAAATTAGTAAAAGAAAAAAAAGTAGAGAAAAATGATGCTTTGGCTCATGTTATTGATGGTAAGAATTTTGAGGTGGCTTTCAATCAATAGAAAATTCTCGCCGCAATTAAAATAAAAACAAATGAAAAAATGTTCTAAGTGTCACCAGGGGATGCCGGAGTCGGAGAAGTTTTGCATGCAGTGTGGGGCAGATATGTCCCAAGCTAGCACGCCAACTGCAGAATCAGCGTCAAAACCGACTACACCAACTCCTGTGCCAGCGGGAGCAACTCCTGTCAAACCAAAGAAAAGAGGTCTAACCGCTGTTTTACTAGGTATAGTCGGTATCTCAATAATCGGTCTGATAGTGTTAGCAATTGTTGGCGGCGGAGTGTGGTGGTTATTCCTAAAGGATAACGGCGAAGAGCAAGCTCAAACCACCGAAGTCGAAGGAGATGCTACGGTCGAAGCTAGCTACGAAGTGTCGGAAAGAGTATCAACTGCTTTTTATAATAATGCTGATACAGAGCTGGTAGTTGTTACCTTAAAGAGTAATAAAAAGACTAAAGTAAAAATTGAGGTTGAAATTCCTGATATCACTGAGAAAGTGACTGAAGAAGTTGAAGTAGGTACAGATGAAGCTAAAGAAAAAATCAAACCGCCAATTCTCAAAAAAGCTTATGGTCCTTTAGACAAGGCGCAGGAAAAGCCAGTGAGGGTCAAAATTACTGACGTTAATAGTGGTAAAGTTATTACCGAAGGCTCAAAAAACACTACTATGCTGTCACGCAACGACATGGTTTGGGTTACTGAGGATGGGTATCAAAATTACAAGTATATTGCCCGCTGGGTAACCAAGGATAATAAAGAAGTAAAAGAATTAGTCCGCCTAGCCGCCGAGTACAACGAACAGTTTTGTGGTCAGCATGCCATGGTGGGTTATCTGGGCGGTGAGGGAATGGTCGAGTGTCAGGTAGCTTCAATTTTTGCCGCTATGCAGGATTATTATAATATTGCTTATGTTGCTTCGACGGAAAGCTACACTACCACCAATGCTCAGAGCGTGAAGTTACCAGAAGAAGTTTTGATGGAGAATAGTGGCTTATGTATCGATCTGGCTGTGACAGTAGCGGCCGCTTTGGAGAATTTGGATATGGAGCCAGTTATCATCTTTATTCCCGGACATGCTTGGGTAGCCGTTAAAACTTACGCTGGTTCACCTTCCTATTATCATCTGGAATCTACTATGCTGGATTCTTCGGTGATTGACGCTTTGGACCAAGGGGACTGGAACTGGTGGCAGAATTCGAGTCAAGCAACTGTCATTGATATTAAGGAAGCGCGTGAAGAAGGTATCCTGCCTTATGGTGAGGTGGAAACTACCCCGGAGAAAATGTAAATTTTTTAGCAATAAATAAAGATTAAAAATCTTTGTTTACTCGTTCGTTCGCCCCGCAGGCCTGCGGGGACTCACTTACTTTATAAATAAAAACAAAATCATGTCTAATTGTCCCAAATGTAAAGATCCCATCGAAGAAGGGGAAACTTTCTGCGGGAAATGTGGAGAGCAGTTGGGGAAACCAGCTGTTAGCTCATCCACTCCTGTTGGCGAGACTCCGACTAGCGCAGCCCCTAACCAACCACCCAAAAAGAAAAAGACCTGGCTTTATTTACTGCTAGGGTGTTTGGGACTGTCTGTAATTGGAGGAATCATAGTAATTATCATGTTCTTTGCTGGTGCCTTCGGATTTAAGTCTTGGCAAATCAAAGACTATGTCCAGGCGGTTAAGCCCGACTTTGAACAAGTCAAAACCGACATTGCCGCTCTCGATGCCAACTTGACCTACAAATCTGACGCCGAGACGGAAGAAGAGATTGAAGCTGAGGCGGAGAAGTGGAAAAAGGAATTGGCCAATACTACTACTGCTAGGCAAAATGCAGAAACAGCTAAGAGCGAAGTAGAAAGCATCAAGGTTCCTAGCGATGTTAGTGGTCTAAACGAAAATCTCAAAAGCTGCTATAGTGATCTCATTCCTGGCTTAGAGAAAAGAGAGAAATTCGAAAAATATTTTATCGCTGATCAGGAAATAGGTGATCGTTTAATGCGAGCCAGCTCTTTCTCAGATGACACCACTGATATCAACGAAATCATTAGTGAATTTCAGCAGTTCAAATTTAATTTGGACCAAGCAATTGCTGACTTTGAAGTGGTGGAAGTTCCTGACGAGCTAAAGAGCATTCATGATGGCGACATAAAGAATTTGAAACAAGTATCGAGTGCGATTGGGGACATGGTTCTCGCCTTGCAACGTTGGGATGACGTTGGTTTCAATTCTAGCTACAATAGGTTTATTAGTGTTTTGGACGAATACGATAAAAGATCGAAAAAGCAATCTAAAGAGATTCTTGATCCCGAGTTTAAGAAGTTAAATTCTGTTATTACAGACTTCAACACCAAGAAAGATAGCCTTGAGGATGAAATCTCTGGCCTGGTAGCGGAATATAATATAGAATAGAAGGAAGAGAGTTTAAGAAAATAAATATCAAATAGAAAGGGGGTGAAATCCGTGAGAAAATTTTTTACCCTTAAAAGAGATCACAAAGGTTTTACCTTAGTAGAGCTTTTGGTTGTTATCGCGATTATTGGTATTTTAGCTGCTTTAGTATTAGTAGCTTTGTCACGAGCTCGACAGAAAGCACGTGACGCCCAGCGAGAAAGTGACATTCGTCAGATTGGTCTAGCTATGGAAATGGCTTATGATGATGACGCTGCTTATCCGATTAGTGCGGCTGCTCCAGCCGATATTCATAGTACCGATGCCGTTTACTTAACTGCTACTCCTGCTGATCCTCAGGGTGGTGCTTACACTTGGACGGACAATCTTCTTACTCCTCAAGTGTTCTGTGCTTCTGCCACTTTGGAGATCGGCGATCCCTTCATGTGTGATGAAGATGGATGTCGTAGTGATGCTGCTGGCTGTTAAGGTTTGAGCATACAAAGACATTTTAAAGATAGCTTTCTAACTTAGAAGGCTATCTTTTTTTTGTGGAGAGTTCTATGGGTGAGCGATTTTGTGGATAACTTGACACTTTTTCTTATATTATCTGTTATAATGCAAATAGATAAATCACTAATTGACTTATGGAAAATAGCTTAAGAAATTCACTTGTTTTAGGAGCAATGCTGGCTTTGATTTTCGGTTTGTTCACAGTAGTGTGTGTGGCTTCAGCTAATTTCTAAGGTCATAGCGAAATTGTAAAAAACAAAATTGAAAGGAGGTGAAGCAAAAATGAAAAAATTAATTGGTGGAATCTTAGGAGTTGTGATAGGAGTTTTTGCTATTGCTACTTTGGCTGGAGCTGCCCCGGCTGACCAAGTTCAGCCAGCGGCTATCATTCAATATTCAGAACCAGTTGAGATTACTGGCACTCTTACCGTTAGTGGAGCGGGATATTTATCTTCAGTGCATATCGGTTCAACTGAAGCTGGAGTAGGTGGGGTTACTTATTTTAATGGTACTATTGTTAATGCTTCTACAGATGACGATGGTGAAAGCACTGTGCCGGTGACTTTTGGTGATGATGTTCGGATTGACGGCGAGATTTATCGCACTGAGGCCGGAGGAGATAATCCTCTAAAAATCGGCGATAGTTTACGCCCAACCGCTGACGCTACTTATTCGTTAGGTACTTCAGCTTTTCAGTTTGCTGATGTTTATCTATCAGGTACCTTAACAGCGGCGACAGTTACTGCTGATACCGTAACCTATGGCTCAGCTCAGACACGGTACTGGTCAATTGGTGCTTCCGAGTTGATCCCTGGAGATGAAGCAGATACCTACTCTAAAGGTAGTGGTTGTTTGACTTCTACCGATGACGTGTTTACTGCGCCAGTGAATTTGCCACAAGGAGCGACTGTTACCAACCTGACAACCAACTATACAGATACGGACGCAGTTAATGATTTTAGCGTGAATTTGATTAGAAGTAGTAATGGTACTGACGAAACAATGGCTACAGCCACTACCAGTGGTAGTACGGCTGGCTGGCAAACAGCTGAGGATGCAACTATAATTGGGGCTGCTGTTGATAACAGCGCGTATAGTTATCGTTTGCAAAACACAGCTATGAATGCCGGAGCTACTCATTCATTGTGTGCGATCGAAGTGATTTATACAGTGACTAGTTCGTTACCGTAATCAAAACAAACAAACAAAAATAAATATATAAAAAACCGTCCTAGGGTAGGGCGGTTTTTTAGTTTAAGGGTAAAAAATTTTCAACTAGCTTCTCTGCCTCCTGGTAGTTTTTGACCCACCTAATATTCTTGTCTCGTCTAAACCAAGTTAGTTGTTTTTTGGCGTAGCGGCGGGTGTTGCGTTTGATTAGCTCAGTGGCTTCATCGAGGCTGATTTCTTTTTCCAGATAACTGATGATTTCTTTGTAGCCGATACCAGAAAAGGCTGGTAAATCTTTTGAGTAACCTTTGGCTAGTAGGTTTTTTACCTCGTCTACTAGCCCGGCGGTGATCATTTCGTCCACGCGTTGGTTGATTCTGGTATATAATTTTTCTCGTGGTACGTCTAAGCCGATTTGCAAGGCTTCGACCCGTGGTTCACCTTTAGTTGTTTGCTCGGAAAAAGGTTGACCGGTGACTTGGCAGACTTCAATGGCTCGGATTAACCGGCGTTTATTTTGCGGGTCGATTTTCTGGGCGCTGACTGGATCGAGCTTTTTTAATTCGGCTAGTAGTTTTTTACTGCTCATCTTTTGTAGTTTGCTTCTTAGTTTTTCATCTGGCTTTACGGCCGGAATTTGTAAATTATCCACAATAGCGGAAATGTAGAGGCCGGTACCGCCGACAAGGAAGTTCAATTTTGTGGGCTCGCTCTCGATAATTTTAAAAGCTGCTTGCTGATAATCAGAGAGCGTGAATTCCTCATCGGGGTTGGCAATATCGATCAGATGATGGGGGATGTCACTGTCGGTGGTTTTATCTGTTCCAATATCCATTCCGCGATAAATTTGCCGCGAGTCGGCGGAAATAATTTGTCCGTTGAAGTTCTGAGCCAAAGATAAAGATAGTCCAGTCTTGCCGGAAGCGGTGGGGCCGAGGATGACGATTAGTTGGGGTAGTTTTTTGGACACGATGTTCTTTATTGTAGTGAAATAATTGGGTTGACGATGTTTTAAAACTATGAAAGAATTTAAGTAACGTAACTTTTTTCAACAGGCGACAGACGGAGGAGTATCATGACCGAACGGAAAAAGGGGATCAAGCCGCGGGGTTGTCTGCTCAATGAGAGCGAGGAGAAGGCGCCAAGCGGTCCGCCCATGCCGCCAACAGGAGAGATGATTCTCTCGTACTTTGGTCCCGGCGGAGACTTTGTGGACAACGGAGTCCCGATCGAGGCTCAGCGCACTGACCAGGACCTGGTGGGGGTGATCGCTGCCAGGCAGAACCTGATCAGGAGCTAGCTAGCGCCCGCCCTTCTAGCCCCCACGCCAATGCTTCTTCTACCTGCACCTCCACCAACTGACCCACCGTCAGTCCCCGTCCCCGCACTTTCACCACTTTTCCCTGGGGGGTCCTACCAATGTAGCGACTCCCTTTTTTATTTTCAATCAACACTTTAACCATTTTGCCGACATCACGCTGGTTTTCTTCCAAAGCAATTTCTTCCAGAACAGCCGTTAATTCTTTATCTCGTTGTCGTTTCTCGGCTCGCGACACGTCATCTTCCATCTCGGCTGCCGCTGTCCCCGGACGAGGGGAGTACTGAGAAATATAAGCCATGTTAAAGCGAGCTCGCTTAAATAAATTAACTGTCTCTCTAAAATCGGCTGCTGTTTCTCCGGGAAAACCAACAATAATATCAGTGGAAATAGCCACCTTTGGCACCGCCTGTCTAATTTTACCAATCAGGCGTAGGTAATCTCCCTTAGTATACTTACGGTTCATTGCTGCCAGGATTTTATTTGATCCTGATTGGACGGCTAGGTGGACATAGGGAGTGACTTTAGGCTGGTTGTCAGCGATCACCTTTATTAATTTATCAGACATGTCTTTCGGGTGCGAGGTAATAAAGCGAATCCAGAAATCACCGGAGATATCCGCTACTTGTTGTAGTAAGGTCGGGAAGTCAATTTCTGCCGGATCATCTTGGCCGTACGAATTAACATTTTGGCCGAGCAGAGTGATTTCTTTGTAGTTTTTGGCCGCCAATTCCTGGCATTCGCGCAAAATCTCGGCTGAGCCGCGCGATTTTTCTCGTCCGCGCGCGTGGGGGACGACACAATAAGTGCAGAAATTATTACAACCGATCGAAATTGGCACGTAGGCTTGGAAGTTGGATTGGTGATGAGGGACAGCCTGGAGATAATTAATGTTTTGATCTGTGTATTCTGTGCCGGCCGCAAAAGCAGTTTGCCTTTTTTCTGCAACCAACTCAGGTAACTTCTCAATGTCCTGAATATTAAGAAAAATATCGACTGCTGGAAATCTTTTGGCTAATTTATCACCTTCTTTAGCTGGTACACAGCCAGTCACTACACCAATAAAGCTAGGATTCCGCTGGCGGTAGCGGCGCCATTTGGCGATATGCCCGTAGGCTCGATCTTCCGCCGATTGACGCACCGAGCAGGTATTAAGTACTACCAAATCAGCTTGATCAGCGCTGGCCGCCGTTTGCCACCCAGCTCGTTCCAAAATAGCCGCGATCCGCTCGGAATCAGACTTATTCATTTGGCAGCCGAAGGTTTTAATGTAGTATTTCATCGAATGTGTTGACTAGTAGTGGTAGACATGATATAACCAATAGCTGAATTTGGCAATGTTAAGTGGATTTGACAGCACTTTTTCAATGGGAGGATGATTTAAATGGATTCTATTTTTCAGATTGTTGCTCTGGTTTCTCTGGCTATTTCGGTGCTCGCCAACATGATTTTTATCTACATGGCGTTACGGGATCGTCGGGCGTATAGCCGTGCTATAAAGCGGGGCTACGGGGCAAGTCTGCGGATGGCCTCGTCTGAGTGCGAGATGGGTCGCGCTGGCACTGTGTATACAGTAAAACTTATTTTCAAGAACTGCCTTTCTTGGTCCTGGCATAGTAGCGTGGATTTGCTCCAGCTAAAGCAAGATTTTGCCAGAGCCTTCTATCCTATTGATTCGTGGGAAGTCAGCCAGGACAAGATACGTGTCGTAATACCGCCCAAAAACAAGGGGCCTATTCAAGTTTTCTTGACGACTCCTGGCACCCTACCGGCTCATCTGATTCACTCTCAGAGCCATCTTTTCCAGTTGCGTTCGTACGAGCTGGAGATCAAGTCCTCCTCCTGAGTCAATCAGTCAAGCGTACATGCTCTGGTCAACGACCGGAGTTTTTTATTTAAGGCAATTATATTTGGCTAAATAGCCAAATTGTTGTAAAATATATAAAACACAACTTAAACAAAACTATGGCACAAAACAAACAAAGATCTGGTCAAACAGCCCCTCCTCCTCGTAATTTACCAGCTAACGATCAAAGTGGGGGAGCTAAGCCGCCAGCTAATTTACCTACTGGAACTGCGCCTCCAGCACCGGCGCAACCAACTCCAACGCCACCACCTCAGCAGTCAAAACCCCAACCATCTCAGTCACCGAAGTCGCAACCGTCAGCCCAACCGCCGAAACCAGCGGCAGCACCGGCACAGCAACCCCCACAACCAACTCGTCCGGCAGCACCGGCGCAACAACCATCTCAGCAACCAGCAGCGCCGGCTGCGCGACCTCCGCAGTCAGCAAGGCCGCAACCAGCGCGTAAACCCCAGCCGTCCCCGCAGCCCCAACAGTCACCACCAGCGCGTAAACCCCAGCCGTCTCAGCCGCCCCAAAGATCACAACCACCCCAACCACAAGGGCAACAATCGTTTCAACCTACTGCACCATCCTCGCGACCCCCTCGTCCGCAACAGTCCCAACCAGCGCCGGGTCAACCTCCCCGAACAACAGCTGATATTACTCCACCAGCCCGCCCGCCTCGCGAGGCGAAGCCAAGCGGGCAGGCGAGACCGCAACCGGCTCCTCCGAAACCAGCTGCTCCTCGGCCAACCCCAACCCCAGCACCAAGACCCCAATCTCAACCAAGGCCAACTTCTCCACCAGTCAGGCCGAAGCCACAACCTAAACCTAAACCAACTCCCCCCTCTACACCGCCGACAAAGCCTGCCGCCTCAGCTAATCAACCAGCTAGCGCTGATTCACAGCCCCAGCCGGAAATTAGGGAGCAGTCAGTGGAGAAGTTAGAGCGTCGCAGTGTAGTGATGAAAATTATTATCATTGTGTTAATAGTAGTTGGACTAGTTGGGTTAACAATGGGTGGTTACTATGTTTATAAAAACTGGTTACAAAAATCATCACCAGAAACATCGGAGGAACAACAACAGGAAAAGGAAGAAGCTCAAGAAAAAGTACAACAAGAATCGCAAAATCAGAATAAAGACAGTGATAGTGATGGTATGCTGGATGAATGGGAAAAGAAATATGGACTCAATCCTGATAATAGCGGCGATGCTCGTTATGACAAAGATAATGATGGCCTGAAGAATTCTGATGAGTATAAATATGGTACTGATCCCGCTAATCCTGACACGGATGGTGATGGTCACAAAGATGGTGATGAAGTCAAGAACGGCTATGATCCTAATGGTTCTGGTAAATTACAGCAAAGTAACAATAATGACAATAATGTTGATAACAGCGATCAAGACCAGAGTTTTGCTTTGTTGGCGGGACAGTGGAAAGGAACCTTACAGGGGAAACAGTATATTTTTAAGGATGTAATAATGACCTTACGCAGTGATGGTAAAATTGTTGGTGATTTTCTTTTGGTATATAGTGATATCGAGGTAGAGAACAGCGCTTTGGGCGATTGCGATTTTAGCAAGGAAACCTTTGCCTGGTCATGTAAGGCTGATGTTCAGGGAAGCTCTGAGAGTGAGAAGGGTGAATATCTTTTGGGACTGAGTGGTAATGTTGATCAAGATTACGATGAGTTGGCCGGAACTTGGTATATTATTCCTTCCGGCTTAACAGCTTCTTGGATGACTGATGATCAGGGAACGTTTAGTTTGCGGAAACAGGCTACTACTTAATCGTTACCATGGAATTTAAAAAAATTAGATCGTACACTTTTATTGGAGTTTTGATTGGCATCACTTTAGTGTTTCTCTGGATGTTGCGTCCTTATGTTTACTCTGTTTTTTGGGCCGCGGTGATTGCTACTATGTTCTATCCTTTGCACGGTCGTATTGTTAGGTTATTGCGAGGAAAAAAATCGCTGGCAACGTCGCTAACGGTGGTACTAATTGTGTTGATTTTTCTTATACCTTTAGCCGGCGTTGTTTCTTTAATTGTTCAGCAGGCGTTAAGTTTATATGACACTTATGGTAACCAGGAGACGATCGATCGATCCAGTATGTATTTGCAGAGCTATCTTAACCATTCTTGGGCGCAGCGTGCTTTAGGAGAAGATTTCGATGTCGCGCAAAAATTGGAAGAATGGAGTGCTAGTATATCTAATTTTCTTTATCAATATGTTACTAGCTGGGGACAAAATACTTTGCGGGTTGTCATTCAATTTTTTGTAATGATGTATGCCTTATATTATTTTTTGAAGGATGGAGAAGGTATTCTGCGCAAGTTAATGTACTTATTGCCTTTAGGTGATCAGTATGAGAAAATATTGTTTGCCCGCTTTGTCTCTACTGCCCGGGCTACTTTGAAGGGCACTGTAATTATTGGCCTTATCCAGGGGGTTGTTGGTGGGTTAGCCTTTTTAGTTACGGGAGTACCAGGTGCCGCCTTCTGGGGGTTGATTATGATTATTTTGTCAATTATCCCGGCGGTAGGAGCCTTTGTGGTGCTATTGCCAGCTGCAGTGGTAATGTTTGCCATGGGGAATATCTGGCAGGCGGTAGTTATCTTAGTAGCTTTGATCGTTGCTTCATCGATTGATAATTTTTTACGTGGACCATTGGTGGGCAAAGACGCGCAAATGCATCCGTTGTTTATTTTCTTTGCCACTTTAGGTGGGTTGCTATCTTTCGGTATCTCAGGCGTGGTGATTGGTCCCGTGCTAGCAGCTTTCTTGCTCAGCATTTGGGAAATTTATGAGCAAAAATATAAGCCGGAGTTGGATAAGGCAGATTAAAATTAATATATGATCAGTATGCGATTCAAAACTTGGTTATTTGTGTTACTGCTTGCTTTGGGCGGTATTTTTTTCTTGGCAACTGATGATGTTCAGGCTGCTACTACTTATTATGTTCGTTCTGGCGGAGGTAGTTCTACTCAGTGTACTGGCACCACTAACGCTGATTATCCTGGTAGTGGTACTGGCCAGAATTGCGCTTATAGCCACCCCTTCTATGTTTTCCCGCCTGGGGGGTCAGCCCAGATGGCCGGGGGAGACACTTTAATAATAGCTAATGGATCTTATCAAATTGGTCTGGGAGCACCTAATACTGGTTCTTGCGATTCTGACTATCCTTACGATTGCGTAATGCCAACCGTTCCCTCCGGGCCAAGCTCAAGTCAACCAACTAAAATATTAGGAGAAGGATGGAATAGCGGTTGTAGCACCATGCCAGAATTGCACGGCGTTGAGAGAGTCTGGCAAGTTATGGATTTAACTGGCAGCGATAATGTTCAGTTGCAATGTCTAGAAATAACTGACCGTTCGAGCTGTATTGAATCTCATAGTGGCAGTTACGAATGTGAACGTGATAATTACCCCTATGGTAATTGGGCCTCAGTTGGTGTGGTCGCCTCTGATTCGGAAAATGTGTTATTGAAAAATCTTGATATTCATGGCCTGGCTAATACTGGCATTCATGCTGGTAGACTGCAGAATTGGACGATAGAAGACACTTCAATTTCTAATAATGGCTGGGTTGGTTGGGATGGTGATATTGGCGGGGCAAGCTCTTCTAACTCAGGCAGTATGATATTTCGACGAGTGAACATTGATTATAATGGCTGTGGTGAAGATTCGAACGGAAATCCAGTTGGTTGTTGGTCACAAACGGCCGGTGGCTATGGCGACGGCTTAGGTACCGAGGATACAGCTGGCAATTGGACGTTTGAAGATAGCACTTTTTTGCATAATACCTCAGATGGCCTTGATCTTCTTTACCATCGTTCGGGCGGTTCGGTGACTATCAGACGAACTCGGGCTGAAGGCAACGCTGGCCAACAGGTAAAAGCAACGGGGAATAATGTAAGTATGACTAATAATGTCATCGTCGGTAATTGCGGGTATTTTGACGGGCAGTCTTTTACCTATAACGTTGATTCGTGTCGAGCGGCGGGGACGGCTTTGGCGGTGACAGGAGATGGTACGAGTACGATCAATATGTATAATAATAGCTTGTATAGTGAAGGTGATTGTATAATGACTTCGGACAATGACGTTGTTGGATCAACCAACACGATCGAATCACGTAACAACACATTTTATGGTGACGTTGATTATTCGGATAGCGGTGATCGTAGTTGTTTGTTATGGAATGATGATAGTCATGGCTCGACAACTTTTGACAATGATTATTCACTTGTATATGGGGCTAAGGAAAGTGGATCATATACCTGTTCGGCTGGTAGCAATAATCTTTGTAGCGTAAACCCTCTCTATACTTCCGCTGGCACTGGTTCAAATACTTTTAATTTAAAACTGCAAAGTAGTAGTCCAGCTATTAATACTGGTATGTCGTCAGGTGCTCCCAACCATGATTTTCTTAGCTATATTCGTCCCTATGGTGGCGGTTATGATATGGGAGCCTATGAATATGGCTCGTCCGCAACTCAAGATGATCCTGATGATGGCGATTCCGATGACAATACGGACACAGACGATGACACAGATACCGATACGGATAATGATACCGACACGGACACTGATACGGATACTGACACTGATAATACAGATGGGACTCCTCGTACAATTCCGGGAGTAGCTAATAGCACAGCTATAGTGACTGGAGCTGGATATTCTGGCGGCCCGCATGTGAGAGTGTTTGCTCCCAATGGCAGTGGTGTCTACGCGATCCCTAATAATCTCTTCGCCTATGACTCCCACGTCCGCTCCGGCGTCAAAGTAACCACTGGTGATGTCAATGGTGATGGTATAGATGAGATAATAACCGGAACAGGCTCTGGTGGTGGCCCTCACATTAGAATCTTTACCAAAGCAGGTAATGTCTACCATCCTGGCTTCTTTGCCTACGCTGAGTCCTTCCGGGGCGGTGTTAATGTAGCCGCTGGTGATCTAGATGGTGATGGTATAGATGAGATAATAGCTGGAGCTGGTAATGGTGGTGGTCCCCATATACGTGTATATGATGGCCAAGGTAACCCTAAGCTCACCAATGGCTTCTTTGCCTATGACCCTGCCTTTAGAGGTGGTGTTAACGTTGCTACTGGTGATATAGACGCTGATGGTGATCAAGAGATAATAGCTGGTGCCGGAGAGGGGGGTGGCCCTCACATTAGAGTCTTTGAAGGTGATGGCACTATCAAACCTATCACTTTCTTCGCCTTTCACCCTGATAACCGCTCTGGTATTAGTGTTGCTGCAGCTGACTTTGACAATGATGGTAAAGACGAGATAGTAGCTGGTCAACTTACTAATGAAGAGACCTGGGTTAAGGTCTACAAGTACAACAATGCCAAAACAGTCCTCTCTACCTTCCGAGCCTACGGAGAAGGAGTAGAAACAGGTGTCAATGTAGCTACTGGTGACATAGATAACGACAATACCCCTGAAATAGTCACTGGTCCCAACTATGGTGGTGGTCCGCAAGTCAGGACATTTGAACTAAATGGCACCCCTATTAACGACTTCTTTGCTTACGCTACTACTTTCCGTG
>JABMPQ010000016.1 GCA_013202585.1 Parcubacteria group bacterium | reverse complement strand
GGACAATGAAGGTGGGGCAATAGAACCTTGAATTCACGTATTCGGCGACAGCCCCCTCTGAGGCAAAAAGTATTGCAGTTTACTGATATTGCTGTCACTATGTGGTGTTGATTTAATTGGACGCAACTTTTCAAAAAGGGAGGACAAATAGATGAAGCGGATACGTTTCTCGAGCAATATGATTAAGTGGATTATGGAGACTGTTGGATTAATCTTGATGATGATTCCCGTCTTTATAATTAACCCGAGTAATCCTGGGTATTGCAGCCCGATCTGTTTGGTTGTTGGGTTGGTGGTGCTGATTATCGGGGAAGCGCTGCCCCCTTTTTCCCAAGGAAAGCCGGTGGTTTTTTTTCACGGCGGTACAAATGTACTTGGCACAGTCTTGAAGGTGCATCGTAATAAATGTCTGGTTGGAATTCAAGTGAGGGTGGACGATGTGTTCGAAACTTGCCGTGTTTACGTAAAATTTCGCGACCTGATAGGAGGGTAGCAGATGGCGGTAACTCATAGAGGGGCAAGGGATTTTCATGGGAAAGTACAGGGGCAAGAACTGATGTTGGTCGAAACAGTCGTTGGACAGATCTACCAGGTGATTGGGAGAGTAAAGTTCAGGATAAGAGGCAGTGGGTATCGTCTGGCAGGTGAGTGTGAAATCCCGGCCGTACTCACAGAACTGGAAGTAAAGGATATAACGATCTGCATGTGTTGCAAAAAGAAGAATCCATCACCAGTTCCCTGCCTCTACATCTGGAAAGTGAAGGTAGATTCGACCAAGGTGAGCGGTCGCCAAAGTGAGGGCGGATCTTACCAACTGATCCCACTGGAGTGCTGGCAGCTTCGTTTCGCGGCCAAGTATGGTGATCAGCCGGTTCAGTCCGCTGGTCAGTCGACTGGCAAGTCTGTCAAAGTCGCCAGACGACCCGCCGCCCAGTTCGTAGTTCCTTGGGTAGTCCCTGCAGTTTTACTGGAGGGATTTTTTATTAGTTGAGGTTTTATTAGTTGCCTGGATGATTTAATTGTAATAAAAAACAGGCTTTGCAGTCGCCTGTTGGGGAAAGGGCGGGTTGTAGGGAAGGTGCGGGAGATCTAGCGCTCGTCCTCGGAGGTGAGCTCACCGACGTGATCCCGCTCCATCTCGGCGCGGAACTTGTCATAGTCGAACGTATCTCCGTCACTGTAGGTGTGGTAGAGGGCGACCATGCACTTGACCTCAAGGGTCGGACCAGTGGTGTCCCCGCCGGAAATTGCGCCGCCGCCGTCTTCCTCAGTGGAAACGGCCAGTACTCCGCCCCTGTAGGGGCTGTCCACTCGACCGTCCATCATCGGGCTACCCAGGACGATCGGGTATTTCCGATCGTAGAGTTGGCGCAGGCAGTCGATGTGAGTCTGCTCGTCTGCGATGATGCCCTCGTCGCGCACGTTACCGGCGCCGAAAGTAATGAGTAACAAGGCCTCGCAGACAGGATCGGTGGCATCGTGCAGGATCGATTCCGATGGAGTGGCCGGGCTGATCCTGACCACCTTGATGCCTTCGCGGAAGAAAGGATTGTATTTGAGCCTGGCACCCGTCACGATCGTATCGCGTCGGGGAGCTGACGGATAGAGGCGCACTTTCCCATCCTCGAAGTGGCCGATGTAGTGCTGGGTCGGCGCCGCGAATGCCCGAAAGCGCTTGTCCTGAATCTTGTGGACGTGTAGACCGTGCATCAACTCGTCGCCAAACGCCAGGTGACCGCCAGAGAGATCGCTGGCCGCCGCCGCAATACTGTAGAAGAGATTGCTGGTGGCGTCATCGCCGAGTTCGAACATCGGCATTTGCGAGCCGGCTCCGATGACCGGTTTGCCGATATTGGGGAACATGAACTGCATGGCTCCGGAAATGTAAGCCATGGTATCGGTCCCGCCGCAGACGACAAAGCCATCGATCCGATCGTAGAGCAGCCGGATGGCGTTACCGATGCTCACCCAGTGGACCCAGCGGCCGTTGGTCGAATCGATCGCCTTGGGGTGGGTTGGGAACCAGACCACCTGAACCTTCTTCTTCAAACCTTTGATGGCCAGCGGTTCGAGCAGAGCCTCGGCGTCGTCAGTGGCCACGAGGCGTCCGCGCTTGTCCTGTGTCATTCCGATGGTTCCACCGTAGTACATCACCACCACGACCGGCAGGTTTTTGTCCAGCGCCGCGATCTGATCCTGCGTGCTTTCGGGCAGGTCATCGAGGCTGGCAAATGGCAATACTGCTGCTTGTTGCGCCGCAAAGCGCTCATTCGGGGTCAACATCTTCATTATCCTCCTGGTTGCGATTGTTCTCATCAGTGAATACTAGCAACACCCCAGAAGTGCTTTACTCTAAGGACATCTAAGGAGTTGCTAGTAATTCATAGACAGCGAGAATGTGATTGTATTGAAAAAGAACTTGCATAAATAGAGCTCGCAACTATACATTATATAGGTATATTTGTAAATAGATCTTCACAAAAACCAGCATCCATGCTAAACATAAACGATGTTCTTTAATAAAAAACCTGAGGTTGGCTTTTTGTTCTCGCTGTATTTGAGACCAGAAAGCTCACCTCAGGCAAAATATAGGTGAGAGTAATATCAACCGGGCAAATTCCAAAGGGATAGTAGCCCCCAACAAAAAAGAGGTTGTAGAATGTGTGAGCATGACGGACCTGAGAGAACAGTAAGAGAGGTCGAGACACCGGAGCCGCCACCAACAGGATTGCTTGATGGTGGAATATCGCCAAACCAGCTCAATACTTTCAATGGCCATCTCGCCGCAGCTAAGTTTGATGCGGAAATGGCACAGGCCGTTTTGCGTAAATCCTACCCCCGGGCAAATGATCTGGTCGCAACAGCCAAGCGCTGGACCCTGGAGATCCCGTCGCTGGACGATCAGGTTAACCGCTGGGGAAGTTTTAACCGCTGGCTGGTTCAAAATCACCCCAATTACGTGATCCCGAGCGATGCATTCGTAGCTTTGCAGGCGAAGATGGACGAGGAGTATCGTCAGAGCAGCTTTGCACTCATCCTCTGCTACGGATTTAGCAGTGACCAGGTGGTCGGCGTGGATGCAAAGCTGTCGGGGGAGTTGCCTTGGCTATATGCAACTTCCAGGGGCATGTGTAATAATACGGAATCCTTTAGCTGGGATTATACGACGGTCAAGTTGTGGAGTCCTGCCAGGCAAATGCCAGGGAGTCAGGTTGTACGTCCAAAGGGGTTTTACATTGTGACCCTACCCCCAATCGAATACAGTATGGGGCTGGGTCAACGCTACCTTGGTGAGTCGGTAGAGGAAGTCCGTAATTCCTTAGGTAGCTACCTGCCCATGGCTCACGAGGGTGTCCAGATGCTGCTGACCTGTCCCTCATACTTTCAGCACATGGATGGCATGCACTTCCCATTCCTCTCTCTGCCTGGCTACGAGGCCAGTGAAAGGGGAGGGGAGTTTCTCCGGAGGGTCCCGTGTTTGAGAGCTGATCGTGGACTATATGTGCTGGAGCTGATGGACATGCAAACGAAGAAGCAGGCAATCGGCCCCGGAGTCGTCAAGCTGGTCAAGCTGATTGATCCGATCGAGTGATCAACTCCTTCATCACCATCTCCCAATCCCTCATCTAGCACCTAGCGGTTGTTCTCGCGAGCAGCCGTTTTTTATTGGGCAGCGAATATATATCAATTAAATCTCTTGACTTACTATATTAGTATGCTACACTAATATAGTAAGAATATATTGCTGTATCATAACAATAAAGTTATGAAAAATAGGCGAATTTTGCCTAAAATATGGGAAAATATTGGTTCTCCAGATATTTTACTATTAAACGGCGCCAGACAGGTGGGAAAGACCACATTATTAAAGATGATCAGAAAAAGGCTGATTACGGAGAAGAAAATTCCTCGCCGTAATATCTATTGGTTTGATCTAGAGAAGGTGGAGGATTTAGCGATCTGGTCTAAACAAAGTACTACTCTCAGCCGACTTCCCCAAGATAGTAAGGAAAAGTATTACCTTTTCATAGATGAATTCCAAAAGTCAAAAAATATTGGCTCTATTTTAAAAGTGATCCATGATCACCGGCCAAATTTCAAATGTATTGTTACTGGCTCCGCTTCCTGGTATCTAGAAATCGACGAAAGCATGGCTGGCCGGAAAAAAGTGTTTCCCATTTGGCCACTTTCCTTTACTGAATATTTAAAATGGCAGCCAGATAAAAAAGATTACGATAATTACCGATGGTCACTGGCGAATGTTGAGAAAACACCTCCAGAGATCGTAGAATCTATTAACAATCCTTTAATAGATTTTCTAACTTTCGGAGGTTATCCGGAAGTGGTTCTAGGAAAAAGAAGAGAAGATAAAATTGAACTTCTGGCAGAAATTGTTAATTCATATATTTTACGAGATATCCAAATTTGGAGCCACGCTGCTAATTCATTGCAAGTCAAGAAAATATTAACTTTGTTGGCAGACAGAATTGGTGGTCTACTAGATATTCAGTCGCTGGCCACAGACTCTACTCTCGGTCGTACTGCCTTGGAGAACCGCCTAGAGTTGTTACAAAAAACCTTTATTTTGCATCTGGCTCCCCCGTATTTTACCAACAAGACCAAAGAATTGGTGAAAAATCACAAGATCTATTTGGTTGATACTGGCTTGCGTAGTATTTTAATGCAAGATTTCCAGCTAATTCCCCAGACAAGTGAATTCGGTCAAGCAGCCGAGAACTTTGCTGTTTCCGAACTGCATAAATCAGCTAAGGCTTTAGATAAAATTTATTACTGGCGCACCAAGACAAAACAAGAAGTGGATGTTGTTTTTAAGAGAGAAAAACAATTAATACCAATTGAAGTAAAAGGGGGGAATGAAGACAGAATTCCCGGCAATCTTAAGGCTTTTATTAATCAATATCATCCTCGTCAAGCTTACGTTTTAAATTGGTCAGTCGTTAAAGATGATAAATATAGTGATTGTGATATTTTTTTCCGTCCGCTGTGGCTGGCGGGGAATATTAAGTAATATCTTGACTGTCCCGGCTAATCGGTGTAGTTGTAAGTTATAATCCCCATGAAACCAACTTTTCCTAAAACCTGCGTTGCTCTCGATCTCGAAACCACCGATCTCACGCCTAACCGCGGTGATATTATTGAAGTAGCGGCTGCTAAGTTCAAAGGCGATAAAGTAATTGCTGAATTTCAGTTTTTGACCAAACCGAGTGGTAAAATTCCTACTATTGTCACAGCTATCACCAATATCACGGATGAGCAAGTGGCTAAGGCGCCACCCTTCGCTGATGTCAAAGACGATTTAATCAAATTTGTTGGTAAACACCCGATCGTTGGCCATAATATCAACTTTGACCTTAATTTTTTGGCCGGCAAAGGGGTAAAGTTAGCCAATCCCAGCTATGATACTTGGAAATTGGCTACTTTACTGGCACCAGAGCTGTCTTCGCATAGCCTAGAAGTGCTGACAAATTTTCTCAAAATCAAGCACGTTGAGAGTCATCGCGCCCTGGATGACGTTTTAGCTAGTAAAGACCTCTTTTTACAGCTAGTGGAGAGAATTTATGAGGTAGACTACGGCGTTTTACAGGAAATTACTCGGTTTGCGACCAAGCATGATTGGGGACTGGCGGCTGTTTTTAAACAAGTGCTGACGGCGCGTCGAGGCGAAAAAGGGAAGCCCAAAGGTTCAGGAAGTAAGTCGGCGGCCAAGCCTGAAACTACTCCCAAGCGTCAAACTGCGGAAAAAACTGCCCAACGTAAAGTAAGTTTAACTGAAATCGAAGCCCTATTCAAAAAGAAAGAACAACTCAAAAAAGTCATCACTAATTATAAATTCCGCCCGGGTCAGGTGGCCTTAATGAAACAGCTAGTACAAGATTTTACTAATAACAAGCAGTCAATTATCAACGCTGGACCAGGCGTGGGTCGGTATTTAGCTTATCTCACTGCTGCCGCCTATCAGGCGCAAGCGCAGAAGACCAGCCAGCCGGTGGCGATCTCGGTTAGTTGCTTCTCATTGCAGAAACAATTACTTACTGAGGAAGCTGAAGTAGCGCAAAACATTACCCCCTTCAATTTCACACCCGCTCTATTAGAAGACCGGCGGAAATATTTGTGTCGGCGTCGCTTTGAGCAGTTTAAAAACAAACCAGAGCTATCGGCTACTCAAATGGAGGCGTTGGCTAAGCTGCTACTTTGGTTGGACATTGCTCAATTTGGTCTTTTCGCCGAAATGGCTTGGGGCTATGAAGATTATCGGGTGGAGGAACAGATTAATTGTGCTGCCAAATATTGCCTGGAGAAGGATTGCCCTTACCACCAAGACTGTTTTTACTATAATGCCCTTGAGCAAGCGCAGAAATCGGACGTAGTGATATTTAATCACGCTGCCTTAGCGGCCGAGGGGCGGTCCTTGGGCGTGAAAAACATAATCCTCGACGAAGCCCAGGAACTAGAAAAGCAACTCACTGATTATTTGAGTTTCCAGCTGAGTGAAAATAATATTACTAGAAAGCTGTCTTGGCTGGACTACGATCCGGGATTTTTGCGGTTAATTCCCAAAAAAGCACTTCTAAAAAAGACCACCAAAAGCCAGGTGGCAGCTGTAATAAAACAAACCACCAAAATCAAAGATAAAACGACCTTGTTTTTTGGGGTGTTGGGTATTTTCACCAGCCAGCAGCAACAGGATCTAGGAGAGCACGGTGATTATTTCACTTTGCCGCTCGAGCGGGATGTGCGTCAGTATCCTGAGTGGGATCGAGTCAAGCAAGCTGGCCAGAACTACATTGTAGACATGTACGCCTTTCTAGCTCAACTAGATAAACTGATTAGTCCTCTCAAGCAGAAGTCAGCTCAGGGAATACGTTGTGATCTGGCTGGTGTTTACCAGGAGCTTTACGAAATGACCAAGAAGTTAGAAAAGGTGATGTTAGCTCCGGATTCGAACGAAGTAACTTGGTTGAGTTTGAATCGTGGTCACTTGCAACTGTCATTGGCGCCTCGGCAAGTGGGGGACTTTTTACAGAATACGATATTGTCACGGCCAAATTCAACCGACCTAGTTTCGACAGTATTTAATAGTCGGGCCAGCATTGATCATTACAAAAAGCGTTTGGAATTGGGGGAGGAATATGGTGAACACGATATTGCCACCACTTATCAATACGAAAAGCAAGCCAAGGTTATTGTGCCAACGGATATCGCCGGGCCCAATGAATCTGGTTTTGGTCAGGACACGGAAAAAATAATCTCGGCTCTAGCGGATAAAATAAAAGGGAAAATCATTGTCTCATTTAGCAGCAAGGCCGCCATTAAAAAAGTATTTGTTGATTTAGCTTTGCCTTTAAAAGAGAAGGGAGTGAAAGTATTGGGACTGGGAATTTCCGGGGGCGAGGATAAGGTCAAACAAGAATATTTGCATCAGAAAAAGGCAGTTCTGCTGACCACCCACGATTTTCTATTGCGCAATGATATTCCGGCAGACAAGCTGTCCTGTTTAGTTGTTCATAAATTGCCGTTTGGTTTCTTCTCTGATCCGTTGACGCTAGCGCGTAGTAGCAGTCAGCAAAATGCTTTTATGGAGATGGCTTTACCCGAAGCCTTGCTTAAATGGCAGCAAGTTTTCCAGCAGCTTATAAAAAGCACTAGCGATAAAGGGGTGTTGGTGATGCTAGATAATCGGATAGAAAGTGCGCGCTATGGAGCGGACTTTATTAAGGTTTTACCTATTTCTCAGGTAGAATACTGCGATAAAGACCAAGTGGCTAGTGCGGTGCAGCAGTGGCTAGCAGACCGATAATAATGTACCTGAACAAAATAGTTACCTAACTTCGGGGATTTTTCTGGAAAAATGGTGTATTGTTTGTAAGGCTTGCTTAAGCCATAAAAACAGATAATTGGGGAAATTTTAGGCTGATTTCACCGATTTTGCACACATTTCGTGTTCAAAAAATTGCTAAAATCTGTTAATAACTTGTTGTTAGTGAAATTTATCCTACTAAAGTTACCACTTCAGGGCTTTAAATAAGGAAGTTCATCGGTTACTGACTTGTCCACAGAAATCAGCAAAATAGCCTTGATTATGTGTCAAATATATGCTATGATTTGTTCAGGTTGAACATAAGAAATTAGGGATGGAATGGTAAGAGCTTTCTGCAGGAGTAAACTCACTTCTATAGAGATCTCTTACTGTTTATGACTTGTTCTTTATATATCTCACTTCGGTGAGAAATAAACAAAAACAAAAAACGGTAAGTCGAACCAAAACAGTTCGTACTACCACACGAATGGTAAGAGAATGACTCACATTTGATAAATCACGGTTTATCAGATGCCCACGCTTCATGCTAAAGATCACTGCTACTTCCTTCGGGAGGCAGCAATGTATAGCATGAGACGTTAAGGGCGCTGACGCCAATATTAAAAATATTTAGGGCGTTAACAGCGCCCTTTATTTATTATTGGGGCAAAATTTGGTTAATTATTTTATAATGAGTAGCAAAAAATACATAAAAAAAGAGCGTACTTGGTGTACGTCTCTGTGAGGTGCTTGTCTAATTTTGCGTGTTTGGGATTAGGATTCTCGCGGGCGACATTTCTTGCCACATTGAGCACAAGTGACGATTGACCTGGATCCTTCGGTGGTCATTACGTTTTCTACCCGGTTCCCCTCATGGTTTCCACAACTTGCGTATGGGCAGTCATACCACGGCGATCCGCAGTCCGTAATGGGAAGTCTCCTCCACTTCACATAGTCCATCACAGACCAGCCAGACCCATCATCCTTGGGTATGGACGGTCCCACTTCGCGGTTCCTTCCACCCTTGTGTGCTGGCATCTTTCCCTCCGTATCGAGTTGCTGGTTTTGATTATCAGGGACGATACATTCTGTTGCGATTGGTGCAGTAGAGAACACTCCGACGTCCTGCGTCAGTCAGTATTCTCACCCTGTTTCTTGAATGGTGCCATTCCCCGCAGTGTGGGCACCTGTGGTACGGTCTGCCACCTCCTGTAAAGGCGAGCATTGCCCACTCCTGGTAGCTCATGTCGGGCTGTTTGGGCTCAGGTCTTTCGGACGGCTTTTTCCCTTTCCTTTTGTTTCTACGAGGACGGACATACCGACCTCCCTTTTTAGCGCCCATGGATATTCCTCCATCAAGTTGCTGGTTTTGGCCAAAACTAAAAACTACATACAGTAGTTTCTTTATTAAAGTGCGATTATATCATTCTACAGACTATATCGCAGCTGTCCAGAGTACAAATCGTTATTTACACTCAATCATGATATTTAATCGTTAGCGTATAGGCTACGCCGGCTTGGGTGTCGTTACCTTGTAAAGGTAATTTTTCTCAGCTAGAGTGTTGACGTCAATATTAAAAATATTTAGAGCGTTAACAGCACTCTTTTTTTATTACTATCTTGTAATTATCTCGTAGGTACAACAGATCGTCCTTAATGTTTTCCAGTTTTCTTTTATAGTAGTCTCTTTTGTGGGTTTTTCCGCTGGATTTCTCTCTCTATTTTTTTAACAAGTTCGTGGGCGCTTTTAATTGCACTTTTGGTTTCTGTAGTTGAAATTTCAATTACAGCTTCATATATAAGTTGGTGCCTTTTTTTCCTCATCTTATCGAACTTGATTATCAATATCTTATATTCTTTACCCAGCGCTTTCCTGGTACATTCCACAACAGTCTTATGAGCTTGATAGGCGCTGGGTCGGTATCCTTGAGAAAATAGCAGGGCTCTACCGGCATGCAGCATAGCTTGGTAGGCTAGAGCATAAGCCATCTCCTCATCCGTCTTTATCAGAATTCCGGCGCTCTTTAAATCTTTAGCTGCTCTCTTAATCAGTTTATTAATTTGGTCGAAACCTATTTTTTCCTTTCTTAGTAGTCTTTGCTTTACTAAATTTTTGTAAGTCATCTTCCCCTCCTATTAACATTATTTTTCTTCCTCTTAGTACTGTTTTAATAAAAGAATTTTCTCCTTTCCTTTTTTTATTTAAATCTTTCTGAGAATAAATATGATAATTAATTTCTCGATCTAATTCTTTCTCTAATTTATTTATTTTAGCAATAAATTCATTTTCATTTAGTTGGCCAATAATCATGAGGTCGATGTCGGAGACGGCCGACTCCTCACCTTTGGCGTATGAACCGAAGATAAAAGCGCTTTCTATATTTTTTGTGTTTTGCAATTGTTTTTTAATACTACCCTCCAGGCCGATGGTTTTAGATACGATGCTTTTTAATTCTTTGTGTAAAGAGTATTTTTTGTTTAAGGAGTAGTATTTGAGATTACCTTCGGTAGTGGCAGAAAGAATACCTTGACCTTCTAGGTATTTCAATTCCCGATGAAGACTTCCTACTGATACCCCAAGTTTCTTTTTCAATTGTCGTACATAAAAACGAGCTGACGGATTTGTGAAATAAAGCCGAAATAGCTTGCTTCGAGTTTTTGATTTAAAAACAGACAGAAATTGATCCATATATTGTACTCTTATCTGAGAACAATTGTACTCTTACTAGAGAACAGTGTCAACACCTTTTGTTTTTGGCTATGGTCGTAAGTTTCTCTTCATGTTCTCTGTACGGGAGGAAGAATAAAAGGATCAGTTCATTGAGATAGTGATGGCGTCAGGTGAAGAACAGCAGCAGTCTTGAATTGTTGGGCAATTTTGGAAGGAATTACCAAAAATTTTAAGGGTAATTATTTTGTTTTAATCGTGATATTTAACTGTCAAAGTATAAGCCACTCCTGCTCGCTTATCGTTACCATTACTTACTTGGATAGCTAATAAATTATCACCCGGGCGGATAAATTTTTTCAGACCAAATAGATAAGGATTTCCTCCACTTAAAGCTTCCGGCACTTTACCGAAATAGTGACCGTTAACAAAACCGACAAATCCCCAAGCTTCGTTGTCGGCTGACATTCTAATGGCGGCTTCGTCGATAGTAACTCCGCCAGGGATAACAAACCTCTTTCTGATTAGAGTGGTTTCATTAGGATCTACCCGCGAATCTCCCCACAGCCACTCACTAGCTGCCTCGGGCTTGGGAACAGAACTAGGTGGCAGGTGAGCTGGATAAATCACGCTCCGCCAAGTACTATCATTGAAGTTAGGATTCCACCAGCTAGGTTTTTGGATCAGCCCTTTCGAATTAGGCCAATTAGGCACAATCGAGACCCGGTAGCCGCTTTCAACCCGACTTTTTAAGTAAGTAAAAAGCTGTACAGCAAAGTCCCAATTAGCACTAGTAGTATTGCCGGCTCGGTCAGTCACCGTGGCTGTCATCTTATAAGAGTAATTTTTCTCAGCCAGGGTGCTGGTGTATTTAATCTGAGAGCTGGAAGTTTTGGCAGAGATGGTCGCGCCATTAATTTTCAACTTCGTTCGGCTGGTATCGATCCCTGTCCCACTGGCATTATCGCGATAGTCAGCAAAAACAGTATTCTGACGATGATGAACGGTTCCGCTGGGATCACGACTGGTGATGGCAGGAGGCACGGTATCGATAGTGACATTAACGCCATTAGAATAACCAGAAGTATTACCCGCCGCGTCGCGCGCTTTTACCCGAAAGTTATAATAGCCGTCGCTTAAAGCTTTGTTGAAGGTATAGGAGAACTTACCAGCCGTATTGGCGTAGGTGTAGTGATGATATTTGCCATTTTTATAGATCAAGACGCGAGCTTTCTTTTCCGCTAAGCCGGAAATTGTTGGTGTATTATCGTTAGTGCAATTATTGCCGGGGAAAATAAGGGCGCTAGCGCTTGGTCCAGCGGTTGAACCAGAAACAGTTGGAGCATTACTGGTAGCAATGGTGGCACTATTACTATAATTACCCGGCGTAGTAATAATCGGGGCTGGCGGCGTAGTCACGTCACGGAAAATCACTTTGACTCGCCCGGTTGCCGTGCCCAACACGCTCTGAGTAGAAACAACTACCTGTTTATTAGCTTCACCGTAACCATTCCACTTGTCAGAGCGGAGGGTAAATTTAATCACCCCTTTTTTGCTGGCCATTTGAATACCGGAGCGAGCAGCGTCAGCGTCGGGAGTGATAATTGCTCCCTGTTGAGTAGACACGGTAATCATTTCGCCGTCGGCTACTGGGTTGCCGGTCTGGTCGGTAATAGTTTGCGAAGTGATGGCGGTGGTGTTGGAGCCGTTAGCGTTTACTTGGGTTGGTTGAGCGTTGAGTTTAATTTCGCCAGCCGGGTGACCGGGAATGAGCTTAATATCGATACTAGCCTTTTGCTGATTCATACAAGTAGCACAGTTCACTGAGACAGTAATCTGGCCACTACCAACTTTGCTAGCGGCAGTGTAAGTAGCGCTATAAGTGCCGTTGCCGTTATCTTTGAGGGCAGAGATTTTACCCGTCTGGCTGGGTAGTCCGTTATCTTTAGTGATTTTAAACGACACTTTTTCGCCGGCTAATTTAGGGCCGGTTTTGTTTTTAGGATCGAAAATAGTGGCGGTTAAAGCGGTTTTTTTGCTACCCTCGGCAGTGAGCATGTTTTTACTAGTAGTAAGAGCAATACTATTGGCGGAAGTAAGAGTTCGGGCCATAGCAACATTAGAAATTCCCGACCAATTATCAATTTCGTCACTAGCTTTGAGGGCAAAATAGTAGGTTTCTTTGGGATCGAGGTTAGCAATGGTGAAATTTTGCGTTGTTCCAGCTTTCTCTGGTACAGGTATGTTGACCGCGGCGTCCGCTTGGGCAAAATCGTCCGTTGTCAAAGGCTGTCGCGAATAACGGATATCGTAAGCTTTAGCGGTACCTTGCCGATCATCATCACCAGGCGTAGTCCAAGTGAGCACAGTTGAATGGTAAGTGGTATTGGTTGTTTTTAAGTCAGCGATGGCGACGGGAGCGATAGTATCGAGCCAAATAAGCTGCTCGCCGGAGTCATTCCAGTTGCCAGCGGAGTCAGTGGTGGTGACTTTAATAATATTTTTGCCTTCTTCGAGGGTGACGCCGGTTATGATCCAGTTATTCTGAGCATCAGTTTGGACAGAGTAGTGGTATTTAGTTTTAGCGGCAGAGTTAGTAGCCACGAGCGTTATTTGTGAACCAGCTTCGGCCGTACCGCGAAACGTTTTTTGGACGCCGGGCGTCTCGTGGGCCTCATCAGCGCTAGCGTTGAAGGTCGAATTGTTAGTCGGACTGGCAATCAGGGGTGGATCAGGCTTGGTGACATCGACTGTCGTTTCTGTATCAGGTTCAACCGGATAATTTTCTTGGTTGCCAGCCTGGTCGTGGGCTCGAGAGCGAAACCAGTAGGTCGCTCCATCCAGTCCAGTAAAAAATTTGCCGAGTAGCTTGGTTTTGCTGAGCCAGGTGATCCATTTGTTGGTTAAACTATCTTTGTACTGTATGTCATAGTATTCAACACCTGCTAAATTATCCTGGCCAAACCAGGAAACGAAAAATGTTAGGGTATTATGCCAGACAGGTAGGTCGTTGATCCAAGAGCTCGGTTTCTCAGTATCCAAAATAATACTGTCGGCGATAGGTTCGGACCAATGCCTAAAGCTATCGCGGAATTTTACATAGACCATCCGAGTACCGTCGCCAGCGGCCAATTGCCAAGGGATGGAAAAAGTCACCACTGGCTGATTACCGCTTTTCAAGGAGAATTCCCGCCAATTACTACCATCATTAGAAAGGCTATAAGCGGTAACTAGGGAAGTATCTTTGGTCAGAATATCTAGAGTAGCTTCCGGATTATTTGTATATTTGACACTTTTATTAATTGATAGCGAGCCAACCGGGGGAGTGATATCGACAGCGAAGGGAAAGGAAACAGCCGCCGATAAATTACCAGCTTTATCGATCGTTTTTACTTTGAGGCGGTACTCGCCGTCGGACAAAATACTCGGATATTGCCAAGTAAAGGCGCTGCGCTTGTCGGGAGAATAGATTTTAAGAGTGAGGTCTTGGATTTTTTCGCTGCGCTGGTTGAAAACTTCAACTTTGTAGCCTCGTATTCCCGAATGTTCATCCGAACCGGCCGGCCAGATGAAAACTGGTTGCCGGCTAGCGGTGATATTTTTTTCTGGGTCGCCCCGATACTTAATTTTCTGCCAAATTGATCGGGTGAGGTCGGGTCTGATCTCATGGGGCGGGGTTGGTGCTGCCGTATCAACCATAAATTTCAAATAAGGAGCGTCGCCCAACCGGTTGGTGTTGGCGGGATTGACATTGCCGGCTTTGTCTTTGGAAGTAACGGCGACCGTGTGCCAACCGTTGGTCAAAGCCACCGGGGTCGTCCAAGTGGTAACGTTGTCCACCCACCAATCTTGTCGGTGAACACCGTCGGGTGTGGGATCATCGATCGCTAGATAATAACCAGCTACTCCTGACCAACGATCGCGCGCTTTGTCCCAGTGGAAAGTGGGGGTGCTATCGTTAGTGTAGTTACGCCACCAGTCAGAGCGGCTGGTGCTCGCCCGCAAGTTTGTCACCCAGCTGGGCAGCTCACCGTCGACAGTAACATTGAGCCCAAAAACAGTTCGGGCGAAGGCTTGATTACCGCTATATAGCTGGAAATATTCAGAATATTGTCCAGAATAAACCGGTGCCTGGATTTTGAAGTGCAGGCGGGTAATTTCTCCAGCCGACACCTCTTGATCTGCTAATTTAGCCGGAGAATTTTCTCGCGGCCAACTATTATCGTAAAAAATACTGTTGCGGCCTGTGGGATCGAGACGCAGCTGGAATTCCGGAGAAGAATCTTTGGACCAGGACGCGTTACCGGTGTTTTTAAATTCTGCCCAAATGTCAGCCAGTTGTCCTGGCCGTAACATGACCCGTTTAGTATTCTGGGCAACCAGTTCGGCGTCGTAAAAATTTTCGTCACCGCCGTGGCCGATGTAGCCGCCGCCGTCATCGTGGCCGAAGAAGGTGAGGTGATCGTTGTCAGCTGTGGCCACAACCAGTTCGTCGTCACCGGAGTCATCAAAGTCACCCGCGGCCATGGTGTGCACGACTGGCCGCTCCGTTTCGGCGAAAGCGTTTTTAAATTTTTTCTGTCGGAGAATTTTTCCATTCCAGGCATTAGCCAAATCGCGTTCCCAGTAAAAATAAATATGATCGTCAACAGCTGTGGTAACAGCCAGGTGATCTGACTGACCTTGAAACTTGCCAACGACTAACCCAGTAATACGGGGATTAATTTGCGGGCTGTTCGTGTCGCCGTGGCAGTCGAGATAGCCTTGTTTTATAAAAGGTCGAGGCAATAGCTGCCAAAACTTCCACCACTTCTGGGCTTTGGCCTGGTCAAAATAGTATTCATAGATATGATCGTCGCCGGTGGTAGCCACCAATAGCTCATCGTAGCCATTGGAGTCGATATCCATAGTGGCGATGGCAGAAATAGTGGGATTGTCATCGTGAGCGTCGAGGAAGCCAACTTTGCGTTTTAATGTCTGCCCATTCCAGTTGTCGAAAAGATAAATGTGATCGTCACTAGGGATGGTGGCTAGGAGCTCCGCCCGCCCGTCGTTATCAATGTCACCGGTAGCCAGGTGGTTGATAGTAGGACGACCCGGATGGGGGTTGAGAGTACCCAGTTCACGCTGTCGGTGATAAAAATGAATGACGTCATCACCAGCAAAGGCTACAGCCAAGATATCATCATCACCGTCGCCGAAATTACCGGTGGTCTGGGCGGTGACTTTTCGATCGGCTGGACCGAAAGGGTCGAGTTTGTATAAGCGATCGAGAATATGACCGTTCTCTCGCTCGGGCGTGTCCCACCAGACTTCGTGATAATAGATGTGTCCATCGGGCGCGCTAGTCGTAGCATGTAAACCGTCGCGGCTGCCACCATCGTAGCTGCCAGCGGCTAAGTGCTGTGTCGGCGGATTAATATCTTTAAAGGTGTCGAGCCAACCAAGGCGATCAAGGGAGTAAGTGGAAGCTGGGGTTTTAGGACTAGGCGTTTTCGGTTCACTATTAGGTAATTGAGGGGTTTCACATCCGCCTAGGAACAAACATCCTGTGTCTAAATTATATGGATTAACGTGGTGACCGTAACGTTGACTACGTATTTCAAAGTGGAGATGCTCAAAGGTGCCACAGGCGTCGCTCCCATAGGTACGACCGGAGCTGCCGGCTAAGCCTAGTAAATTGCCAGCCTTCACTGCTTGATTTTGAGTAATTTTCACACTTCCTTTTTGCAAGTGAGCGTAAATTGTATGGTAACCATTAGGATGAGCAATGATAATGTGATTGCCAAAGCCGCCACCGTCGTTGGTATTTCTCTGACAACCATCGCCGGCTCCATCAGCCGCTTTGATTACTTGCCCATCGGCAGCAGCATATATTGGTGTATTCAGGGAAGCGTCATAATCAGTTCCTCTGTGTCCAGCATAATATGGTAGTCCGTGCTGGCGGGTATAACTGTCATCAAAGTATTGAGTGATTCTTTTGTAAGAATTATGAGGGTAAGATAGAAATGCTTGGATAGCCTGGGAAAACACGGGAAGAAATATTGCAGCGGAAAATATAAAAAACACAAAAAATAAACAAAAACATTTAAATTGATCCCTCCTAATTGACATCGTTCCCTCCTAAAGGTGATTGTTACGACTATCTTATTTAATTTGCAAATTTAAAGCTGATTAGTATATCGTTTAACGTCTGCTCATATTCTACTTGTTTTTCCGGCGATGAAGCCCTTACATTTAACTCAAAGCAGTATATTTTGTCCTGATATTTGACATGTAAATCATTTATATGGCCTCCGGCCACATTGTCTAGGATCACACGGTAAATTCCCTCCCTCCCGTCTACCACTTTAGTTTCGCGAGCGACCAATTCCATCGTATCTTGATTGATCGGATTATTTTTTTCTAGCCAATCTGTTAAAACCAAATCTTCTGGCTTAGCAAAAATTTCTACAGTTAGAGCGCTGCTATCTAAGCCGCCTATCTCATTAAACTGAGATTGGTTTACTATTACGCGCTGGTCATTTATTTCTTTTCGCTGCCATTTTTCTGGATGTTTAAAACTAAATCCATATTCTTTATTCTGATAAGTTTCCCAGTCGATGCTGGCAGCCGGCTCTCTCAACCCCAACTGACTTTCCACCGGATCAGCCCGTTCTTCTCCCCAATAAGGAACAACCCAAAACAAAATCGCCATTGTCGAAGCAATAGCGATAAAAATAAGCCAGTGGCAATGTTTTTTGATTTTTCTGGTAATAAAAGTCCTCATAACCCCTCCCTTATACATTTAGTAAGTCTAGAATATTAGCTCACCCCTTACGTGTCAATCAAAAGTCTGTTTCTATAGTGTTAGTGAGATGGGGATATTCTATAATCTGCGTAAAATCGGTAGAATAAGCCTAATTTTGGGTTTACAAAGAATATGTTATGTGGTACAATTATAATGTTATTTAAAGGCATTTTTTGTTAAATTATATTTAAAAATATGATATTTGAAGGTTGGGGTAATCCTAAAAATAAGAGAGGCGATGAGGCAGGAACATCTGAAAAAACAATTGAGCTGGATTTGTCCGACGAAGAAAAAGCTCGCCGGAAATTTGATATTAGTCGCAAGGAAGCCTATATGGCGGCCTCTCCGGAAGCTAAAGCAGCTATCAGAGAAAAAGAGGCTGAAGATAAACAGTTTGCTCAAGAGGCAGCAGCTAGAGAAAAGAAGCCTTATGGCTCTGTTGACAGACGGGATTCTGACGAAGAGCGTGAAAAACCACAGCAAAATGTGGCCGAAACTGGCGAGAAGTTCTCTCCTGAATCAAGGGCGCGCGCCGTGAAAATGGCTAAAATATTGCGGAAGTTTGGGAAATATAGAAATGTGAGACCAGAAATGTATAAACAGTTTGAAGATAGCGTCGTGAGAGCTTATTCTGGAGAATCTGGCGAAAGGGGTGACCTAGATGAAAAATTAGACAAAATGACGCTTGAGATTTCTCCAGCAGAGGCTAGGCGTTTTGGTGAATGGGTGAAAAAATCGGCGGTTGGGCAAGGAACATTCCCAGACATACGAGATGAACAAGGGGTGGTAAAAATCAAAGGCAAAAAGATTGCGGCTGCGGTAAATCGTGAAATATTGCGAATTGCTCAATCTACGATTGAAAACAAATTAAAAGGAAAAGCATATTCTAATTCTGATGCTAAGAAAGACTTAAAGAAAATAGCTAGAGTAGAAGAAGAATTATTTGGCAACAAAGGAGAAAGAACTTATACTCCCGCCGAAGCTGAAGAACATATTGTTGCTGCCGAGAGGGCTATCAAGCTGGGACATATGAGCAAGGAAGATGGGGAAAGACAAATCAGACGGGTGATGGAAGCCACAGAAATACCGTTTGAGCTTGATGACCCAATGGTGTTAGTTACGTATAATGAAGCTGAGCAAAAGGAAATAGCTGCGGTTGAAAAGGATATGAAAAAGGGCAGAATTTTACCCAAAGAGGCTGGGCGCTTATATAAGGAAATAGATAAGCGGGCAATGGCAAGAAATAAAGCTGAAAGCGAGGAAGTCGAATTAAGCCCCGATGGTTCAGAGAATCTTGATCATCCAGCGGCGAAGGGAATACCGTCGTTGCCGGATGATACTGGTGAAGTCGAGTTAGGTTCTGAGGAGCTGGTGGATCTCCCAGCAGGTGATAGATCGGCAATGAGAGGAATGCCGCCGTTACCAGCCGATGCCGGGGCTGATGTTACAGAGAGCCTTAGGGGCACCAAAGCCCGGGCTGAAGGCACAGATAACGCTATAGAATTAGATGAGGGCGATATGGAAGATGTAGAGCATGTGCTAGATGAGGATGATTTGGAGTATGTACTAGATGAGGATGATGTGGAAATTATGGGCGATCTTCCTGAAGCCAGAGCGCAACTAGAAGAGGATATGGATGCCCATCGCATTACTTATAAGGAATATGCGCAAAAGCTTTTAGCTATTAATAAATCTACGACAGATAAGTTGGCCGAGGAAAAAACCAAAACAACAGTTGATTCACCCCCAATTCCGGCAGACGCAACTGGCACTGGTATTAGTAGAGTTAGTACTACCGAGGAGACAGTGGCCGCTACTTACAAAGAACAAGTTGCCGCCAGCACAACCGAGGAATTAGATGTAGCTGATTTGATTGAAATAACTCCCGCCGAAGGAACAAGAATAGAAGCGGTGCTTGAGAAAGTCAAGACTGGAAAAATAGAACCAGAAGAGGGAGCAAGATTGTTAGCCGAACAAGTAGAAGAAGCTACTAAAAAAATTACTTTATCGCCACGAGAAAAAACACAGTCACAGCAGTGGGTAACGGAGCAAGCGCCAGCGACAAAAGTGCAGCAGTGGACAGCCGAGCAAGCGCCAGCGCCCGCAGCTGAAAAATCAGCAACCAACCGTGAACAAGCTGATACCAGTGGCGTTGATTTAATGGATTCCCAAGAATTTCGGGATTTGGCTGATCGTTTCCAGGAACAAGAAACTACGGAATTATTTGACTTTATTGATAATAGGAGACGAGAAGGGGAAGGAATAACACAAAGATATTCTGATAGAGCGAAAAGTAGAGGTTTATCGGATATAAAAGAGTATGGCAGCTTGTTTGACATCGATGCGGGGACGGCAGCAAAAGATTTGCCACAAGCGGAAGAACCAGAAGCTGCACCAGACAATACTAGCTATGAGTTGATAGATAGATTAGCGGCGGCGGAAGATGAGGCGCAGATGCGAGCGATGATGGATAGGCTAATAGAAGAAAATGGTCCCATTGTTAGAGAACTTGATCCTGAAGTTCTAGCAAAGATAGCTGAGACCAATATCGATCAGGCATCTGCTGCTGAAGTTGTAGATGAGGTCAGTGAACTATATGACCCACGAATTAACGGCGAGAGTTTACGAGTAAAGATAGCGGAGCTGAACAGACAGTTTCGCGAGGAGGGATTATCTCGCGAGGATAACTTACTCAAAAAGGAAGAGCTTTTTCAAGCCATAGAATTTTCGGTCGGAATAAATTTAATGGAGATGGAATCAGAGAAGATGATGGTTGGACGAAATAAAAGGGGACGTTATGAGCCTTTGTATCACTCTGCTGAAGATGTCGTCAAACAACTAGCAGCTGATATTGAAGCAATTAGTACTGGTAGAGAAACTGCGAAAAAAGATAGAATAGCTGAAGCCAGAAAGGAACTAGGCGTCCAGCCAGTATTTGTGACTGAAGCTGCTCGAAGTCAAATAAGACGAGAAGGGCGTCATGAAACTGGTCCTATATCATCAGCCGAAATGGAAAGATTTCTCGAACTAAGAACAGAAAAAATAGAACCCCGGGAGATTGGCAGCCATGTTTTATCTGGCCGGATTAGTCCAGAAGCAGCTGAGCAGATGTTGGCCTTAGAGGAAGGAGATAATGAGGCTGCGCTGGCTAAAGCTCGTCGCCGGATTGAAGTTGTGAAGCATGGAGAGTTCGAACGTGCTAAGGAAGCGGCCTATGTCGTTATGGAAAAAGCTGGCATCAGTCAAGCGGATTGGAGCGAATTGGATGGTGATATCGAGAGTACCTTAGCTAGCATTGAATCTTTGGAAAAAGCGGATAGTAGTGAAGAAGAATCGATGTTTAGTAAAATAGTGCCTCTATTTCGTAAAGATAAAACACCTAGAAAGAAAAATGCAGAACTAAAAGCTCACGATGCCCACTTGGCTCGACTTCTTCTCAAAAAGTCAAAACTGGAGAAAACCTTCATGGAAAAAATAAGTGAGTCTACTTTAAGTGAGAACGACACCAAGAGATTAGCTGAGTATGGCTTCTTTAGATCGATAAAAGGAGAAGACAGTGAGCGTCTAAGCGAAAACCTAGACATTATTGCCGATGAGCTTAAGAGCAATGTTCTAGCAGTAGAGGGAGTGGATTTAGCTGAAGACTCAGCAGCGTTGGATCAGGCAATGGCCGAAATAAAAAAATCTAGCCGAGTTGTTGAAGATCGCAAAAAAGAAATCCAACATGCCCGTAACGTGGTTAAGGTTGTTGATTTCATGGAGAGCAGTAAGAGTCGTAAATATAGAGGAATTGATTTCAGCGGCAAGGAATTTCTTCGGGCCTATCGAGATGCTCGATCGGGTAAAAATGTGGGTAAGTACTCCACTATGGAAAGACAGGTATTTGAATCTGCCGACAAGATACAGCGGAGAACATTAGATAGACTCTTTGCTGGCGGGAGAGCGCCTAAAGCGGAGAAGAAAGCAGCCGCTTAATAATAGAATAGTAAATTTTAGATAAAAACGCCGTCAAGTCCTTGACAGCGTTTTTTAGTTCTGCTAGATTAGAGATTAGCACTCTAAGCAAGTGAGTGCTAATCTCGATCAGACCCCGATAAAATCGGGGCGGATCGGGACAAATAATAATTAAGCAAAAGTATGAAAAACGATCTGCAACCACTGGGAGACAATGTAATTCTCCAACCTATCAGTGAAGAAGAAACTACCAAGTCTGGCATTGTGTTGCCAGATACTGCCGAAAAAGAAAAACCGGAGAAGGCTAAGGTAATCGCTATTGGTCCTGGTAAAACTTTAGAATCAGGCAAAAAATCTGAAATGACAGTAAAAGAAGGTAATACAGTGCTATTTAAAAAGTATGGTCCCGACGAGATCAAGATCGATGACGAAGAATATCTTATTGCCAGCATGGATGACATCCTAGCAATTGTTAAATAATTAATTAAAATTAAAATAATGGCTAAACAAATTAAATTTGACGAAAAGGCCCGCCGATCGCTCAAAAAGGGCGTCGACCAGCTAGCTAACACAGTTAAAGTAACTCTCGGCCCTAAAGGTCGTAACGTTATTTTAGACAAAGGCTTTGGGGCGCCGACTGTTACTAATGATGGCGTTACTATTGCTAAAGAGATCGAACTGGAAGGAAAATTCGAAAATATGGGCGCTGCTCTAGTTCAAGAAGTAGCCTCTAAGACTTCCGACGCCGCTGGTGATGGTACCACCACGGCTACGTTACTTGCTCAGGCAATGATTGAGCAGGGTTTGAAAAATGTTGTAGCGGGCGCTAATCCAGTTGGTATTCGGGCTGGTATCGAAAATGGTGTCGCTGCTGTTGTGGAAGAGCTCAAAAATATCTCTAAAAATATAGTTGGTAAAGAGGAGATATCCCAAGTAGCTACTATCTCTGCTAAAGATCCTAAAGTAGGTGTACTGATCGCTGAAGTAATGAATGAAGTTGGCAGAGAAGGTGTTATCACCGTCGAAGAGTCACAAGTATTTGGTCTAGAGAAAGAAGTAGTTGAAGGTATGCAGTTTGATAAAGGTTTTATCTCACCTTACATGGTGACTGATCCAGACAAGATGGAAGCCAACTATAATGACGTTCATATTTTGATCACTGACAAGAAGATTTCAGCCATCAGTGACATTTTGCCATTGCTAGAAAAGTTAAGTCAAGCTGGCAAGAAGGAATTGGTAATAATTTCTGAAGAAGTAGAGGGCGAAGCTTTAGCTACTCTCGTGGTTAATAAGCTGCGTGGCACTCTCAATGTGTTGGCCGTTAAAGCTCCTGGCTTTGGCGATAGTCGGAAAGCAATGTTGGATGATATCGCTGTTCTTACTGGTGGGCAGGTTATTTCTGAGGAAGTTGGCCTGAAGATCGAAAATACTGAACTAAATATGCTTGGTCACGCTAAGCGAATAGTGGCTACCAAGGAAAACACTACTGTCGTTGGTGGCGAGGGCAAGAAGAGCGTTATTGAAGAGCGGGTAGCCCAGATCAAGAAAGAGCTAGAATCATCTGACTCTGATTTTGACAAAGAAAAGCTGCAAGAAAGACTAGCTAAGTTAGCTGGTGGGGTGGCTGTTCTCAAGGTAGGAGCTGCTACTGAGACTGAGCAGAAAGAACGACAGCATCGGGTTGAAGATGCCTTGGAAGCTACTCGAGCCGCTGTTGAGGAAGGTATCGTAGTTGGTGGTGGTGTGGCTCTGATCAGAGCAATGTCAGTTCTTGAAACAGTAAAGGCTACTACCGCTGATGAAAAGACTGGTATTAAAATATTACAGAATTCTCTAACTGAACCCCTCAAGCAAATTGCTAGCAACGCTGGTAAAGAGGGCTCAGTAGTTGTCGAGCAAGTTAGAAAGATGAAAGGTAACGGTGGATACAACGCTGGCACTGATGAATATGAAGACTTGGTAGCTAGTGGTATCGTTGATCCTACCAAGGTGACTCGTTCGGCTCTACAGAACGCCGCTTCAGCCGCTGTGATGTTGTTAACTACTGAAGCCGCCGTGACTGACAAGCCAGACGAAAAGGGTGATGCTCCAATGGGAATGCCAGCTGGTATGCCTCCAGGTGGTGGAATGGGAATGCCGGGAATGTAAAGTTAGACTCTAGTTAAAACGCCCTCACTCGGGGGCGTTTTTTTATCCCCAAGAACTACTCCAGAACCAATTGATTTTACTTCTAAAATAAGGTATAATATATAACAGAGTCGAGAACAAGAAGGATAATCAAAAATTATACGAAAGGGGGTGCTGTTATTAATGATGGAAGAAAATGTTACCGAAGGTGTCCAGTGTGACCCTAAGGACGCAGAAGATAACAAAGGAATTACTTTCCTGAGTTATATTGGTATTTTATGTCTTATTCCTTTGCTTACTAAGAAAGAGAGCAAATTTGCTCAATATCATTCTAAGCAGGGTCTGGTACTTTTAGTTTACTTTGTCATTGTTAGTATCATTTACGTTATTCCCGTAATTGGTTGGATTGTAGGTGTACTAGGTTATATCTCTGGTTGGGTATTCGCCATTATGGGACTAATTGCTGTTTCCAAAGGTGAATGCAAAGAATTGCCAGTTATTGGCAAGTTTGCCAGCAAATTCAAAATATAATTTACTGATAACACCCGGTCCCGCTATATAGTTCCCTGCGGGACTCGTGTTGCTAGTAAATTTTGTTGCGAAATGGATCGAACGAAAATAATTTGTACAATTGGTCCCGCCTCTAGTAGTAAGGCGATGCTCAGAAAAATGATTAAAGCCGGCATGGATTGTGTCCGGCTTAATTTTTCGCACGGTACTTATCCAGAACACGCCGAGATTATTAAAATTGTTCGTCGGGAAGCTAAGCAGCTGGGGGTGCCAGTGGCAGTAATGGCTGATTTACAAGGACCGCGGGTACGAACGAGCAATTTACCGCTGGCTGGCCAGACGGTCAAGAAAGGTGACCCGGTTGTATTACGAACTGGAGTAGAGGAAACACCTGACGGAATTATACCAGTTGGCTACGGTAAACTTCACCGCGAAGTAAAACCGGGCGACACGATTTTGATAGACGAGGGCTTGATAAAGCTCAAAGTACTGAGTATATCTGGACGGAACATTACTTGTAAGGTTGTCGTGGGAGGAATCGTGACTTCCTATCGCGGGATGAATTTTCCCAACAGTAAATTATCCGTTTCTTCGATCACTACTAAAGATAAAAAAGATTTGGCCTTTGCGTTGAAGCAAGAAGTTGATTGGGTGGCGCTTTCTTTTGTCCGCTGTCCAGAGGATGTGGCTTACTTGCGCCGGTTAATTAAAAGCCGGGAAAAGAAATTACATGTTAAAAAGCCTACCAAAATCATTGCTAAGATAGAAAAGAGAGAGGCAGTGACTGATTTTGATAAGATATTAGAGGTAACTGATGGGGTTATGGTAGCGCGGGGAGATTTAGGGATTGAGATGCCTACTGCCCAGGTGCCAATTACCCAAAAAATGATTATCGAAAAATGCTTAGTAGCAGCCAAGCCAGTGATCACGGCTACTCAGATGTTACTTTCTATGGTTAGTAATTCTCGGCCTACCAGAGCCGAAGCCTCTGATGTCGCCAATGCAGTGATTGATCATACTGATGCCGTGATGCTTTCCCAAGAGACAGCGGTAGGGAAGTATCCAGTAGAGACAGTTAAGACGATGTCAAAAATAATTAGTGACACGGAAGAATCACCCTATGATGATTTAATTTTGAATAATCATCTTAATCAAAAAACAGCGCCCATTGATAGCGCTATTTCTTATGCGGCTGGCCGGTTGGCGCGTGATGTGGAGGCGCGCGCTATTTTAGTGGCAACCATCTCTGGTTACTCAGCTCGCTTGGTGTCACGTTATCGTCCCGAACTACCAATCGTAGTAGCGGCGGAAAACGAAAAAGTCCGTCGTCAGCTAGCTTTATCTTGGGGAGTGATACCTTTCGTAGTGGCTCGCTGTCAAAACGTAGACGAATTAATCAAAAAAGTGGTAGCTTGCGCCAAGCATCACCAAATTATTAAAGAGGGAGATAAAGTTATTATCATCGGCGGCCAACCAGTGGGAAAGACAGGCAATGTAAACTTAGTAAAAGTTCATCAGGTTTAGATTTTGTTTTACATACTCTGAAACAGCTCTATTTGTTTCATTACCTCTCCCACTTTATCAGTATCAGCTGGCAAGGTAAGATAATGATGAGGATGAGCCTGACTAAAGCGATTACTGAATTCTTCCGTCCGTCGATTATCTAAGTAGTTAGCTAAATGTTCTGAGCGTTGTAGGCTCGTAACGTGAAAGATAGATATCTTGCGGCAAAATTCATCAAAGCCGTGATATAAAGAAGAACCAGTCGTTGTTTGCCTTTCCTTGTTAATCGTAAATTCGTTGAGCTTCTGATCTAGTAAGAAATTTCCAATATCACAGGTAACGGAAAAGATCCCAGCCGCAAAATATTTTTCTACCAGTTTTTCCGAGTCTTTTTTTATCGCTAGATAATATGTTTCCAGCACTTGATAGGGAGAGGTGCAGTATCTAACGTAATGAGAAGTTGGTAATTCTTGACTGGTCATTTCCAAAGCGAGAGTAATTTTCAACTTCTTCTTTTTCTCCAAATGTCGGAGAAATCTAGCGGCCCTAACGATTAAGTCAGCCGTTTTATTTTTTGAGACCTGTAAGTCGTGATCAAGATTAGTACTTTTTTTAGCTCGGTAGGCGTGAAAAGAGAGAGGTAGGGTGGTTTGGGGAGTTATGGTACTGAGTTGGTGAGCTAGGTGCAGACAATTCAAGAAAAGCTGGTCGGTTAGGTCTTCATAGATGAAGTCATCAGTTGGCAGGTGGAAAGTAAACTCTAGTTTATCCTTAAGTTTATCTATTAGCTCAAAATAAAGATCGTAGTGGGATTTTGGCAGAATAGATTGATAATCTTTCCTATTTCCACCCTTTTTCGCCTGATTGAAGTAGTTAATAGCCAAATATTGAGCCAAGTTAAGGTTAATAAAATCAAAACCAAGTTCTTTGATGCGGGAAGCATACTCCAAGGCATCTACCTTTAATATTTTACTGAGATTTTCTTCGGGGTTAGCGTTAACACCGAGCTGCACGTTTTTTACCCGGTTTTTTAAACAAGCATCGCGGATCTTTTTTAGAGCGTTGAGCAGTATATCATCATAATAAGCTCCTTCCTTGCGGATCAGGAACTCTATTTCTTTGCTGTCAAACTCTAGTTCTAAATATTTGTTGGCCGGCTGTGATATCATAGATCCAGTATGGTATACTTTTAGAAGCTAAGCAAGATTGATTTTAAATATTTCATGTCTAATTTTCACTCACAAAAAACCGCCGAAGTATTAAAAGATCTACAGACAGATTCTGTAGTCGGTCTGGCTGATGTTGAAGTCAGCCGTCGACGACAAAAGCATGGGCAAAATAACCTTCCCGAAGCTAAGCCCACCTCCACTTTTGTCATTTTACTTAAGCAATTTAACAATTTGTTCACCTATATCCTGCTAACAGCCGCGCTAGTGTCTTTTTTGTTACACGAAATAGTAGACGTCTGGGTTATTATGGCTGCGGTGGTGATGAATATTGTGATTGGCTTCATCCAAGAAAATAAAGCGGCCAAAACAATTTCGGCTTTAAAGAAGGTAGTGACCGTAAAGGCTAAAGTCTTTCGGGAGGGAGGGGTGCATGCGGTTGGAGCTAGTGAGCTGGTGCCGGGTGATATTATTCTAATCGACGCTGGCGATAAAATCCCAGCCGATGCGCGGCTCTTGGAAACAGCTAGCGTACAAGTTAACGAAGCTGCTTTAACTGGCGAGTCTGTTCCTGTTAACAAGGAAGCTGACCAAGTATTGCCAGCCAAAATATCCCTGGGTGACAGAAAGAATATGGTTTATCTGGGGACGGTGGCGGTAGCTGGTCAAGCGCGGGCAGTGGTAGTAGGCACCGGTTTGCAAACAGAAATTGGGCAGATCGCGGCGCTAGTCAAAGGGGCCAAGGAAGAGAAGACGCCGCTCCAGCAACGGATGAAAAAATTAAGTACCCAGATCGCTGTTATAATTTCCCTATGTTTACTAGTGCTTATAGTAGTGGGCATATTGACGGGCAAAGAGCCGGCGGAAATGTTCATTTTTGCGGTGGCGATTGCGGTGGCAGCGATTCCGGAAGGACTAGCTGTGGCGGTGACGGTAATCTTGGCTTTAGGCATGCGTAAAATTTTAAAAAGAAAAGCCTTAGTACGTGAATTATTAGCAGCCGAGACATTGGGCAGCGCTTCCGTTATTTGTACCGACAAGACTGGCACAATTACTTCGGGAGAAATGGAAGTAGAGAAGGTTTGCACCGCCAGTAGTAGCTACGATATAAAAGATTTGCCGAAAAGTGATGATCAAGATTTGCAATTAGCCCTAAAAATCGGCTTATTGTGCAACGATGTTCATTATGAAAGTACGACGGGAAAGCCCGACGACTGGAAATTGATTGGCGATTCGACGGAAATTGCTCTGGCGGTGGCAGCCGCTAAAGCTGGTTTGGATAAGGATCAACTTTTTCAGGATTATCAGCGAACAGACGAGGTTCCATTCGATTCTTATTTGAAATACATGGCCACTGCCCACCGCGATAATGTGCAGGGAAGAAATGTAGTTTTTGTGAAAGGGTCAGTCGAACGTTTACTAGAACGCTCCAGTCAAATGTGCCAGGCGGGCGAAGTTAGATTATTAACGGAAGCAGACAAAGAGAAGTTTTTAGCTGAAGGTGAGAAACTAAGCCAGCAAACATATCGGGTGATTGCTATGGCCTACAAAGAAACGGCGGATGGGAAAGCAGATTTAAAGAAGGAGGCGGAAGAAGATCTGATTTTTGTCGGTTTGGCCGCTATTCGGGATCCAATCCGTCCGGGTGTTAAAGAAGCGATTAAGTTGTGTCAATCAGCTGGTATAGACATTAAAATGATTACCGGTGATCACAAGTTAACGGCTCAAGCTATCGCCCAGGAGGTTGGTATCGAAGCGACCGAAGAAGAGATAATCGGCGGTGATGAATTAGACACAATGACTCCTAAAGATGCCGAGTATAAAATACCTCGAGCTAAGATATTTGCTCGGGTTGCCCCTAAACATAAACTACAGATAATTGATACTTTACAAGCGCAGGGTGAAGTAGTAGCGATGACTGGCGATGGGGTCAACGATGCCCCCGCTCTAAAATCAGCTGACATTGGGATTGCTATGGGCACTGGAACAGAAGTGGCTAAGGAAGCGTCGGACATGATTTTGCTGGAAAATGATTTTAAGACCATCGAACAGTCAGTAGAGGAAGGACGGGGTATCTTCGATAATATTCGTAAAGTGGCTCTATATTTACTTTCTGGCAGCTTTAGTGAATTGATTTTATTGAGTGGTGCTTTATTGCTTGGTCTCCCTTTGCCATTTTTGCCAGTTCAGGTTCTTTGGATTAACTTAGTAGAAGACGGATTGCCAGATTTTGCTTTAGCTTTTGAGAAGAAAGAGAAAGATGTGATGAAAGATCCACCCCGGAAGCTCAAGGAGCCAATTCTAGACGCAGAGATAAAAGTTTTGATATTTATTATTAGTATTGTTACCGACCTGATTCTCTTCGGATTGTTCATATACCTATGGAAGACAACTGGCGATTTAACCTATACTCGCACAATGATTTTTGTTGGTTTAGGCTTGGATTCTCTTCTTTATATTTTTTCTTGTCGCAGCCTAAAGCGTTCTATCTGGCATATTAATCCATTTTCCAATAAGTTTTTAGTGGCGGCAGTACTCTTTGGCTTCACAATGTTGGGGGTTGCTCTCTATATTCCTTTTATGCAAGGCGTTCTCAAAACTGTCCCCCTCGGTCTCAGCGACTGGTCATTGTTAGTGGGACTGGCTATATTCAACATCGTAGCAATTGAGATTACGAAGTGGGTGTTTGTTGTGAGAAAGAAACGTCAGGCGGGAGTCTAGATATCGTTTCTCGCTCTATTTCTCCGAAATTTGTTTTAATTGCCCAAAATGATCATCACATCCCTTGTTGGTTTCCTAATTGCCTGTGTTGTTTTGGTCGTTAGTGCCACGCTGACTATCAAAACCCTAATAAAGATTGCTGCCTACTTGCGGCTTTCCGATTTTGTCGTTGGTTTTATTATCATGGCTCTGGCAACGTCGATACCAGAATTGTTTATTGGAATTACCTCAGCTATGAATAAAGTTCCTTCTTTGTCTCTGGGAGATGTTTTGGGATCCAATATTGCTGATGTAACTCTAGTAATTGGGTTAGTGGCTATTCTTGCCCGGGGGATTCAAATTAAAGGTAAAATTGCAATTAGGGATACTTACTTCGCGGTTGGTATTGCTATCTTGCCTATACTTTTAATGTTGGATCGTTATCTATCAAGAGCAGATGGGATAGTTTTACTTCTAGCTTTTTCTTTTTATGTTTTAAAGCTTTGGAGTCAGCGAAAAAGATTTAGGAAAACCTCTAATCATATTACCAGGAAAGAATTTCTTAAAAGTGTTTTCCTTTTTGCTGTTGCCGTAGTATTACTTGTAGTCTCTGCTAAGTTTATTGTTGATCTTGGCTCCAATTTAGCCATCGAATTTGGCGTACCTTTAATCCTGATTGGTATAGCTTTTTTGGCCATTGGTACTTCGCTTCCCGAGTTAGTATTTGAAATTAAAGCAGTTATAGCGAAGCGCGAGGGAATGGCTTTGGGCGACCTTCTAGGAAGCGTGGTTACCAATTCAGCTCTAGTTTTAGGTTTGGTCGGGTTGATTCATCCTATAGCTATCGCTGATTTCTCATTATTTATAGTTGCTGCTGCCTTTCTAATCGTTGCTCTAGTCTTATTTACTCTTCTTTTAAGAACAAAAGACAGATTGTCTTGGAAAGAGGGGATGATTCTAATAATGCTTTACATTATTTTTATAACTGTGGAATTAAGTATAAGGCAGTAACCAGTATTCAGCCTGCCTGTCGGCAGACAGGTTATCAGTCACAATTTAAATAGTCACTGACTGCCAGCAGCCGATTGACATTTTTGGCTAAAAAGACGTACAATACAGGTGTCTGGCTATTATAGTCAGAAGGTTTTTAGTGCAAAATAATAAAAACCCGATTATGTCCGGACATTCAAAATGGTCTACAATTAAACGGAAAAAAGGAGTCAACGATGCTAAGCGGGGCCAGATTTTTACTAAAATGGCTAACTTGATTACAGTGGCTGCTCGGTCAGGTGGTGGTGATCCAGAAATGAACTTCAAATTGCGCTTGGCCGTTGATAGAGCGCGCGAGGAGAATATGCCCGCTGATAATATTCAGCGCGCTATTAAAAAAGGCACTGGCGAATTAGGCGAAGGAGTGCAGTTAGAAGAATTAAAATATGAAGCTTATGGTCCGGGTGGAGTAGCGTTGATTATTGAGGCGATCACTGATAATAAAAATCGCACCTTAACGGAAATAAAGATGGCCCTAAAAGATAACGATGGACGGATGGGCGAAATGGGTAGCGTGGCTTGGATGTTTAAGAGTTGTGGCGTTATTAGAATATCGGGAGTGGGGAGTGACGAGATAGAAATGGCGGCCATTGAAGCCGGAGCGGATGATATTGACGAGCAGGATGAAGGCCTAGTGATCACTACTGCAGCCAATAAGCTATCAGCAGTTAAAGAATCTTTGACTATTGTCGGAGTAAAAGTTGAGTCGGCCGGCATTGAGTTAATCCCTAAAGACCCCTTAAAGGTAGAAGATAAAAGTGTTTTAAATAAAATTGAAAAATTGATGGGGGCTTTGGATGATCTGGATGATGTGGGTGAGGTGTATAGTAATTTAGCCGATTAAATATATGATTATTCTCGGTATCGATCCGGGCACAGCTACTACTGGTTTTGGTTTGATAGAGAGAAAAGGTGACAAGGCTAAGTATATAAAATGTGGTTGTATTACCACTGGTATGGGGATGCCCATGTCAGAGCGGATTAGTTGCATTTATGATGATATTTCAGCCCTGATCAAAGAATACAAGCCAGCCGCCGCAGCAGTAGAAGAGCTATTTTTCTTTAAAAATGCGAAGACAGTTATAACGGTGGCTCAGGCTCGAGGAGCAATACTGCTAGCAATCCAAAAGGCTGGCCTACCCTTGGGCGAATACACGCCCTTACAGATAAAGCAGTCTCTGACGGGTTACGGGCGAGCTGATAAGGCGCAAATGCAGCAGATGGTTAAGAGTATGTTGGGGCTCAATAAGATACCTAAGCCTGATGATGCCGCTGATGCCTTAGCAGTCGCAATTTGTCACGCTAATTCTGAGAGATTAAATAATCTGTGTAATAAAAACTTATGAAAATTCGTCTATTAATTGTGGCGTTGCTTCTACTAACTCCTTTCTTAGTATTAGCTCAACCCAGTTTCAGTCAAGCAGCCGAAGAAACAGAAACTAACGAAGAAGAGCAACCAGAAGTCAAGCCTCCTCGGGCTAAAGCTGGTGACGATATTGAGCAGTTGGTGGAAAGGAAAGTTGCTTTCAGCGGTCAGCAAATAGAAAAACAAGCGGGGGAAACAATCACCTATAATTGGGACTTCGGCGATGGACAGTTTAGTGAGGGACAAAAGGTAGAGCATCAATATCAGAGTCCGGGTGATTATAAAGTCGCCTTAACAGTTAGTAACGAAGTTGGAAAAGACGTAGATGATCTAACTGTCAAGATTTTTGATGACGTTATTATATTTCTCACCGATGATACTCCGCCGGCCGATGAGCTAGAATCTCTCCGACGTTATGCTTCTCGGCAGCAAGTATTATTGTTTGATATTAAAGCTCCAGAAACAAACGCTGATTATATCACTGAGGGACTATTAGCTGATTCTTTACTGGAGAATAGTGAAATTGTTAAGAAATCTTCAGCGGTGGTGGTTTGGACTTCAGGTAGTTTGGGCTTGAGTGTACTGTCGAAATTTGCCCAGAAAGCCGAGGATCTGGAGGGTCTGAATATGTCTGGCAAGGCGATCATTAATATTGCGGAAGGAGGTTTTACGCCGGTAGCTCGTTACGCTCAGTCGACTTTTGATGTCTTAAAACCGCAATATATTTTGTTAACCAAAGATACTTCTTTGTACAATGTAATCGATAATCGAAACGCTGATGCCATTCTCCAATCGATTCGAGATTCTGGAGTTGATCATAACCTAATTAGTTTTTACAGCGAACGGGCGATCGATAAACTGGGACCGACTAATTTTATGAGTTACACCATCAATTTCTTGATCAACCGAGGCGTTTCGACAGACAATATTTACCTGATGCTTATTCTGCCTATTATTGCGACGGTGGTTGCTTTCGCTCGTCAGTTTCTGGGAATTAAAACGTTTGGTATCTATACGCCGACAATTATTACGTTATCTTTTCTGGCCACTGGCCTGAAATATGGGTTGGCAATATTTTTGGTCATTTTGATAGTGGCTACTGTGGTGCGGCTAATCTTGAAAAAGTTTCGCTTATTGTATCTTCCTCGAATGGCCATGGTGTTGACCATAGTAGCGCTGGCTATTTTAGCGATGTTTGTTATTGGAGCTTTGACTAGTCGGACTGGCATTATCGGTCTATCGATTCTGCCAATTTTGGTGCTGATTATTCTGGTTGAAAAATTCATCGCTATTCAGATGGAAAAAGGACCCCGCACCGCCATTTTACTATCCCTGGAAACAATCCTGGTTTCGGTAGCTTGTTATTTCTTAGCTAGTTGGAGTGCTTTCAATACCTTTGTGCTAGCTTATCCAGAAGTGATTCTACTTACTTTTGTAGTTAATATCTTACTGGGTCGGTGGGTAGGATTACGTATTTCCGAATATATTCGTTTTCGAGCTATTAGAAAAACATCGCCTCAGAGTAAATAATATTCATGATCAGATCTGACATTTTGGGTATGAACGAAAGAAATTTATCTTTTGTTCGCCCTTACAACAAGAAGAGGGCTATTAAGCTAGCTGATAATAAGTTGGCTACTAAGGAGCTTTTGGCTAAAACTGGAATTTCCACTCCTAAATTGTATGGTGTGATTCGCTCGGTAAAGGATTGGGCAGATTTTGATGGGAAAAAGTTGCCGGCTAATTTTGTTATTAAACCTAATCGTGGTTTTGGGGGGGAGGGTATTCTAATTTTACGGCGGAGTGTTAAAAAAGAGAAATTCTTGAAATTACCTCTGGCCAAACGACAGTGGATTACTGGTGGAGGCGATATTTTGACTTATGAGCAACTACAATCTCACATCCTTGATATTCTGGACGGTAGTTTTTCTCTACAGGGACTACCTGACACCGCCTTTATCGAGCGGCGGTTAACTACTCATCCGATTTTCCAGGGATATACCAAGAAGGGCATTCCTGACATTCGGATAATTGTTTTTAATAAGGTGCCGGTAATGGCGATGTTGCGCCTACCGACTGAAAGATCGCGCGGACGAGCCAATATTGCCCAAGGAGCCTTAGGAGTGGGACTAGATGTGGGAACTGGCGTGACTACTACCGCCATGGTTAAGATACCCCGGCGGAAAATGATTGAGGAACATCCTGACACGGGGCAAGAGTTAGCTGGCTTGGAGATCCCAGATTGGGATCGGATTTTAGAAATGAGCGTTGAGGCTCAAGTTGCTTCCGGGCTAGGTTTCTTGGGAGTTGATGTCGCCATCGACAAGCGTTACGGACCAGAAATTTTGGAACTAAACGCTCGTTCCGGTTTGGATATTCAAGTAGCTAATTTAGAGGGCTTGGCGGCGCGCTTGAAACGAGTCAAAGGACTTAAAGTAAAATCAGTTGTCCATGGCGTACAGATTGCCCGAGATTTGTTCGGTGGAGATGTAGAAAGAAGAGTGGAAAAAATTTCTAATAGAGAAGTTATCAGTGGTGTAGAGAAAGTAAAATTCTTAGATGCTGCAGGTAAGAAAAAGTTAGAGGTGCTAGCTAAAATTGATACGGGAGCAGATTCGACGTCGATTGATGTAGGTCTGGCCAGGAAGTTGGGATATGGGAAATTGATTGATCTGGTAGGTAAAAATGAACTTGATTCTGAGTTGACTGATAAAGAAGCAGAAAAGGAATCTAGGAAGCTCGGTAATCGACTTAGCGAACAAGATAAACGAATTGAGAAAGTTGCTTATGTGCGATCGTCACATGGATTAACTTTGCGACCGTGTATTAGGCTGACTTTTAACCTTTCAGGAGTAAAAGTTAATTCTCGGACGAATATTACTGATAGAGGTTTACTTAAGTATCAGATGATAATAGGAAAAAGAGATTTGAAAGAATTCTTAGTTGATGTGGGGAAGAAATAATTAAAAATATTGACCATGGACAAATTAGTCATAATCCATCCCATCAAAGGGCGAATAGGTGAAGAAAAGCCTTTCAAAGGGCGGGACATGCTTGATGCGTATGAGCATTGGGCGGAGTTGGCGACCAAGAAGGGTATTAAATGTTATCAAGCTTCGGTTGATTCGTATGATGTTGATAAAGGCACATTTAGTAGCACTTGGACTTATGAAGGTAACAAGTGGATTACGGTTAATGATATCAAGCCCGATTTTGTGTATGATAAATCATCAGGGAAGATAAATGGAGATTTAATAAAGATCAAGAGAGCAATAACTGAAAAACATGTCCTGTTAAATGATTTCAAGTTTCAGTTATTTTTGAGTGATAAATTAAATCAGTATTTCATTTTTGGCGACTATATGCCAAAAACCTTTCTTGTTCACAGCCAGCAGGAGTTAATGAATAAGATCAAGCTTATAAAATCAGAGAATATTGTTCTAAAGCCGCTCTATGGCTGTGGTGGATATGGTATTGATATAATTTCTCGCACCGAAACTATAAATAACAAAAAATATAAATATCCACTTCTGTTACAGGAGTTTATTAAGGGAGTTGGTTTTAGAAAGGGTGTTGACCGTCTTTCTGATTTGAGAATGGTTTTTGTAAATCACGAGTTAATTTATATGTGCAGTAGAACTGCTTCTGAAGGGTCATTATTTACCAATTATCATCAAGGAGCTAAGATGGAGGTGATTAAGAATAGTGATGCCCCTAAGGATATCTTTGTGACTGCTGCAGAAATTCAGAAAAAGATCAGTATTTTTGAACACTGCACTTATTCTCTGGATTTTCTTTTCGACAAAGATATGAAACCATGGTTTTTAGAAATGAATACTATGCCCGGCATTGATTATTTTACAGCTGACAATCGTCAATATAGAGAAAAGTATATCAATGCGGTAATCGAGATGTTTAAGGGAGCAAAGAGAAAATAGGTTTTACTGGCGGGGAAAATAATAAAATTGTTATCAATGAAAGCCGAAGAAAATTTTAACAAAAAAGATTTAGCTGATTACAAATCGCTCTCAATTGCGACAAAGAGTGTTATTGATAGTGCCTTAGAGAGAAATATTGGGGTTGAGATACTAGATGAAGATAAGAATATTGGCTTGTCTAAGGGGAAAATTGAGAAAAGATTTTATACCTCTGTTACTTCGGATACCGACCCAGTAGCTATTAGGATTTCGAAGAATAAAATAAGTACTTATATTCAATTATCTGGGCATGGTGTTCCAGTGCCTGATCATACCCTTGTTGATATAGATGGGGATGTGGTCAAGGCTGCTGAAAAAATTGGTTTTCCGGTAGTCATTAAGCCAGCTAAGGGCACACATGGAGGCGATGGAGTTTTTGCCAATATAAAAGATGCTGCAGAACTTGAGAAAGTGTTTAAGATAACTGAAAAAATTTCTCGAGAATATGAAAGCAATATCTTGGTCGAGAAATACCATTCTGGTAAAGATTTCCGAGTCTTGTTGGTTGATTATAAATTAATACATGCTATAGAGCGTGTTCCAGCATTCGTTATTGGAGATGGGAAGAATAGCATCAAGCAGCTTATTAATTTGAAAAACAAAGATCCACTCCGGGGGGATTGGTATAATTCGCCGCTTCGCATTATTAAAATTGACGATGAGGTAAAAAGAATTCTTTCTAGAAAGAAAATGACTCCAGGCTCTATTTTGCCAGCCGGTAGAAAAATATTCTTAAGAAAAAATGCCAATATTTCTATGGGCGGTGAAGCTTTTGACGTGACTAATGATATTTGTAAAGATACATGTCGTCTACTGGAGAAAGTGGCTAGGGTTATTGGGCTAAATATTATTGGTGTTGATATTATTTGCAAAGACATCCGGCGGCCTCTGACTAAAAATAATGGGGTTATAATAGAAGTGAATCAAAATCCTGGTTTTGCCGGACACGTCTATCCCACTAAAGGTAAACCATGCAATCCAGGCAAATATGTAATAGATATGATGTTTGGTAAGTAAGAGCGGACATTTTTTTAGTTTATAAATTTATGATCAAAAAAGAACAGTTCAAGTCGTTTAGTGCCTATTTACTTGCTTGTGAAGCGGATAGGCGTGGCATAAGAACCAAGAAAATACTAGAAAAAGGAATTTTTAAACAAGAAAGTTACTTAGAATTGTCATATAGAAATCATCAAGAAATTATAATCGGGCAAAGAATATCTCAGACTTCTGTGATTGCGCACATTATCCAGGAAAATAAAGAATTAACAAAATATTTTTTAGATCAGGCAGGAATTAACACGGCCCAAGGAGAAGTATTTGAAATAGATAACCTAGAAGAGATACTCAGATTTTCTCGCAAGGTTGAATTTCCCATAGTAGCTAAACCTTTATCAGCCACACATGGTCAGTGTGTTTTTATTGGGATTGATTCCGAAAATAAAATAACCGAAGCAGTTGCTCAGATAAAAAAAGAAGGGTTCGAAGAAGTTTTACTAGAAGAAGAGTTTGAGGGGACGGAATATAGGATATTTGCTACCAGGAATAAATTTCTAGCGGCCACTCTTCGTATTCCGGCGAACGTTGTTGGTAACGGGATTGATTCGATTAGTAAACTGATTGAAGAAAAAAATAAGGATCCGCGTCGAGAGGTTGATCACAGTAAGAGCTTAGTAAATATTGAGGTTGATTCGACCGTCAAGGATTATCTAAAATCGCAGGATTTATCATTGGAGTTTGTTCCTCCCGAAGACAAGCAAGTATTTTTACGCCCTAATTCCAATCTTTCTACGGGCGGAGATAGTATAGATATGACGGATAAAATCCATCCTGGCGTCAAAGAACTAGCTGTTAAAGTAATTCAATCAATCCCAGACTTAGCCTATGCAGGGATTGATTATTTAACGAAAGATATTAATCAAGCTCCCGACTCAGATAATTACATTGTTATTGAAGTCAATGGCTCCCCAATGCTTAGTATGCATCACGTACCTTTTGAGGGGAAAACAAGAAATGTAGCGAAAGCAATAATCGATATGCTATTTCCAGAGACGAAAGAGAAACATTGAGCTTTATCGCACACTCCACGATAGTAGAGTAATAATTAATTAAGTTATAAGAAACTATGAAATTTTATTGTGTTACTAGTCAAGGAGAAAAAGAAGCTAACGATTTATTGGCTGAATCTTGCCACCAAAGAAAAATTGATTTTGTACCAGTTTTGGCGGACAAATTTAATCTGACTGAGGCCAAGGATGAGAATGAAAAAGCATTATTGTATCGAACATCTATCGGACCGGCTTCTTGGGCGATAGAAAAGTTTCTTACAAATGAAAAAACGGCTACTTTTTACCAGAATTATAAAAGGTCTTTCTCAAAATATTCTAATGTTATAGTTCTCCAGAAAATGGGGGTACCAATACCAAAAACTGTCAGTTATTTACCGCAGAATAAGGATTTATTAAAGGAATATGTCAATTATTTGGGGGGTTTTCCAATAATCGTAAAAGCTGAAGGTGGTAGTCACGGAGTAGGAGTGATGAAGATTGACTCTTTACCTTCTCTTTTGTCAGTTGCTGATTATTTATTGAAGCAGAAGAGTAGTTTTCTCATGCGCGAATTTATTAAAACTGACCATTCAGCCAGATTAATTGTTATAGGAGATAAAGTAGTTGATAGTATTGAGTATTCTGCTCCGAAAGGTGATTTCCGCTCTAATGAAGGGAAAGTTCCCAATGTCAAGCCGAAGAAATTCTCAGCAGAATTACAACAGACAGCTATTAAAGCCGTTAAAGCTTTAGATATAGAGCTTGGTGGAGTAGATATTTTAGTTGATGAGAAGGGTAATGGTTATGTGGCCGAGGTTAATTTCCCTTGTTTTTTCGTTAGGTGCCAGGTGGCTACTGGACAAGATATTTCTGGGATGATAGTGGATTATTTACTAGAAAAGGCTGAAAAAAATTAATAGAGTTTTGTTTCAAATCAATGGAGAAATTTACTAATGATGTTTACGAAAATAGTGTTGGGCTGGCCGTGGCCAAGAAAAATATTCCCTATCTGAGAATTGCCGGGGATCATTATTTTCAGGCTGGACTTGGTTACCGACAAAGACGTTTTTGTTGTGCGGATATAAATTATAGTGCGTCAGCTCGGGTGGCTAGGGGAAAAACTCTTACTCGTGAATTATTAGAGAGGTGTGATGTTCCCATTCCCCGAGGATGTGCCATTAATAAAATTGAAGAATTGTCAGCGGCGTATGCCAAGTTAACAAAACCATTAGTAATAAAGCCAGTGGCTGAAATGTGTGGTCGGGGTATTACTGTAAATATTGACTCCATAGCCAAGGCTGAATCGGCTTTCGGGATAGCTAATAAACTGGGGGGAAAGAAAATCATACTTGAGGAACAGATTGCCGGTGAGGACCACCGATTGCTGGTTATAGGGGGGAAATTTATTGCTGGCTTGAAGAGAACCCGCGCTTTTGTTGTAGGTGACGGTCAGAGTAGTATCGCCGAGCTTATTCAGCAAGAGAATGTGGCTAGAGAGAAGAGTGATAAATACATTAAAGCCATAGAAATAGATGATAGTGCTAAAACAGCTTTGGCAGATGGAGGATATAATTTACAGTCTGTCGTAAAGAAAGATGAGAGAGTGATAGTAAAAATGACGGGCAATGTTGGGGCCGGGGGCATTTCTGAAAATGTTACTGATTCCGTATGCCCAGAAAATATAGATTTAGTTCTGCGGATCACTCGTTATTTTAATTTAGAAATTGCTGGGGTAGATATTTTGTCTACTGATATTAGTAAGCCGCTGGCAGATACAGGGGGAGCGGTCATAGAAGTCAATGAAGAGCCGGGGCTGAGAATGCATCAGGAGCCTTATATTGGCAAACCAATCATGGCGGCGGAGATTCTGGTAAATTATATTTTTCCTCAGCAGGCAGATGCCTGGATCCCGATTAGACTACGGGGAAAGGAAATTAGAGAAATGGATGTCATTAAAAAACATCTCTATCACACTCCTTCACTGGTTAAACAGCTTGATAGTGAAGGAGGAGACAAAGATGTTGTGATTGATCAGCCGAACCAAAATCTATATAGTTATTTAGTTGATCCTCTAACCAAGGAGGTAGAAATTAATTAGAAGTATTTATTTAATCTAAGCTGCAATTTTAGCGAATCGTCTTTTCCCCGCCTGCACCACCATCCCGGACTTAGTTTTAATCTCTTTATCCCACTCTTTTACTACTTTATCGTCAATCTTAACCGCTCCTTGTTCAATCAAACGTCGTCCCTCGCCTTTACTGCTAGCGAGTTCTAGTTCTGGTAGTAAATCGACTAGTTTATAACTTTTAGCTGGCAATTTAAAGCTTTTTATATCGGAAGGCTTTTCTTTTTGCGTAAAAATTTTAGTGAATTCTTCTTCGGCCGCTCCCGCTGCTTTCTTATCATGGTAAATCGTCACAATTTCTCGAGCCAACTCAGCTTTCAGGTCGCGCGGATTTGTTTTACCGTCCTCTAACTGTTTTTTCACCTCAGCAATCTTCTCCTCCGGACATTGAGTAGCTAGTTCAAAATAATTAATGATCAATTTGTCTGGAATCGACATAACTTTGCCGTACATGCTGTTAGCCTCTTCGGTCAGGCCGATGTAGTTATCGAGGCTTTTGCTCATCTTCTCGGTGCCATCAAGTCCAACTAGTAATTTACCAGTAATGACGTCCTGCGGCGGCAGTCCCAAGCGTTTTTGTAAACTCCGGCCGGCGAGCATATTAAATTTCTGATCGGTGCCGCCCACTTCTACGTCCGCTTTGATCTCTACTGAGTCATAAGCTTGCATAACTGGATAGAGAAGCTCGTGCAGACCGACATCTGTGCCTTTTCCCAGACGATTAGTAAAGTCATCGCGCTCAATAATACGCGCGACGGTAAATTTGCCACACAAATCCAAGATATCAGCAAAGTTTTTCTTGGCAAACCACTCGCTGTTACGTCTAATCTCCGCTTTATCGACATCTATGATCTTGCCCACTTGGTCGAAGTAGGTTTGAGCATTTTCTTTTATTTCTGCGTCGGAGAGTATCGGTCGAGTCTTGCTTTTGCCGCTAGGATCACCTATCTTGGCGGTATAATCACCGATAATGAAGATTATTTGATGACCGAGATCTTGAAAGGCTTTCAGTATCCCAAGCTGAACGGTGTGACCCAGGTGAATATCTGGTGAAGAGGGGTCAAAACCAAGCTTAGCGCGTAGTTTTTTCCCGCTGGCTAGTTTCTTTTCTAACTCTTCTTGCACTATCACTTCTTCAACTTTGCGATCGAGGATTTTTTTGATATCCGACATTATTTTATTTCTTTACTTATCAATCTTGCCACTGATAGCACTTTTATCTTTTTATACTTTTTAGCTTGCGGAATCGTGTCAGTAATTACTACTTCCTTAATCGGGGAGCGGCTGATTTTAGCAATCGCTTGATCAGCGAAGACGCCATGGGTGACTCCGACATAGATATCTTTGACGCCGTGCTTTTTTAGAGCGGCTGTCACTTTGCAAAGAGTCCCACCAGTACTAATCTCGTCATCTAGCATTATAACATTTTTACCTTTGACGTCGCCGGTTAGTTTTTCTATCTTGACTTGATTATGGGCTACGCGCGTTTTAGTCGCTACGGCTAGGGGGATTTTGAGGGCTTTGGCTAGTTCTCCTGACTCATCGGCGGAACCGTTATCGGGAGCAACCACTACGTAATCTTTTCGGTTCTTAAACTTCTTTTTATAATAATCAGCAATCAAAGGTAGAGTTCTGATGTGAGTCAAAGGAATATCAAAGAATTTTTCGATTTTCTCCGTGTGTAATTCAATAGCAATAACTTTGCGAGCCCCTGCCGCTTTGAGCAACTTAGCTACCAGATCAGCCGTGATTGATTCTCCACTCGCGACCTTTTTCTCCTGGCGGCGATATGGGTAAAAGGGGATAACAGCGGTGATTTTTTTCGGCCGCAAGCGTTTAGCGGCATCTAGTAATATCAAGAGCTCCATTAAATGCTCATTGGCCGGATCGGAGCAAGATTGGACAATAAAAATGTTTTGACCTTTTAGATCAGTCTTAATATTTACGTAAGTTTCACCATCGGGGAATTTGGTGATTTCGGTGGCGGCGATCTCGGATTTGGCTTGCTTAGCTAGCTTACGAACTAATAGTTTACTACTAGAGCCAGCAATGATGAGTTTTTGAGCCATGGGGTATTCAAGATAAATTAATTCTTATCAATAAATATACCATGTGCGGAGGATATTTATAGAGGATATTGCTTGATTTTGGGTTGTTTATATGATAACTTAACCTATCTGATCGTACATTCTGACAACCCGAACCCAAACAGGGGGGAAAGATGAACATGAATAGCATTATAGCTCATCGGATCAATAGTCTTCGGAGAGCGCAGCAGCTAGCTTTGCTGGGGATAAAGAAAATAGAATGCGATATAGTTGTGTTGTGTGAAGAAGGGGGCGATCAAGCATTCTATGTTGCCCATCCTTTTGCTTGGCGTCAGGCTGGTCTCCATGTCGGTCGAGGAGAGAGCCCTGACAGAGATCAAATTGATTTCCGGCAACCTCTAGACAAGAGTATGTTCGGCGATCTGGTTAGCCTGCCGGATTTTATCAGCAGATGTAATGAGTTAGGATTACAGGTGTTCGTCGACCTCAAGTGGTGTCAAGGCAGCCTGTCACAGGAACTGGCTGACCAACTGCACACGTCTTTATCCAATCATGGCCATGTTCTGATCTCTTATGATCGGGGTTCATTGTTCTGCGCCAGACATTATCACAATGATATGCGCCTAGGGATAGTGACCCATGATATACCGATGATGGGTGAAATGGACGAGTGGGATTGCCGGCTTAAGCCTCGGTATGTTTTCTTTACTCTCTATTATGAGCCAAGAGGAGTGGGACGAATTCCGCGAGGAGTACGAGTTGGTGTCTTCCCGGTGAATAGCAAAGATAGCTGGAGAAGAGCCCAGCGTCTGATGGGGGATGACTGTTTAATCATCACTGACGCGCCGGAAGAGTTGCTCGCTTAGCTTACTTTAGGGGGAAAGTAAGCTTTTTTATTTGTGTATCAAAAAAGCGGGTGATGGGAATCGAACCCACGTAGCCAGCTTGGAAGGCTGGAGTTTTACCACTAAACTACACCCGCAT
>JABMPQ010000001.1 GCA_013202585.1 Parcubacteria group bacterium | reverse complement strand
TTTGTTCTTTGCTCACTCACTTCGCAAATAAAAAACTGCTCCCCATAGGGTGCAGCCTCAAAAGATCAAATTGGACAGGGTATCCAGACAGCTGTTATCAACATACCAACCAGCCCAGCCGTCCGAACTATCCATCGCTCCCACGAGAACAGTTCGCCAAATTCGAAATAGGGATAGGATCCTCTCAACACAAAGACAAGGCCGATCCCTAATACACATCCCGACGACATTCCCGCCACCGCCAGCAGTGTAGTTAAAACCGACACATCTCCTCCCACTAGAGCGCCGACATAACACAAAGCGAAAGTCACTCCTGCAGCTAACAAAATTGCGACACTGGCAAGGAACAATATCATCGCTTTTCCCCTTTACAGTTTCAACAGAAAACGCTGGACATACATGCTGTCTGGCGTTGTAAAGTTAATCGCAAACCACAACAGGCAAAATACCAGAGCGCTCTGCCAGAGCCGATTGCTCCTGTGAGTCCAAAACCACCAGCCACCCAAAGTAACCGCTACTAGATCCCCAACAAAACGATTACCCCAATGCTCGAAGCCTCCTTTCCAAACAGCAAGTCCTTTCCCTATTTCACCTGCCTCCATTAAAACTTCAGATCCCTCCCAGGCCAACGCCACGAATAACACTGCGCTAACGAAAACCAGAGGCTCTTTAAATTTACAGAAGACTATTCTGCCGACCACAACGCCAGCCAGAAGATGATGGATCGACCAAAGGTCTAGAATAGCATCATCTCTATAACCAACAAGTAGGGGAAGATCAACTCTTCCGGAAAACTGAAAATGGGAAAGCAGCACCGCTATAAAAAGAAAAGGTGTGGTAATCAAAACGAACCAATTCATAAAACCACCCTCCTTATTTGGCAAAGAACAAAAAATTCACAGTTTCTAGAAAATCACTTACTTCCTAAATTACGAAATAACATTAAACAAAAAGCCAATCAAAATAATTCCCACTCCCACGATGCCGAAAAACGCCGCTAGCAATTTACCTCGCATAATCTTTTTCAAAATTATTCCTTCCGGCAACGACAGTCCAGCAATCGACATCATAAAGGCCAGCGATGTCCCCAGCGGCACTCCATTAGCGGTGATACTAAAAATCAGCGGCACTACTGTCGAACAACCCGCATAAATAGGAATACCCACCAAAACCGCCACTGGCACCGCCAACGCCTCATACTTACCGACAAAATTCATGAAAAAATCCTGCGGCACATAGCCGTGGATAGCTGCCCCCACCGCTACTCCACCAATTACGTAAGGGAATAATCGCCAGAAAGTTTTTTTACCCTCTGTCCATGAATATTTTGCCCGACCAACAAAGTCCTGTGGTAGTTGTTGGTTACTTTTCTCCTGTTTCGTCTCATCTAAAATAATTTCCCGGTCAAGCTTCAACCAACCTAAAATAATACCAGCCACCACCCCCAACGCTATCCCTGTCAGAGCGTATAAAAAAGCTAACTTCCAACCAAACAACCCACCCATCATCACGAAAGCGATTTCGTTGACTAGGGGAGAGGTAATCAAAAACGAAAAGGCGATACCGGCTGGTATTTTGGCCTTAAGAAAACCAATAAAAAGCGGAATAGAAGAGCAGGAGCAAAAAGGGGTGACGGCTCCGAAGGTAGAGGCAACAATATTACCCGTACCGAACTTAGCTTTAGCAGTCACTCGTCTGATTTTCTCAATAGGGAAGTAGGTGCGAAAGAAAGCGACCGCTGATACGACCACCAAAATCAAAACTAAAATTTTAATGGAGTCGTAAATAAAAAAATGGAGGGCAGCCGTCAACTTTTCACCTTCGGCCAAACCCAACAGACGATAAATAAACAAATCGGCAATAAATTTAAACATAAATTTTTATATTATGCTCGTGGGTTGATATACTAGCATGTTTAACATTAATAGCATAGAAGGAAAAGTAAAAATACTCTACAATAAGGGTGGGCGAGATAGCCCGCGGGGTTTTATTAAAAAATAAAGGAGAACTAACTATGTCTACTAAAAAATTGGGTCTACTGGTAGTTATTCTGGTTGTTATTCTAGCTATCGCTGGCAGTGCTATCTATTATCTTCTCTCGCGAGCGTCAACAGGTGATACCACCATCACCAAGCCTAAATTCTTAGACACTTTGACCGACCAGCTAAAAACCGGAGAAACAGAATACCGCCTTTTATATGGCAAGCACGACAATGTGATTTCTAGCAGCGGAGCCAGTGAAGAATGTAAAAATTTTACGATGAGTGAATTCAAAGGGGGAGGGATTGTTAAACGCGACGGCACTGATAATAAAGATTTAGAAATTAAAGATTACCAAACTAGCTACCCCCGCTCTAAAAAGTACGATAACTATTATTACACCAGTGCTAGTGGTAATCCGATGAGTGAAATATATGGTATGCCTGTCTTTGATTGGGACTACGACGATCAAGCTCTCTGGACAGCTGATTTCGCCGCCCAAAAATCGCAAAAAGTTACTTCATCAACTGCGGATAAATTCCCTGGGGCTGTGATTACCTCGCCCGACAACAAATACCTGGTCTACGTAATGACTAGCAAAAAAACAGAGAAGTTCAAAGGGGCTAATTTTGATCCAACCTTATCTGACTCCGATTTGATTATCAGAGACACTAAAAGCGGAGAGGAAGTAACTGTCCTTAGTGGTAAATATAATCGACAATTGTTTAGCAGCTTTCTGGATTTCTCTGTTAAAGAAGATTCCCTATTTACCATCGCCAGAGAAGGAGATAGCTATAAATTTGTTAACGTCGAGCTGGCTTCTGGTAAAGTAACTAGTTTCGATGAGATGTTTCCGACTTTCGATTGGGATAAAACTCAGTGGAGTTTATTTTTCGAGGGTACTATTGGTTATCACGCTAAATTTGCCATGTCGCCTGATGAAACTAAGCTATTGGTTTACAAAAACACTTCCCAAGCTGATATAGAAAACGCTTGCGCGCCCGGCGCCAACCACACCCTCTGGTCATTCAATATTGAGGACAATTCGATCGCTACCCTTGATGAAGGGGCGGGTATGATGGGCGACCTCGATTGGAAAAACGACAGTCAACGCTTCGCCTTTATTATAAATTCCTGCGGCGGTTGTTATCCTAGCTATCTTGATTCTTCAATTACCAAAATAGATCGGGACGGACAACATGAAGGGGTCTTAGTGGTTGAGAAAAAGAGTAAAATGGTTAACTTGGGTTGGTCACCGGATGAAAAAGAGATTGTTTATGACGTCTACGGCGAAGATTTTGTCAGCTGGTTAAAATCCGTTGATCCAGAGAGTAAGGAAGTGGAAAAATTAATCAGTAGTGAAAGTATAGAGGGATCAGTTGACGAAGAGAAGCCAGTTACCTTGACTTTCATGGATTGGGTGACGGTGGAATAGATTTTACCGAACTACGCCTGACAAAAAACGGAGCCAAGTAAGCTCCGTTTTTAAATTTATTGATTACTGTGATCCTTAATAAACTTGATACACCACGAAATGAAAAGCATCGCCAGTGGAATAACTGCCAGTTCCAGTAGTATACAGAGTTACTTCAATTGATTGACCCGCCTGGGCAGTAAACGCCAACACATCACTATTAGTAACAGCTGCTGGAGTAATAACTACTACTTGTTGGCCCGGTTCATAAACCACTCCATCGATGGTAATCTGGTACCGGCTATTAGGAATATCCAGAGAGGTGGAAACATTGCTGGTACCACCAACTAAGTCACCAGCAGCATTAACATACCCATAAGCAATCGGTATATTAGCACCCCCGGAACCACTTATTTTAGCTGGAGTAACTGCTGCTGCTCCAATCCTATCAGTGGTCACAGCTTCGTTACTAATCTTATCAGTGGTAACAGCCTCGTTCCCAATATTACTAGTAACAATCGCGTTTTCAGCAATATGATCTCCAGTTATCGTCCCACCAGCTATATCGTCTCCAGTAATAGTGCCGTCCTCAATGTTAATAGATTCTATTACTTCTGTGCCTTGTAGGTCAGAGATACTGAGAATATTAGTACTTAATGTTCCTGAGAAAAAGCCATTGCGCCACTGAAAACCACCAGAGCCAAAATCATTGATAGCATCCATAGCTGGTCGGACAGTATCAGCTATTACTAGAGATTGACCATCTGTAGTATTGCCCCTGTGTGTTCCTCCCCAGAGTTGGCCATCGGTTCTAAGATTACCCCCTATCCTAACCGGCATATTCTGACCAGAAGCTCCACGAGTAATAGCACCATCTATTCTAACACTATCACCAAAAGTAACCGGATTATCAGCTCCTCCGTCTCCGGTAGTGCTATTGACAATAGAGCCATTAAAATAGGTAACACCACCTGTTCCTTGAGAGCCCACTCGTAGAGAACTAAACTGACCCGATCCATTAACGACCAGGTTTTCATTATATGTAATGGTAGAAGCGGGTTGCAGTGAGTCAGTGGAGGCGGCTGAGACGCCCGTAGCGATTAAAAAAGCGCCACCGGCGATAATGATAGCACTTACTAAAATTGAGCTCTTAAACATGTTTTTTGTTTTTATTTTCTAGAAACTAATAAAGCTTGTACTTTGTTATTATCATTTTAACATACTTTTTAACAAAAAGCAAGAAAATGTATCAGTCCACCTCATTTTGGACAAGTAGTTGTTTTTAATCATATAATCTACTGG
>JABMPQ010000015.1 GCA_013202585.1 Parcubacteria group bacterium | reverse complement strand
GGATAGCCAAAGCTTTCTCTTCTGTATATTATCTAAGGAAATATGTTCAAAAAGCGCTAAACTTTGGTTTTCAACCAACCTTTTGGCTTAAGCTAGCTCCAAAGCAATGCAATTCACCTTGAGAAGATTGAAACTTAAGCACTAAGGTTATACCAACGTGGTTTCTTTCTCCTTCGTCTCATTATACTTCCGCCATGTCTCCTGAAACTCCGCCGATTTTTCCAGTAATTCCGTGAATGTCCCGCGCGCTACTATTTTACCATCTTTGAAGAAAATAATCTTGTCGAAAAGGGGCAAGAGGTGCAAACGATGGATCGAAGAAAGAATCGTTTTCTCCGGGAAAGCGGTGAAAATATTCTTGTAAATCTGCAGTTCGTTCTTAGAATCAACGCTACTAGTAGGCTCATCGAGTAAAACAATTGATTTTTCTTCACAAGCTAGTAGGCCACGCGCCAAAGCCAACCGTTGTTTTTCGCCTGTGCTCAGATTAACCCCTTTTTCTTCCACTGACGAGTCAAATCCTCGCGGCAGTCCTTTCACTACCTCAGTAAAACAAGCCAAGTCAGTGAATTTTATTACCTCGTCCCGGTCGCGCTCGGCTCCCATAGTGATATTACCTTCAATAGTAGTATTAAAAAGCTCCGGATCTTGGGGGATTAGGGCGATATCAGAGCTAATCGCGCTGAAGCCGTCTTCTAATGGTGTATTGTCTATATGCAAGCTAATATCTTGCGGCTGGTATAAATCGCGGATGATTTTCAGAAGGGTGGTTTTGCCACTGCCACTTTCACCAACCAGAGCAATCCGCTCATTGTGATTAATAGTGAGGGCTACATTATCTAGATGTAAATTAGCTCCTTCGGCGGTGTGGTAGGAAAAATTGAGTGACTTGATATTGATCTCACGCCAGTGGGCGCCGAGATTGATCAGCTGGTCAGTTTCTTTTTCAACAAACTCTCGCGAGATCGTCTCGGCGTTCCGCACGGCCGTCGCCCGACGCACGATGTCGCTATATTGATAAGCAAAACGATAAAATAGCCCGTTAATTCTCTCCACATATCCGTAGAGGACATAAACGGTTCCAATCATAATAACTGTCCCTGTTCGGTAATGATCGTAGAAATAAGTGACCAAGACGAAAAAGACCATTAGCACCGAAGCCATCGAAGTTAAAAACCATTTAACCTCGTCAATCTTACGCGTACGCTCAAAAAGTCGTAACGGCTGCATTATCTTTTTCATAATTGCCTTCGACACCAACTTTTCGATACGGAGAATAATAACAGTGGTAATGTTACTAATAGTATCGAAGACTTTAGCCGAGATTTTATTTTCCGCTCGGTATAACTGGCGATACTTAGGCACCAACCGACGATCGAATTTAACAACCATGGTGAGGGTAAGGAAAACCATAATTAGCACGATATAGCCGGCGTGAAGATTAAAGTAGGTGAGCGCCAGATACGACCCGACAAAGCGAATAACATTATCAATCATCTGAAAAGTCTCGGAAGCGTATTCGCGGAGAGATTTTGCCCCTTTTTCAATCTTATCGATGGTGTCTCCCGAGTGATGATCAGTGTGCCACTGGGCGGGAAGATCCATCGTGCCTTCGAGCAGGTATTTTTTGTAGTTAGCTTCCATCAGAAAAGCGTTTTTTTCTTCGATAAACCGGGCTGGTCCATGGAAAGCCCAGAAACCAACCTCAATCGCAATAAAAAGAACGGCGTAGGATAAAATCAACGGCAAACTTTCGTTGTTAAGCCCGCGATTTTGAACTGTGTTAAGAATCAGCGCAAAAACCAGCGGCTCAAAAAAGATAATGCAATTGGATATCGCAAACATGCCAATATAAAGCACGACATTCTTGCGATTGCCTTTGGAGAACCGCCACATCTGACGGGCAAGATAAATTATAGAGTTATTTTTGAAAGGCATAGTTATTTTTTCCTAAGTCGAGCTTGGATTTTCTCACTGGCTAGCTCCCGAATGGCGTCTTTGGCAATCCAGCGAGCAGTCTTGTCATCGATTTTGACGATTTCTTTGGCTGTCTGGAGAGCGACTTTATTGAGCGCGAGATTTCTCTTGCCAATATTGCGCAGCGCCCAATTGACCGCTTTTTTAACCATATTGCGTTCGTCGGTAGCTGCTTGCTTGATCAGCGGCAAAGTTTTTATAAATTTTTTGTCTGGTGCCTTTTTGTCATGCCAAGCTAGACAAGCGATCATAGTATAACCCGCTCGTTTAGTAAACTCTTTATCGCTTTTAACCCAGTCGTATAATTTATTCCAGGCCAGTGGGCTTTTATCAAAGTTCATGCACATCTGATCATTGATATCCCAGGAGTCTAGGTCTTTGACCCAGCTGTCGATTTGTTTGGCCGTGATTTTCTCCGGATCCATGATGATGGCGGCCAGGATTCGCGCCTCGGCAACGCCCGTTTTCCACAAATCTAAAGCCAGCTGATGATCACGCCCAGTTTCCTTGGCAATTTCACGAATACTTTTGACCGAAGCGCCCAAGCGCCCCTTCGGGTTTATACCAAAACGAGCCATACCGGCGAGTTGGGTGGGGTTGGCTTTGGCTTTAAGTTTTTTGATTACAGCCGCCGCCGTTAGTTTTGTTGGCATTTTATTATTTTATCCGGAGAGGGAGGGATTCGAACCCTCGGCCCCGCAAGCGAGGCAGCAGTTTTCGAGACTGCCCCATTCGTCCACTCTGGCACCTCTCCTGGTTGCGCCATTTAACTTACCAGATTTTGGGAAGTTTTTGAATGTAAAAAAGCGAGGATGATTATCCCCGCCGCCAGAACTTTTTAATGTTATTAAATCTAAAACAGTGGTCCAGATGGACGGGTTCCTTTGGAAGAGCCACCAGCGGAGGAGCTGGATGACGAAGATCGATCACTAGTGAAACCAGGACCGCCGGAGCGGGTACCAAATTGGCTAGCTATTTGAGCGCGGGCTCGGCTAGCACTGTCGCCGCGACTAAAGAGGCCAGCTCTTTTCTTTGGGGTAGCTTGAGCCTCTTCTGCAGTGCCGGCTGCTGTATTACTAGCTGCACTTTTTTTTGAGAACATCTCTCCCATAATAGCAGCTCTTTTTCCCCGAGCACTCGCACTACTTCCCAATCTTTTTTTCAAAAATCTATTAACTTCTCTCTTTGATTTTCCCAATAAGTGCTCAGATCCTTCCGCTCCCTTTGCTCCAGTGCGTATTCTTTCACCTCCAGTACCTACCAGACCTCCTTGCTTTTTTACCCCCAATTTATCCGATGTTTTTCTTATGGACCCATATTTATAGCCCTGGCTTTTAAGGCCAGTTTTCAAGCCCTGATAAAGTTTCCCTTTAGTAACGTAATTAGCCATAATATTTATAATTAAACACTTATTAATGTTCAAATACTACCAAAACAATCCTCCTTTACCCTTTCCTCCAGTTAGTTTATTAAATGCCTTTGTACCAGTTTTGCTACCCATACGTTTTTTCAAGATTTTCCGCAAGTCGATGTTTTTAAGACGACGCCTTCCTCCTTTGGTGGCTTCATTTATATCAGCTAGAGCTTTGCTTTGAGATATCTCGGAAGTAAAGTCATATTCATTATCATTGCTGTTAAAGGCATCTCGGATACCATGATATGTTTGAGCCATTTGTTTTTCATTATTTTCTTTAACCTCTTCTATTATACCATAATTTCAATCCAAAATCAATCCCGCTATCAACGTGAATTCAAGGTTCTATTGCCCCACCTTCATTGTCC
>JABMPQ010000014.1 GCA_013202585.1 Parcubacteria group bacterium | reverse complement strand
TAAAGCTATTTTAACCTATTACGAGATGTCCTTTTAGTTATGTTGCACTTGGGGGTAGAATGTAGGGATTTTTTATTGACAAATCAGTAGAACGGCCTATAATAAATATTAGCACTCTAAGGGTGAGAGTGCTAATTATCAAGATTAATCAGTAAAAATATGATCTGTCAAAAATGTAACCAACGACCCGCCACAGTCGCCATCAAGCAAACTTCTAACGGTCAGACTAAGCTGATCAACCTTTGTTATTTATGTGCCGAAGAACAAGCCATGTTCTCTGGTAGCCCTCCTTCCGGCTCTATTTTTGATTCTTTTTTTGGTGAGCAGTCGCCCAGTACTCAATCAGGGCAGGTTCCGGCGCAGCCTCAACCACAACCGGAACGGGTAAATATCATCGATTACTTCTCCGATCGAGCCAAACAAGTGGTAGCGGAAAGCATCGAGAAAGCGAAAGAATTTAAATCTGCTAATCTTGACACCGAGCATATTTTATTGGGGCTGTTAGAGGAAGAAGAAGTGGTCACGAAAGTATTAGAAGAGCTAGGTGTTAATCCCGATGACCTTAAGCAGTATGTGGAAAAAAATATTACCGAAGGCTCTAAAGAAGTCGAGGATCCAGAATTGTCACCGCGCGCCAAGAAAGTATTAGAGCTAGCTTTTCACCAAGCACGCGAGCTGGGGCATAATTATGTCGGCTCGGAGCATATTTTACTCGGCTTGGTAAAAGAGGGCGAAGGGATGGCGGCTCAGGTCTTAGCAAAATATCAGGTGGATGCTGCTAAGGCCCAAGAGGCAGTAGTAAAAATAATCGGCAAAGGTAAAGAAGATAAATCTAAAAGTAAAACCCCCGTTCTCGATCAATATTCAACTGATTTGAGCGTGCAGGCTAAGGAAGGCGAGCTCGATCCGGTTATCGGCCGAGTAGACGAGATTGGTCGGTTAATTCAGGTGCTCTCCCGCCGCCGCAAAAATAATCCGGTGTTAATTGGTGAACCGGGCGTGGGTAAAACGGCCATCGCTGAAGGTCTAGCGCAGCGGATCGTTTCGCAAAATGTCCCCGAAGACATGCAGGGCAAGCGAGTGGTAGCCCTCGATCTATCCTCGCTAGTGGCTGGTACTAAGTTCCGCGGTGAATTTGAAAAACGTCTGAAGAAAATCCTCAAGGAGATTAGTAAGTCGAAAAAGGACATTATTTTATTTATCGACGAGCTACATACCGTAGTCGGAGCCGGAGCTTCCGAAGGAGCGATCGACGCGGCCAACATGCTTAAGCCCGCTTTAGCCCGCGGTGATATCCAGACAATTGGCGCCACGACACTTGACGAATATCGCAAGCACATCGAGAAAGACGCCGCTCTCGAGCGACGTTTTCAGCCCGTCTTAGTTGACGAACCGAATGTCGAGGTTTCGATCGAAATTCTTAAAGGCTTGCGTGACAAGTATGAATCTTTTCATAAAGTGAAAATAGCGCACGAGGCGATGGTGGCCGCGGCGGTTTTATCCGATCGTTATATTTCCGATCGATTCTTGCCCGACAAGGCGATTGATTTGATAGATGAGGGTGCGGCTAAGTTGCGCCTGGCGTCGATTACCGCTCCGGAAAAGCTCAAAGAATTAGCCAAAGATCTCACTAAACTACGCAAAGAAAAAGAAGCGGCCCAGAAGGCGAAGAATAAGAAGAACGTTCTACTCTTAGATAAACAACTCGCTGATGTCAAGAAGGAAAAGGAGAAGTTAGACGCCGACTGGAAAAAAGTCAAAGGCACCAAGCAGCCAGAAGTAGTTGCGGCCGATATTGAAGAGATTGTGGCTAAATGGACGGGGATTCCGGTTATGCAACTAGCTGATGAGGAGACTGACAAGCTGTTGAAGCTGGAAAAGCATTTGGGTAAACGCGTTATTGGTCAAGAGGAAGCCGTTAAGGCAGTGTCTGAAGCAGTCCGGCGCGGTCGCGCGGGTCTCAAAGATCCAAAACGCCCAGTTGGTTCGTTTATTTTTCTTGGTCCGACGGGCGTGGGTAAGACAGAACTAGCTAAAGCACTGGCGACGCTGTTGTTTGGTGACGAGGAAGCGATTATTCGCCTTGATATGTCGGAGTATATGGAACGGCATACCGTGTCGCGCTTGATCGGATCTCCCCCAGGCTATGTTGGTCACGAGGAAGGCGGGCAACTAACCGAAAAAGTTCGTCGTAAACCTTACAGTGTGATTTTGTTTGACGAAATTGAAAAGGCGCATCCTGATATTTTTAACACTCTCTTACAAATACTCGAAGATGGACGTTTAACCGACTCGCAAGGGAAAACCGTGGATTTTAAAAACACCGTGATTATTGCCACCTCTAATGTAGGCTCGGAACTGATCACTGATATGGCAGCCGACGGCGGCGGCAAGGACATGGCTTGGAGCGGTGAGGTCAAAAGCAGCCATGAAAAAACTAAAAATAAATTACTGGATGAGCTGAAAAAGCATTTCCGCCCTGAATTTCTTAATCGCATTGACGAGTCGATTGTCTTTCACTCTTTGTCTAAGTCTCAGGTGCGCCAGATAGTTGATCTAATGTTGGCCGAGACTCAGCAGTTGCTACACGGACAAAATTTAAAATTAGACGTCACCAGTAAGGCCAAAGACCAGCTGGTCAAAATTGGCTATGATGTTGCTTTTGGTGCGCGGCCATTGCGTCGGGCTATCCAGAGCGAGATTGAGAACCCACTTTCGACGATGTTGCTAGAAGGGAAGTTTAAAAGTGGCGATGTAGTAAAGGTTGATGTAAATACTAAGGGAATATTTAGCTTTAAAAAAGGGAAAAAATAACAATAGTCGTTTTTTGGCTTGAGGACTGTCTTTACAAGGACAGTCCTTTTTGCTAGACTGCTATGATTTCGTTGTACCCTATTACAATTTCCAGGAGGAAGAAAAGAATGCCGGAAATCGATTTCAAGGATATGAAGTGCTCTTGTGGGCAAGATCTTTCTCAGGTGGCGATCGTGGATGATTCCCTGCAGGTCGAGGAGGTTTTCACTTGTCCTAACTGTCAGGCGTCTTGTGCCATCGCCTTAAGAAGGAGAATCGAGATAGTCAAGACGATGATGCCTGGGATCGCTGAGCTGGAAGATGCACCAGTAAAGTGGACCCCATCGTCAAGACAGTAAAGTGGATAAGTTAAGACTCCTTTTGATGATTAGTTATTAGAATATTTAAAATAATAAATTGGGTTTGATTTCTTTGAGAATTGGGCAGCTGTGATAGCTGCTCTT
>JABMPQ010000013.1 GCA_013202585.1 Parcubacteria group bacterium | reverse complement strand
GCAGAAAGCAGCTGGTTCTATTTTGCCCTGCATGAAGGAAATCACCGCATAAGCCCCAAAACAAGTCAACAAAATCCCCCCCGCCAGACCATCAAGCCCGTCCGCTTCGTTAACAGAAAAAGACGTAGCTACCAAAATTATTATAAACAAGGGAATATACCACCAGCCGATATTAAAATCTCCCACCCCGGGAATATGAATTAAGTCCCAATCCAATTTATAATAAAACCACCACGCACCAAACACTGCCACCGCTGTATAAAGCAGTAGCCGATATATCATTCTCATCCCTCCTCCTTTGGGGCCAATTTTGAAAACATTAAGAAGATCATCAGCCAAACCAACTAAAGCCGTAATTACCAAAGCTCCTAGCGGCAACAATGTTTCGGCTCGAGTCAAAAAATTAAGTTGGCCGATAATAAAATTATCTGATATCTCTGACCAGATAAAAAATATTATTGCCAGCAGTAAAACTGTCATCCAAACTAGCAATCCACCCATCACTGGTGTTCCTGCTTTAGCTTGGTGCATCTTAGTATAAACTGGCGCTCCTTCGTTGCGAATATTCTTGCCTAGTTTGTATTTATATAAAACATGTGTCAGAGCTGGCGTCCAGGCAATGGCAACCACAAAAGCTATAGCGGATAAAAATAATACCTTGATAACATTTTGGACCAGAATTGGATCTTGAATTTGCTCTATCATCTATTGCCAACTAAAATTATTATAGGTCCACTCAACCAAAGCTTTACTGTCTTGAAATTGCTGGCCATTCTTTTCCGCGCCCAGCACTACCGTGACGATCTGATGCTTTTTCTGGCTGTCGACGGCAAAGATAGTCAAGCAAAATCCAGCGTCTTCGGTATAACCAGTTTTTCCCCCAACCACATAGCTATAATTTTTCTGCAACAACTTATTGGTACTTTTTAAATGATGATTGTCATCGGTATTAACGCTCTGAATATCATCTTCCTTAGTGGCTATAATTTCTCGAAATATAGGATTCTGATAGGCATAATTTGCTAGTATCGCTAAGTCTTCCGCGGTAGAGACATGACCCGCCTGATCCAGGCCAGAAGGATTAGCAAAATTAGTGTTTTTTAAACCGAGTTCGCGCGCCTTGTCATTCATCATTACTGCAAAACCACCAATGTCCCCACCCACCTTTTTCGCCAGAGCACGCGCACTATCATTGCCAGAAGAAATGAGTAATCCGTGCAGTAAATCCCCCACGCGCATTTCTTCTCCTGATTTTAGATTAATGTCAGCCCCCTCAACTAATACCGCTTGCTGGTCTACCATAGTGGTGTCTTCCAAGTCAATTCCACTTTCTAGCACCACTACTGCGGTCATCATTTTAGTCAAAGAAGCCATTGCCATTTTTTCTTGGCTGTCTTTGGCAAATAGAACCTTACCACTAACTCCATCTAAAACCAGAGCTGATTTAGCATCTAACTCCACTCCTAGACTAGTTGTTTCTTTAAAGGGCAGCGCTAATTGCTGATTTCTGGCAACTACTTGGTTCTTTTCCTGAGCCGGTAACAAAAACTGACCCTCATAACTAGCCTGAGGGAGTAGTAAAACACAAAACGCCGCTAGGATTACTTGGGTCAGCATAATAATTTATTCCTTTTGGGTTTTGATAGCTGCTACCGGGCAAGAGGCCTCGGCTTCCTGGACACAATCAGTTTTGTCGCCATCACTCTTGATCACTTTAGCTTTATCCCCTTCCATCGCAAAATAGTCGGGACATAAAGCCACGCAAGCCCCACAGCCAATACACTTTTCTTTGTCGATTTCGATCTTTATTTGAGTCATGATTTCTTAGTTGAGCCTGCCTGCCCTGCCTACCGGCAGGCAGGCGGTAGGCAGGTTGTATAAAACACACGACTTGAGACCTAATATACCCCATTATTAACCAATTTTCCAGCCATTTCACAAAACGCCTATTGCTGCCCTAAATCAATGAACCCTTCAGTAAAATTATCTATAATCAACTCTTCCATTTTTTCTCGACCGATATATTCAGACAAAATCCTATTCCACAGCGCTTCTTGGTGATGGTAGAGATATTTTATCATTTCCTTTTCTTTTACTAACGCCATTACACTGTCAATTAGGTTAAAACTGACTAGTTCCTCTGTGCCGTCATTGGCAAAAAAATCGCCAACAAAATTCAGATCCTTCCAGAAAGTGAACTCTAGCCCGGGATACATAACATCTAGTTGTGTCAGGCTATTCTCGGCTTTGTCCCAGTGAATAGTCTCCGGATTAACGTGGGGTTCGAATAGGCGAGGATCATTGAGATCGTCCTTGGCTAAATATCTTTGCACAATGCGCCACTTACTTCCTGCCAAACCTTCTAAACTATTATCAGATACATCGCCCCTCAATAAAGCAATGAGCCGCTGACCGAAATCATCTTCCTGACTATTTTTAACAATTAATTTGTTGTAAAAACCTATTTCGTACAAATAATGCAACAGCAACGAAAATACGCGCAGCGTTTCACCAGGAGTGTCAATCCGCAAGGGAATAACAAAAACAATTCCCAGCTCTTTTAAATGACTGACATTGTGATATTTTTTCTTTACAAACTTTTCCGCCACCTTTAGCCATTTACTATCGAGCAGAATCAATTTAATATCTCTTTTTTCAAAATCAGCAAACGATAAGTCCCGATATAAAGGAATAAATTTTTCATTCATCCACTCGGCGCTCTCCGTGAACCTTAAAGAAGAAAACACCTGATCCTGATCTTCGTTTTTAAGCAAATCGTCCACTGTATTATATCCTAAGGCCTGCATAATCCGCGGGGGAGGACATTGACTTAGCATTTCAGCCATTTTCTCCCGCTTGAGAAAAAATCCCTGGCGATTACCAACTAATTTCTCAGCGACAGTAAAAATGTCAGCACAATTCTCTCGAGAAGTGCAGCGAGGTTTTCCTAAAACTTCAAACAATAACTTATCATCCTTCTTCAGTTTATTAATAAGCGCGTTATACACCTCTCGATTAGACGACTTTTTCTTCAGTCCCAACACGCTCAGTATTTCCTTAACCCGAAAATTATTTTCCGCTGCTACCCTTTCCAAAGCCCCGCTAGTATTAAATAAACTATCCATATTCTGACATATTTCCTTAATCTTGTTTTCTTCAGTACGGAGGATTTTAGCTATTTTATTGTGTGGATTCATAAATTACTAATAATTATTTTTATTTTCCTGATTTTGGTCAGTCCATTTTTTTTCAGCAGACCATTTTTCGCCCCTAAATACTTAATAACCGAGTTGGCATTGGCTGAACCCAGCTGAATAGCATATTCGACCGAGTCTTTTTTGATGAGGCCGGTGATAAAGCCAGAGCCAAAAGCATCACCTGCTCCCGATCTTTCCACTATTTTTCCGCCTAGCGTACCCGCCTGATAATATTTACCTGCCCTGCCTACCGGACAGGCAGGCTCGCCGGCAGACGGGCCCGCGGCCGCGACTACTACGCCAGCGTTACCCCGCGTGATTACTACAATTCCTCCAGCAACCACTTCGGATAATTTTCTGGCAATATTCTTTTTACTCTCTCTTTTATCAACTTTTAATAAGCCTCTTGCCTCTTCTTCATTTAGGAGTAAAGCGTCCACCTTTGATAAAATTGGCTTTAGTCTAGTAAGCCCATTTTTTAGTTCGCCGGAACCAGGGTTGAGAGCGATTTTAACCCCTGACTGCTGAGCAGAATTAACAATGCGCTTCAGTAAACCAACATTACCACCTAAGGAGGTAATATAAAGCCAGCGAGCTTGACTCAATTTCGTCCAAGGAATATCAGTGGGCTGGAATCTTTTGCTTGCTCCCCGATAAACCAAAATTGTCCGCCCGACAGTTGGCGTCGAGATAATTACCGAATAAGCAGTATTATCTTGGGAAGATTTTTTGATAAAACGCGTGTCAATTTTTAGCTTAGTTAAATCTTCAAGCGAAGCCCGTCCGCCTGGATCGTCGCCAATTTTACTTACGCAAGCACACTTTAGTCCAAATCGCGCAAAGGTAGCAGCTGAGTTTGTCCCGCCGCCGCCAGTAGCAAAAAAGATGTCATCCATTTCTACTTTGGCTCCAACGTCAAAGCAAAAAGCTTGGCCGGAAAGAAAATTCTGACTTTTACGGCTGCGGAAGTCTTTACTCAGTAAAAACACATCGCGCGTAGCGGAGCCAATTGTGATGATGTCGTACATAGATTTATTTTGTGATAGTTACTCTGATATACCTCGAAAACTCCTCAACTGCCGCTCGAACATCATTGCTGGTAAAAATCCTACTCCCGACGGCTAACTCATCTACTCCGGCAGCTACTAAATCCGCCGCATTATCTGTATTCACTCCCCCGTCTACTCCTACTTTTAGATCGGGATGATCTTTTTTTATCTCTTTAATCCGCTCGAGCGTACTTCCTTGGAACTTCTGCCCGGAAAAGCCAGGGTTGACACCCATTACCAGCACAAAATCAATTTTAGCTAACTGCGGTTCAATTTCAGCTAAGTCAGTATCAGGATTTATCGCCAGGCCAACTTCCATGTCTAGATTTCTGATTTCGCCAATGATTTCCTCAATTTTATCCGAATCAACTGCCTCAAGGTGGAAAGTTATTCGTTGGGGATTCAATCCCGACCAGCGATCAATAGCTCCAGCAACATCCGCAACCATCAAATGGATATCATATTTTAAACTAGTTTCTACCTCAGCTATTTTATCTATCTCGTTGAAAGTCTCGTTAGGTACAAACTTACCATCCATAACGTCTATTTGGACCATATCCACCAAATCCTCAACTTGCCTTATTTTCGCCTCAAATTCAGTTAGAGACTTAGCCAATATTGCTGGTACCAATTCCGCCATTCTTTTATTCTATTTCTTTGATCTTATTCAGTCGCCGCACGTGCCGCTCCTCTTGAGTGAATTTTGTATTCAACCAGACCTTAGCAATCTGGCGAGCCTTTTCTTCATCCAGCCAATCACCAGATAAGACTAAAACATTAGCGTCGTTATGTTCGCGCGAATGCTGAGCCGATTCTTTATCAAAAGCTGCCACCGCTCGCACACCAGTCACCTTGTTAGCTGCAATTACCATCCCGGCAGCTGAACGACAGAATAAGATGCCCTTATTATCTCCTTTGGCGACCTCCTTAGCCACAGCAATAGCATAGTCAGGATAATCGTCTTCTTTATCATAAACTTTATTGCCAAGATCTTTAAATTCTTCTCCCCATTCGGCTAGCCACTCTCTTACCTTATTTTTTAGTTCAAACCCGCCATGATCGGCACCGAGAAATATCATAATTATTAATTAGTTATTTTTCCACCCAATATATCCAAAGCATCTTTGACTAAATTGTTATCACTACTCGATTTAGCCTCAGTCGGGCGATCAGCAACAACTTTGGCTTTGCCTTCCACTTCACCCACCACACAATCCACGCCCATGTCCGCGTTACATTCCTGACGTAAATGTTCCTCAATCACCGCCCTGTTTTCACTTTTTTGGACAAATTCGCGGTGAAATTCGTGACGACAAATCAATGTTAGCTTGTTGCCTTTAATCTTATCTAGCTGTGAAGATTTTAATAATGAGCCTAAAGAAAAATTTTCCGCTTGGATTTTATTTAAAACAGTCGGCCATTTTTGGCGAAGATCAGCTAAATCAACTGATTTACCATTACTGCTGTTATCTTTACTAGACTGCTTGGCGATAACCTTATTTGCACTTTTAGCGACGACAGTTTGGCTAGTATCTTCTTTGGGTCGCTTTTCTACTGTTTTTTCCTCACTGTCTTCCTTTGGTTGCTTTATTATTACTTTCTCCTGGCCGCCTTTTCCTTGATTACTATCCGATTCCCCCTTTCCACCACCATCTAAATCCAAAAAAGAAATAACGGCCATCTCCAACGGTAGCTGTGGAATCTGGGAATATTTCTGGTTATTTTTAGCTTCAATGACCAGATTAATAAATTTAACTATCTCTCGAGAGCTGATATTAGCTAATTTACTTTGTAAATCCTTTAATTCCGCTGGTGAGAGATCAATCTCAAAACTATCTGGCATTTCATCAACACTCGTAACTAATAAAATTTTACGCAAACTAGTTAAAATATCTTCAACCAATTGGTGTGGGGCATAGCCATCGTTAATAAAAGTATTAATTTGCTGGAGGGCAGATTTTAAATCTTGACGGAAAACTGTTGCCAAGAAGTTATCAATGTTCTCTGTTTTTGTTAAACCCAATAGCGACTGTAAATCTTCCTCTTTGATACTACGCCCCTCATAAGCCACAGCGGCCTGGCCGAGAATACTAAGAGCATCGCGACTAGAGCCATCAGCCTGTCCAGCGATAACGGCTAAAGCTTCGGGGGCTATTTTAATTTTTTCTTTTTTGGCAATGTCGGCTAGATGTCCAACTAGCTCGCTCCGACTTAAACGTTTAAAATCAAAACGCTGGCAACGAGAAAGGATAGTAGGTGGGACTTTCTGGGGGTCAGTAGTAGCTAATACAAAAATAGCGTGGGCCGGTGGTTCTTCAAGTGTTTTCAGGAGAGCATTAAAAGCTTCAATCGTCATCATATGAACCTCATCGATAATAAAGACCAGGTATTTTAGATTAGTGGGAGTATATTTTACTTTTTCTTTTAACTCCCTTATTTCGTCAATCCCCCGATTGGAAGCAGCATCAATTTCGATTAGATCAATAGTTTTGCCGGCCATTATTTGTTGACAAGGCTCGCATTTACCACAGGGTTCACCTTTATTTTTTTTAACATTCTCGCAATTAACGGCGTGCGCTAATAACCTACCGATTGTTGTTTTGCCCACCCCTCGCGGCCCACAAAACAAATAAGCGTGAGTAACTTTATCCTTACTCAACGCATTTAGCAAAGTGGTCTTAACATGATCCTGACTGACCACCTCAGCAAATTTCTGGGGGCGATATTTACGATAGAGGGCAATATAAGACATATATGTTTAGTAGTGGGTAAAGGATAAAAACTACTCGTTACTGGCTACTTTTTTTAAACGCCCACAGCTTATAGCCAATAAAGTTCCAGACCATCGCCACGCCCGTCGCCATCAACTTAACTCCATTGGCCCACAGTCCAGCTGACAAACCGAATAGCGGCGTTAAGAAAGTCGTACCACCATACACAATGCCGCTATTGATGAAAACTCCAACAATGCTTATCAGTAAAAACTTCATAAATTCCTCTGGCACCTCTTCTCGACTCTTCATCTTAAACGTCCAATAACGATTCCAGATATAACTGTTAATCACCGCTAGACTGAAAGCGGCTACATTAAAAACAATCATCCAAGTACCACTGTTGATTTTGAAAACCCACATCAAGAAATTCAACACCGCAAAATCTACCACTGTATTCGAAACGCCAACGATACCAAATTTAACTATCTGCACTAAGCTTTCGTATTTTTTATTTGTCATATATTTATTAGATTTTAGATATCCTCCAAATCACTATCTTTATCATCTTCGCCTTCCTCGTCTGCACTTTCTTCCCCACTTGATTTCTTAATCACATTCTCAATTGATGCCCAGGTGCTTTCTTTGCCCTGGGGAACGATTACGGTAACTTCGTCGCCGGTCTCCGCTTTATAATAAGTGACACTGGCTAATAAAACTTTGTAAATTTTATCGCCCGCTTTAATGCTATATTCACCATTCTCTTCTTGCACTTCACCGATAACCTTATCCCTCTCAATCGGCCCAATTTGTTTGAACAAGAATGTCCCATCGTCTTGAATGGTTAACTTGAGCACGTCTCCCTCCACCAGCTTTGATTTACTGGCATAGTTAGCTGGGATAGGATACATCCGTCCGTCAGGCCCAACCATATTTTGCCCGTCAAATACTCCCTCAACAATCTTGCCACCATCGGTAGTGGCTAGCTTTTTTGCTTTTTGACGAATTTCACTACTAGTGCTTTTTACCACGGAAGCGATGTCTTTCCCGTCCAATAACCCGTCAATCACCAGCTTGGCTTCTTGCATGCTCTTATCGGCCAAGTTTAGCGACTTTTTGACAATATTAAGTTGTTGCTTTTGATCTGGACTCAGTGACTGTTTGTCTGACATGTCTTTTTGTTTTTATTTTTATATTAAATACTATTTTGATGAACCCATACCGGCATTAAGATCAGTGTCTGGGGCAGAACTTAACTGGGCTCGTTCCATAATTTCCGATTCCACTACTGATTTGTCTCGTCCATATTTCAAGCGGGACAACTGACGAACAGCTTCGGCTATTTCCTGACTGCCTCCTTCTGGCGGCGGATAAGTACCCATAGTAAATGGCATCGATTTACGCGAGTTGGTCATTAGACGTAAATAGGCGTGAAATTTCTCAATATTAATTACGTCCGTTTCCGAGAAAATCGGGTCAAGTTCCTTAGCTACAATTTCCGCGTCTTCTACACCAATCCGGAAAGTAATAAATGAACCAACGTTACCAAAGACAGCGTCTCTAATCTCTTCTTCTAGCTGAGAAATATATTGGTGAGCAACAATCAAATTCAAGCGATATTTACGAGCCTCAGCTAAAATAGAAGCAAAACTGTCCGTAGCAAAGTTCTGGAACTCATCAACATAAAGATAGAAGTCTTTTCTTTCTTCCTCTGGCATATCAGCTCGCGCCATCGCCGCCATCTGAATCTTGGAAACTATAATTAATCCCAACAACTCACTGTTAACTTCACCCGTTTTACCTTTAGACAAATTAACTAACAATACTTTTCCATTATCCATGATATCTCGCAAATCGAAAGCCGAATGACTTTGTCCCATAATATTCCGCATCATTTCATTTTCTACAAAACGACCTACCTTGGAAACCAAATATCCTAGCATTTCCGATTTATGAAAGTCAGAGGTCTTAGCCATTTCCTTTTCCCAGAAAGCCCTTACGATTGGATCCTTCAACTTGGGCATCCACGTTTTCTGATAATCTTCGTCTGTTAAGATGCGAGGGATCTCAACAATCGTTCCAGGATTTTCCTCCTCAGCCATTAAAGTTAACATGACATTACGCATCGTGTGTTCAAACATCGGTCCAATCATTTCGGGAGGAAACAGTTTATAGAATATGTTGATCATTTCCTGGACAGCAAAGTCTTTTTGTTCTTCACCCTTATATTCCAACATATTCAGCCCCATCGGCCGCTCAAAATCAAACGGCTCAAATAGAATAATATCATCCACCCGCTCTTTAGGAATGTGGGGGAGGACATCCTCCACTAAGTCACCATGCGGATCAACCACACACAGACCCTTACCAGCCTGAATATCCTGAATGATCATGTTTGATAAGAAGACAGATTTACCAGTACCAGTCTGCCCGATGACATAGCTGTGGCGGCGGCGATCGTCTGGTTGGATCCGAATTTGCACTTCCTCACCCCGATAATCACTTTTACCCAGCAGGAGACCTTCTTTAGGCATATCAGGGGGTGGTGGAGCATCTTTGGCTAGTAACCAGTTGATATTTGGAGTTTCTGTAAACTTGGTAGGTAAGTGAAAAATACTAGATAACTCTTCCGTATTTAAAATAGATCGGTTCATTAAAGGAGAAAAATTTCGGAAAATAAAGTTAGTGGAAAATCTTTTCTTTTTCTTCGGCAGGCGGGTATAAAATTTATTCAAATTGGGAGCCGCGTACTGGGTGAAAGAAGAAGAGATAGTACGGAAATGATTCTCAGCTGCTTCTTCGGTAGCGGCTGAAACGATAACCCGGATCAATACCTCAAACCCTAATTTGGCCACTTTTTCATCGATCGCTTTACACGTTTCTTCCGTTTCCGGAGTAAGCATTTGATGAGCCGATTGCCCTTGTTCTTTCTTTTCCGCGGTGGGACGAGTAGCGTGCACCACTGTTCCAATAGCACCTCCTACTACCCCACCCTGAATTTCTTCAATTGATTTCTTACCTCGTTTCATTTTACGCGCCGCTGATCGACCCTTGTTAACCCAAGAAGCTTTAGCGGGACGAAACAATATTTGCACTGCTGCCCCTTCGTCTTCCTGAACTTTACTTAGCGAATTAGCGATGGCGTTTAGGGGATCGGATTCAAGTTTCTGGTAAGTCTTAATAGGTAAGAAACTTCTCTTGGCCAACTTAATATAACCACCCTTGGTTTTGTAGTTGGGCTGAAATATATTGTAATCCCCTTGCTCTTCAATCGAAGCTTTCGGATACTGCGAATGTATTTGCTTTTCCACTAAGTCCTTTAATCTTCGCGGCGCGGTCACATAAAAACTTATTTTCCCCTCTAAAGCTGCTATTTCAAAAGTGATGTGATTTCTACCCCATAACCAGGAAAACATTTTAGACCGTCCAATACCAGTGGTGTGCAGATTGGCGTACATTTGCTCGGCCACTGAGACAATTTCTTTTTCTTCTTTTTTAGCTTCTTCGGTAACCGGCTTTACCTCTCGAGGCGCTCTGATCAATAAAGTTACCATATTTAAAGAACGCGGCAGCATATTCCTGATTCGGATAGAGCGCAAGAATAAAATTAAGCCCACCAAAAACAACAAGGCTAAAACCCCGCCAGCAAAATATAGATCTGTGGCTGCAAATGTAAAGGAAAAACCGGTCATTACTTCTTATTCGCTTTTATTTTTTTCTTTTTTATTAACAAGTCATATAGCTCATCAACCATCGTATCGTGAAATTCATCTAGCAGATAGGGATCTTTCAGCTTTTTGGCAATATTAAAAGCGTGGTGGACACCTTTTTTAAAAGCCAAGTAGACTAATACTTTTACTTGCTTGGGTTTATCTAGAGACATTACATGCTTCAGATCAGCTACCAAATCATCGTCCGTCATCATTTTTGATGGTGGCGGAGCCGCTTTTTGCGAAACTTCATCACCTTCAGCTTGCTTTTCTGCCTCTTTGATTTTTTCTGCTTCTTTTACCTCTTTACGCGACTTTCGCTTCTCCGGCTCGGCTGGCTTTTCTTGCTTCTCCGGCTGTTGATCATAAGTCTCTTTTTTGTCTTCTTCAGCATCAGGAGCTTCTTCTGGAGCACTTAGAGAGCCACTTCGGTCACGAACATCTTGTTTATTAACTATCATGAATTTTGTATGTTAAACATGAACTCTTTTAAAGCTGTACCTCAATTATATCATGTTGGGAAAAAATAATTAAGGGAAAATTAACGATCTAGCTGACAATTTTCGGCTGACCACAGACCTCTTTTATCTCTTTGCGCCTCCGTGGCATTAACCTCTATTTCTCGAGCATAACTAACATTAGGATAAACGGTTAAAGTTCTAGCATATCCACCTTTAATTAACTCTAAATTAACAAAAATATCGCTATTTTGAACATACACGTAGCGCAAAAGACGACCGTGTTTATCTTTATTTTTTATATCCCTGATCAATTTTACTTCTTGGCCTTCCACTAACTCTCTATTTTTCTCTGTCGCTTCCGGTCCGTAACATTCCAGCGCCGTGGCTGGCACCGACACTTCAGGAGTATCAATACCGATGTAGCGTACTACTTCGCCGTTATCCAGAATTATCGTGTCACCATCGATTATCTTCACCACTCTTCCCTGCTCAGGACGATGCCAAAAAGTCCAAGCAGCTAAGACAACAATGAAAAAGAGGCTCAAGCCGATGAGTGCTATATTTTTCGGGAAATTTTTCGCCGCTTGACTCTGCTGCTGACGACGTCGTGATTGTTTCATTTCAGGAATAATTATAATATATCTATAATAGGAAAAATAACCCTTTTTGCACAAGGGGAATTTCTAGAAAATTTATCTTCAAAATATTCCTAACCTATGCTATAATATAGATGAAGCAGCTGGAATAGTGTTGCTTCATCTATTTTAAAAACCCCAATGCGCGTTAAAGAAGTCAAAACTGAAAAATTTACCTGGACAGACGTCAAAAAACCTACCCGGCAGGAATTAGAAAAACTAAGGGAAAAATACGATTTCCACTATTTAGATATTGATGACATTTTGACTTATACCCAGCGTCCAAAGATCGAGAAATATGAAACCTATCTTTTCATAATTCTGCGTTTCCCGATTTTTGACAAAAAGGAGAGAAAATTTAATATTTCTGAAGTTGATTTCTTCGTCGGCCAAGATTTCTTTGTTAGTATTCACCGGGGTGATATTGAGCCGATCCAGAAATTCATGAGCGAGTGTCAGTCGGAGAAAATTCCCATCGAAAAATGCATCAAGGATCCCGAATTTCTTTTGTACAGCTTAATGAAAAATTTATTTCTCTCTTATTTCCCAATTATTGACCACATTAGTGATGACTTAGACGAAATTGAAGATGAAATATTCCAGGGGCAAGAAAAAGAGATGGTGAGAGAGATTATGGTAATGAAAAGAAATATTATTGCTCTGCGGCGAATCATTGGTCCTCATCGAATGATGATGAAAACGCTAGAGAATGTTAACGTCGAGTTCTTCCAACGCGAGATGGTTATTTATTTTAGTGACGTGACCGACTTTGTCGAAAAAGTCTGGACTGTTCTAGAAGACCAGCGTGAAACTATCATTTCTTTGGAAAATACCAATGAATCGCTTATTTCCCACCGATCCTCGGAAATTGTTAAAACCCTGACTATTTTCTCGGCTATACTGCTCCCTCTTACCTTGATTGCTAGCATTTACGGGATGAACATGGTGCAAATTCCTTTCGTCCATCATCCCCAATCATTCTGGATAGTGGCGGGAATAATGCTTATCCTGGCCATATGTTTGTTCTTCTTTTTCCGGAAGAGGAAGTGGTTGTAGGGAACCGCTAATATGTTTTTTGCGGCCGGCTGTCGTCGGTCGTTTTTAATTAAGCTCTTTGCGCTCAGGGCGAGGTGGGGTTGATTGTTGAAAGGTTTCTTTCTCTGGCATAACTAGCTCCAAGCCTTGATCAGTGATTTTCACTTCTTTGGCGGCAAGGATTTTGAAACACCTGGCTTGGTCAGCAGCATACCCCCAATCTTCTTCTTGGCAAAATTGCTCATATTGCTCTTTCATCTGTGTCCATCTGCTTTCTAAATTGAGTTCGGCTACTTTGTCAGGGAAAAGGATTTTGAGATTCATGGCTAGGTAAGTAGCATTCAACCAATGTCCTTCTTGGCAATCTCGCTCATGTTGCTCTTTCATCTGTGTCCATCTACTTTCTAGGTTGAGCTCAGCTATTTTGTCAGGGAAAAGGATCTTGAGACTCATGGCTAGGTCAGCAGCATCCCCCCAATGTTCTTCTTGGCAATCTCGCTCATATCCCTCTTTCATCTCTATCCATCTGCTTTCTAGATTAAGCTCGGTTGCCTCGTCAGGGAAAAGGATCTTGAGATACATGGCTTGGTTAGCGGCGCCCTGCCAATTTTCTGCTTGGCAATCTTGCTCATATTGCTCTTTCATCTGTGTCCATCTGCTTTCTAGATTGAGTTCGGCTACTTTGTCAGGAAAGAGGACTTTGAGGTTCATGGCTAGGAAAGTAGCATACCCCCAATATTCTTCTTGGCAATCTTGCTCATATTTCCCCTTCATCGCGCTCCACCCTTCCTCACTAATCTCCGTCTCTGGATCAAACTCAATCTTGCTCTTTTTCTCTGGAGTCTCCAAAGTCAAATCCTGCAGTCGCATCTCATCATCTGGTTGTCGTCCTAATTGTTCTCGAACACCCATAGTTTTAATTTAATTCTTTACGCTCGGGACGGGGTGGAGTTTCTTGCTGGAAGGTTTCTTTCTTTTGCATTACCAGCTCCAGACCCTGTTCGGTGATTTTTACTTCTTTGGCAGCGAGGACTTTGAGGTTGGCAGCCAGATTTGTATATTCCAGCCACTTATCTTCAAAGGGATTCGGTTGAACCCCAAGAGGTTTATATTTTCTATCCCAATCATGTTGTTGCATATTCTCTATCAAACTCAGTTCTTCCTTTATACCAGCTAAATCTTTTTTATCCACCTTGGATTCGCCTGCTCTTTTCGGGTAAATAATTTTATAATTTGCTGCAATGCGTGCGAACTCAAACCAATCTTTATTCCGATAACGTTCCATTTCTCGCATCCCATACTCCCACACCACCGAACCATCATTTATTATTTCGCTTATTTCATTGCTATCTCCGTTACATATATAAATCCGAAGACTATCGGAGAAGTTACCAACATATGTGCCATAACTACTATTATCTTCTTCAGTAACCCTAGTACAATTTTCTCTAATTGGTTCACTATTATTAATTCTCGTAAATAAATTGGTAATATTTCCTCGTGTTCCAGTGCAAGAATTCCTTAATGCTATTTTAGTAGCAACATTTTTTATGATTTGATCTAGTCTAGTTGAGAAAGATTGCCTTATATCTTCTTCGTACTCCAAAAGCCTACCAGAGCCATCAGCAACTTGTTGTGCCATTCTATCAATAAATTTACCCGCAGCCTCTAGTGCCTCTTCATCCGAATCGAAATTGAATTCTTCTTTGTCTGGAAATATAATTCTGCTGTTGCGAAGTAATTGAAAGTACCGCCCCCAATCTCTGGTATCATGTAAGTGAGATAAGTATTCTACAATATGACTTACGGTTTCTTTTGATATCTCTCTTTCCGGATCAAACTCAATCTTGCTCTTTTTCTCTGGAGTCTCCAAAGTCAAATCTTGCAGTCGCATTTCATCATCTGGTTGTCTTCCTAATTGTTCTCGAACACCCATATATTTTAATTAAGCTCTTTACGCTCGGGGCGGGGCGGGGTTGTTTGTTGGAAGGACTCTTTCTCCGACATAATTAGCTCGAGACCTTGATCAGTGATTTTCACTTCTTTGGCGGCGAGGACTTTGAGAAAAAAAGCACTTCTGAAAGTAGCAGACATAATGTTAGATTTTTGCTGCTTATAGAATACATTTCTCATCTCTGACCATATCTCATTATCAAATTGCAATTCATTAAATTTTTTGGGGAATAGGACTCTAAAACAAACAGCTTCTTTGATATAATCCTGCCACTCTTCATTCTCTTTTTTACTATCTAAAACTTCTTTCACCTCTTCCGCAGTGAGATCACCTGAATATGGATCTTTGGCATCCACGGGGGAAGTCACTCTCATTTGCATAGCTAAATGATGAGATTTATCTCTATGTTGATGTAAAGTTCGTCCCCTCATCCTCTGCCAATCTTCACTACTAAGATCAAGTTCATTAATTTTGTCAGGAAACAACATTTTAAATGCGTAAACCGAGCGAATAAAGAAGGACCACCCTCTACCACTATGATCGCTACGATACTTTTCCAATTCACCCTTTATGCCATCTAATATCTCTTTTTCATCGAAATCAATTTCACCAATACATTCAGGAAAAAGATTTTTAAACTCAGCTACCCCACGTGTATAATTACCCCAATGGCCAAGTCCGCGTAGAGTAGCTAATTCTCTTTTTAATCCTTCGACGTTATCTTCAGTAATATTTTTATTGAGATCAAATCCTTCTTCATTCTTTGGCTTCGGTATTTCCAAAGTCAAATCCTGCAGTCGCATCTCATCTGGTCGCTCACCTAATTGTTCTCTAACACCCATAATAAATATTTACAACACTAAAATAACTGACACCTCTAACTCATATATCGTCGTCGCGCCTGCACTTGCTGCTTGAGAAATTCCAGCAAATCCGGCAGCATATCAGCGGGATCTTCTTCCTCGAAAGCATGAATATTACTCTCATCTCCCTCACGCAAGCCAGCAGTATAGGCTGATATTACTGATTTAGCTCCCGAACCTAAGCCGACTACCGCTACCACCACTTCTTTATCATCTTCAATCTGTTGCATAATACGCTGTACGGCTTCTTTATTCCCTTCGCCATCAGTCAAGATTACCATGATCTTTAAAATATTTTTTTGATGTAAGGTCAGCTCCCCGTACACTGTCTCGAGAGCCTCTTCTTCGTCCGTCCCACCACCACCTTTCGTTAGCTCATCGACTAATTTCATTTCCATCTCGTCGTTCATCGGCTCTTCCAGCTTTTTTATCCTTTCGGCGTGTGTCTCAAATTTGGTTGACCCGATTCTAAGAGGCTGTTCTTCTTCAGGATCAAGTAACTGCTCAGCTGCTAGTGTTTCGCGAACCTTTTTAAATGCTTCCGCTAGAATAATTTGCAGCTCAACGCATTTCCTGATCGGCTCGCCCGACATCGAACCAGACCCATCTTGAATAAATTCAATCTCTGTTTCTAGAAAATCGGGGTGCTGCTTTTGTTTCATGTGCGTCTTCGGTGAAACATCACCAGAGAAAACAGCCGACACATATTCGACCTCTAGGCCAGGAGTTATTTCCCCTTCTCTCATCCCATAGATCATCTTTTTTTTCCGATCTTCTAAAAAGACATCGGCAATCACTGCGGCTGCGTCATTAATTTCCTGTTGTCTTTCTTGCTTAATATTTTCCCACATTCTGATCGACTCTATCCGTATTCCCATATTCTCTGCCATTCCTTTTCGCCTGTCTTTATCAAATTCTCTCAGCATTTGTTCAGCTTCTCTGGTTAAATCATCTCTGGGTTTGCCTTTACCAAATTTTCCTTCTGATCCCGCCTCTTTCCCTTTGCCTATTTTCGTTATTATGCCTTTGGCTTCCTCTCCCTCACCAGGAGCAGGCGTTTGAGATTTATATTGCTGGCCTAGTTTTTCTAATTCATCACTCAGTTGTTTAATAAGTTCTGCAATTTGCTCTGGGGTTAATTCACTACCCTCTCCTTGACCTTCACCCTGCTGCTTTTTCTGCTCTTCTCTTTTCTCCAGCTCCACCTGATATAATTCCAGCCAAGCTGGTAAAAACGCCTGCTGATGAGCCAAAAATTTTCTGTCTATCACCCTGTCTTTAACAATATCAGTGGCAAAATAATTAGCAAAAGCTCGATTGTCATTTAGCGTTTCGATGGCACCGCCTCTCTTTAAACTCTGATAAACACGAAATACTTCGGGATCAACCATCCCTTTTATACGTTCCGCTCTTTCCCGATCAGGCACCCCTGGCGGATAACGATCTTCTCCCACTAGAACCTGGCACAACTGCTCCGGTAGCGGTAATGCTGTCAAATCATCTCTCTCGCCGACATCTCTATGTAAAGCCTCGAACGCCTGACGTTGCCGGTGATGTTGACCACGACCCATGAAGCTTTCGTCCCAACAGTCAAGTTCGGCATTACAAAGATGGCTGTTAAGCGCGCGTAATATATTCGCTTTATCTTGGGGGTTTTCGGCTAATTCTTCTGAGATAATATCCTCTCTGCCCAAATCAGCTACCATTCTGTCATCAAGTCTCTTAACTTCCGGAGCATGGTGTCCCGCTTCGTGTGAAAGAAGACCTTCGAGTGCTTCCCTTGACCTTCCTCCAATCTTATGAGGATTTAGGCTAATTCTTCTAGTTTCCATGTTTGTCATTCCCATCGGATCGCCGGGACCCAACCTATTATCAATCACAAAACTAAACTTCCCGGAAGCCCGGGAAACAGCTTTAAGATAGTCGGGAGAAACTATATCTTTAATACCCTGAACTGTGAGTTCTGGTGTTTCTTGCTCTTGTTGTTGTCCTTGTTCGCCATCGTCGATTTCGGTGTGGCGGACTGGAGCAAATTCTGGCATATAAATATTTTAATTAAGCTCTTTGCGCTCGGGGCGAGGCGGGGTTGATTGGTGAAAATCAGATTTCCTTTTAGTAAACTTTATGTTTCCTATCCCCATCTCAACCTCATCAGCAGATAAAATCTCGAGAGATGCAGCTAGCTCGGTAAATATAATCCAATGTTCTTCATCTCTTGTCCTTTCTAATTCTGATCTGAGTGTGAACCAATCAGAATCACTAATATCCATTCTACTTGCAAGATGAGGGTATTTATATTTAAAACCTCCCGCCGTTGTCGCAAAACTAGACCAATGCCACCGCCAGTTTACATCCGATCGCCAATTCCCCAACTGCTCGTTAACAGCCTCAACCAACGCTTCATCTTCAATGTCTGGTGTATCAATCAACTCAGGAGCAATAAACTCTATATCCATAAAATTATCAAAACGGGACTTCATGTTATTTAATTCGTCCACAACCTTATCATACCTATCATTGATATTAATATTATCCAACTTATCCGGACATATAGCATTAATGGCTTTTAAGGCTTGAAATATTTCAGGAGTTTGCACATTTGCATCAGACCGATATCTTTCCTTGTAAAAAGTGTCTAGCATTTCTTCTACTTTGCCCGACATCCACTCTAATTCTGATTCTTTAACTTCCTCTGGACGCAGTATTTTCATGCTAGAAGCTAGCCTAAAATAATATTCCCAGTTTTCACTTTCACGATATTCATTCAGCTTCTCTCGCATAGCTTGCCAATCACTTTCCGTAACTTCGCTCTCGACATCAAAGTCAAACATTTCCTTTTCTCCACTATTCTCTATTACCAAATCCTGCAATCGCATCTCATCATCTGGTTGTTGTCCTAATTGTTCTCGAACACCCATATATTTTAATTAAGCTCTTTACGCTCGGGGCGGGGCGGGGTTGGTTGTTTGAAGTTTTCTTGCTCTGGCATCACTAGTTCTAAGCCTTGATCAGTAATTCTCACTTCTTTGGCAGCGAGGATTTTGAGGTTCATGGCTTGGTAAGTAGCATACTCCCAATTTTCTCCTTGGCAATCTTGCTCATATCGCTCTTTCATCTGTGCCCACCTGCTTTCTAGATTAAGCTCGGCTATTTTGTCGGGGAAAAGGACTTTGAAGTTCATGGCTTGACAAGTAGCCTCCCACCAATCTCCTTCTTGACAATATCGCTCATAATTTTCTCTCATCTTCCCCCAATCTTCCTCACTAACTTCTTTCTCCACATCAAACTC
>JABMPQ010000012.1 GCA_013202585.1 Parcubacteria group bacterium | reverse complement strand
TCTTATCAAAATTTTCACTTTTTTACGAACCTCATATGCGCTGTTGTGCGATGTAATTTTTTTCTTAATTATTTTTTTTAAATCTTAAAATAAGTTTTTTGTTTTGGGGAAAGGACAGAGGGGTAGGGGTGAATGGACTTTCCCCAAAACTTCCCCATATTTTTTTTATTACTATTTTTGGTAGTACATAAAAAGTAGGTAAAAAGCGATTGAGATCAAGATACAAATCACAATTAAGGTATTAAGTACTAATGACGCAGATATCTCAGGAAAAAAGTTCGCCCATTCACCTATAATGTTTATTAAAATAACAACTACTAAAAGAGAAGGAAAGATAATCATATATAATGTCCATATCCAATCTGAAAATTTAGGGTATTTTTGCAGATAAGATTTACCTTCTCTTGTAAAAGTTATTTCGTCCCTGAAATGTATATGCAACTTTTCTTCTAGGCGATGAATATATGCATACTGTCGCTCTATATAAACAACTGTTTGCGTATATCGTACTATCGCAATCAATAATGCAAACCAAATAATACTACCAAGAAATCCTTCATCGAAGCTTATAGCTAAACCTAATTTTTCTGTAGATATTTGAGTAAGTGCTATTGTCGCATCGGTAGGCCAAAATACAAATAACACCACAAACAACAATATGACAAGAATTAAAGCCGTTAGTTTATCACGTAATTTGATCGACTCTTTTATGTTGGTAAAAGTGTTATTGTAATGCTCATGTAGCGCAGTAAATTTTGCATCACTAGAAACAATGCTCATATTAATTTTCTGGAGCGTTGTCCAGAACATCGATTATATTACTTTCTGTGTATCCTTCTACAATAGAATATTCGCCTTCGTGGATTTCTTCAGGAAGCGTGTAGTTATTTTCAAGTCTTACGACAGCGATTCTGTTCCCGTCTTCTATGCTCTTGGCTACTTCAAAATTAATCCAGTTCTTGTAGCCAATTAACTCGTGGTTACTATGCTGATAGTTGGCTTCTTCGCCAACTATTACCAAAGTATGAGTTGCCTCTTTGATTTTTTTTGTAAGCCCTGCTTTAATTGGCTCAATGTTTTCGCTGTTAATTTCAGTCGGGGTTTTGTCGCTAAAAACAAAATCAAATTCATCATTTGCATCCCACGCCTCTAAGAGATATTTATAATGTTTATCGTTTTCGTAGTCAAAACTTACAAAAACTTCTTTTTTATTTCCCATATTTTTTATTATTAATTATTAATTGGGGATAAGTCCTATTTGGACTTTCTATTCATTTTCTAGTATACTACTTGTAAAGATAACGTCAATACACATTTAATTCATAACATGCTTACAAAACGTCAAAAAGAGGTTTTTGATTTCGTAAAAGGTTATCAAAAGCGAAAAGGATATTCTCCTGCACTTGAGGAGATAAGAAAAAAGTTTAAATTAGCGTCTGTTTCTACGGCGCATTTTCATATTTCTAAACTTCGTGATTTAGGGTACTTAGCAAAGGAAAAAAACAAGCCGCGCTCTATTAACGTAATTGATGATGGAGCAATGATAAGGATTCCATTGTTGGGTTCCATTGCTGCTGGTCAGCCGATTGAGGCAGTTCGTGAGAAAGAAACAATAACTATCCCCAAAAATAGGCTGAGGACAACTTCAAGTATCTATGCGTTGCGTGTAGTCGGTGATAGTATGATTGACGAGAATATATATGATAATGATGTTGTTTTGGTTAAGCATCAAAGTTTTGCGGAAAATGGTCAAAAAGTTGTTGCGTTGATTAATAACCAAGAGGCAACCTTGAAAAAGTTTTACAAAGAGCATGGTCGGATACGACTTCAACCAGCAAATAAAACTATAGAGCCAATAATTATTAAAAGAAATACTCCTTTTGAAATACAGGGGGTTGTTTTGGACGTGATTCGAAATAAAACAACGCCAGCGTATGAGATGGATACTAGTGATAAAGTCATATCTCCAAAGAAAAAAACTTCGAAAAGAAAATTAATAAATAAATTAAATGATCTTACTGGACAAGAATGGATTCAAGAAACTATTTCAGTATTCACTCAAAAAGGATTAGGTGCTAATCATGAAGATACAAAAATCGAAAGACAGCATCCCGCTCCATTTTCATTTCAAGATGTTGGGAGATTGATTAAATTTTTTACTAAAAAAGGCCAACGTGTTCTGGATCCCTTTAGTGGAGTTAGCTCAACACTGAAAGCTTGTGCAGTAAACAGTAGAGAAGGCGTTGGTATTGAGCTGGTAAAGAAGTATGTTGATCTTACGAAAGAACGTCTGCAGAAAGAATTAAATGATGACTTGTTTAGTACGACTAATAGAAATCAAAAGATTATACGTGGTGACTCTTTAAAGAAAATTCAAGAATTTGAAGATGATTATTTTGATTTTATTGTTACAAGCCCACCTTATTGGAATATACTAAATAAAAAAGCAGATCATAAGGTCAAACAAGAAAGAGTAGCTAATAATTTAGATACTAACTATTCAAATCTAAAAAATGATCTTGGTAATATTGATAATTATGATAAGTTCATTGATATTCTTTCGGGATTTTTTAATGACTGCAGTAGGATATTGAAACCTAAAAAATATCTTTGTGTGATTGTAAGTGATTTTAGGCATAAAGGTAGGCTGTATATGTTTCATTCTGACTTGGCACAAAAACTTGAATTAGGTAATTTCGCATTAAAAGGAATAACTATATTATATCAGCGCCACAAAAAAATATTTCCATACGGTTATCCTTATTCATACGTACCCAACATCCATCATCAATATATTCTTATTCTTCAAAATAAAGAAATCTCAGAGCCGAAAAAATATGAAAAAAAATAAGATCTACGAAGGAGATACCCTTAAGTTAATTAAAAAAATCGATGATGAATCGATTGACTTAATAATTGCCGATCCTCCTTACGGAATCGAAATGGATTTTGGGGGTAAAGAAAAATGGGGCCTCGATAAACACGATAAGTGGATGGTATGGATGCAGGAATGGCTGGAAGAAGCCCATAGAGTGTTAAAATCAGGAGGATCAATATTTGTATACGGCATCCACCATAACATCGGATATGTGCAATGCTATTTGTATGATCTTGGACTTACCTATGGTCGCCAATTAGTGTGGCATTATAAAAATAACTGGTCTGGATATACCAAATTACCCCCGGGGAATTATGAACCGCTTCTTTGGTTTTATAAAGGCAAAAAATTTACATATCATCCTATACGTGAAGCGTATGAAAGTACAGAACGACTGAAATATAAAATCACTAAAAATGGTAAAGAATGGAAACCTAATCCGGAAGGTAAGCACGTAGGAGACGTATGGTGCATACCAGTGCTAGCCGGAAAAAGTTTTGCAAAGGAGAGAGTTGATCATCCCACTCAAAAACCTATTGCCATCTGCGATCGAATAATAAGACATTTCTCGAACAAAGGGGACATGGTATTTGTACCATTTGCAGGTTCTGGGAGTGAATGTGTAAGTGCTAAGAAAAATGGTCGCGATTTTATAGGAATTGAATTGAATCCTGATTATATTAGAATCAGCAACAAGCGTCTTAGGAATATTTAACACACGAGATCAATCGAGAAAGTCGCTTAGTGTCGCACGAGCAAGAGCATCGCCCATGTAACCAGCATCACTGTTCTTCCAAATTACCGCAATTCCTGATTGATTTAGCCATTCTCTATGTTCCTCGCTTATAGAATTTTCAAAACAAGCAATTTTACGAACGACCGTAGTTCCGGCAATAGGAGTCGTAACAAATGCCTCGTAGTATAAAAGCTGTGAAAGCGCTTCTCGCACTCGGGCTACTTCATCCGCTTCAGTTCCATTCAGTGTCTTTACTTCCACGAGAATACCGATATCGTTGGTTAGAGCTAGTAAGTCAAAAGGATCCTCGTATAACTGCATATCCGTAAAACGCGTCGCTAGTTCTCTCACAATGATATTATGTCGATGTAGTCTATCGTGACGTAGTCTATTCGTTTCAGCAACTGCTTCAGGGGCAATTCCTTGTGATGGTGTTGCCTCGTCAGAGATGCGTTCGAGGCCAGCCCGTCCGATAGTATCTGGAATCACCGAGCGTGAAGTGCGAGGGGCACGCACAACTGCCTGTCTTGTCGTCTCTTCGACAATACCAACATCTGCTCGCCCGGGAGCATCAGCTAATGTAAACGACTGACCGCTTCTAATAACATCGTTTAGCTGTTCAGCAAACGCAGGTAATACCTTTTTTGCGTTATCCCAGTTTGATTTGGTGACTTCAATTTGTGTTTGAATTTCTTCCTCTGGAAGATCTGCAAGCGCTACTATCCTTGCTAATTCGTCCGAAGAGTCGTCACTTGCTTCTAAGGCGAGCGCGCACTTGGCTCTAGTAATACCAGATTTTTGTCCAACTAAACGCAGTAGCACTTGATATGGATGTGAAGTATTTCCATCGTCATCGATTTGTGTCATATTGCGAATTGACATCCTCCAAAAATCCATTTGCTCGGAATTCATTGACATGTGGGCGTATGAGGATGCTTTTCTGCCAAGGTCAGTGATCTCGATTGCGGGATTTGAATCATCTATAAATCCTAATAGTCTATAGAGTTCACGCAATCCTCTGGCAGTTGTGCGGAAGCTCTGGTCGCTTACCGATTTTTCTAACTGTTGGCGAATATATTCATCTATAGGCATGGGTATATGTCCAGTACCTACAACACCAGTCCGGACTAATGCTTGCCCAAAAATACCGTCATCTTTCGCATTGCCACCTTGATTGACTATAGATATCAAAGACTCCATACCAAGGGCAATTTTGCCGAGATCAGCTATTTGATTAGGAAATCCTTTCATAAGTTAGGTGGTTTAGATTTAAATATTATACAGCCCCAATATACTGTCTTTTCATTAAAAAATCAATAAAAATTTTCTGAGCGACGTTAGGAGCGAAAAAAACACCTTGGTATTACCCCTTCTAAATCCTAATTCTTAAAAAACTTATTTTTCCCCTTTCTTAAAAAGTAGATTTATAAAAAAAATAATTATGTTTACTTATTATTAAAATAGGCAAACTAAAGAGGAGGTGACACTTGAACGATTGTGAGAGGTTTGAAGAAATAGCTCAAAGGGTTCAAGACTCTAATGAGGAATTAACAGCCGAGGAGCGATGGTTTTTTCTTCAGCATGAGGAGAAGTGCGACCGCCCAGATCACAGAGTTGAGGCATGGACTAATGTCGAAACCAACCCGCAGTTCAGAGGTGTTGCGCTCCTTTGTCTTTAATAGTTCATTATTGATACCTAGCGAAACGCTTCGTCGCTTTTTATCCTATCGACCTCCGTGTTCAGATCATCTGGCTGGAGGTCTTCTTTTTTTACAAAAAAACTGTCCGAATAATTGAACAGTTCGTAAAAACAGAAAGACAATATCGCCTAATGTATCGGTATATCTGAAGTGCGTTAGCATTTGGGTGTAACGTTAGCGGAACCAGATATACCGTGTTAGACGATGTTTAATTTGAGCAATATTAAATTGATTTTTTAACCTATTTTTGAATTTTTGAGATTTCCGTTCTGGGAATTTTACGAACACTGACTTTATTGTAACCTAGAATTTTTGCCTTAACAAGTCTGTGCAGACCATCCAAAATTAACCAACGATCTTTGTTCTTCATAATGTCAATTGGATGCGATAAATCAGCTTTCATTGTACGGCTATATTCAATCTCAAACTTCACAGGATCAGAAATGACTTGATTTGGAGCAAGGTTATAATTATCATCTAGGAAATCCCAAAATGGTATATCGAAATGCCAAGCTAAGGCGGAAAGCGGAATTTCCTCAACAGGAAAATCAAGCGCCCAAACTTTGCTTTCACTCCAGTCAAAATCAAATCCAACTTCCTTGATAATTTTTGGTAGTTTTTTATTGCTCATACGCCATTCAAAAATAGGTTAAAAAATATTAAGAGTCCGTTATAGTGGCTTCTTCTAAAACTCGCCCTTCGTTGTCAGTATACTCATCGATAATTCGTCCGACGCGGATTTTTAAGCCATTTTCCCGCATCGGAGATACATCATCATCACTTATTCGATGAGCTAAGCCGCCAAAATTAGAAGATATAGCGTGAATGGGCTTTTTTATCTCTTTCATTCTTTTGAGCAAGGCATCCCTCTCGTCCCCAAGGGCATCGGCTTCATCATGCCTACCTATTTCATTTAGTCTTTTTCCTTCCCTAAGCAGCCTAATAATTCCATTATTTGCCTCTTCATACTCATCTCTTTCGCTGCGAAGCTTCTGCGCAACCATTTCCATCGCTCGATAAGCATCTCGAAGAAAGTCCGGATCTCTTTCTTTAAAATATTCAAAAATAGTTCGCGATTCAAAATTTTGATAAGGGTCATCTGTTGGTTCGGTCGAACCCCTATTAAGCACGCTGAGATATTGCCTTTCAAAATCATCAGCACTGATCTCTTTTTCTCCTCTTCCTTCTATCGTGCGATTGGCTTCTCGCACGCGCCGGTAATATTCTCCTCTATCCATTTCTTCTGTACCTTCGTCCATCTCCATCTCCTGCTCTATTGCATCCCCTCTTTCTGGCGACATAAAGTTAAAATTATTTACAATAAATTGATGGTGGGTCCGACAGGATTCGAACCTGTGACCTTTTGCGTGTCGAGCAAACGCTCTGCCAACTGAGCTACGAACCCACATAATCATCAACGTACTTTGGGCAATGGCAAAAAACTGTAAAACACAGACCTGTGACCTCTCCGATGTCCATCGGAGCGCTCTGCTCCCGATTTTGCCGAAATCTACGATTTCGTGCAAAACCGAGGATCCTCGATTTTTCTATCCCGATGAAATCGGGATGAAACATCGGGACAACTGAGCCTGCCTGCCGGCAGGCAGGCTACGAACCCAAATAACAAGATGCTTGGCTAACACCAAAAGTCAGCACCTTAGCTTAGAAGTATGTCTAAATTTCCGCCGAGCATTCTTCTACTCTCTTCTTTTCCTGCTCCAACAATTCCCCATCGGGAACAGTATATTCCTTCATACCAGCGGTAACATCATTCAAATCTAGCGAATAGTGACGTCCTTCTGTCCATAAATTTACACAAGGGCCAGGTGAATTATCCACGTCAGAGCTTCTATCTATAAATATTAGCTTGTCTCCTTCTGTGCCAATAAGCTGATACATTTGGCCTTCTCGTTCTGAGGAAGATATTTCCTTGGTTTCGTCACCGCTAAGAATGTCTACGCTGGCATACTTTTGTGAGTATACTTTAGTGATAGAATTTTTATAATTAACCTCTTCAATGCCACCAACAACACAGGTCGAATCTGTTATATCACCATAATACGATGTAGTTGAGGTAGCAAAATATGTGATATCTTTATCTTGGTTGCTTTGTACCACTCCATTTATATAGGTATCACCGAGACAAGAAGAATTCTTATAAGCATCGAGCCACAAGACTCCTGGAGTTAACTCTAAGCTTTTCTTTGTAGCAGTCTCTTCAGCAGTTTTATAGCTCGTCATTTCATTCTCTAACTCGGTGGCTTTCTGCGCCAGGCCATCTTTATCTTTGCCAAGCTGATCCTTGTCAGACTTCTGGTTATCGATCTCCATTTGCTGCCAAAAGAAAGCGCCGGCTCCAGCTGCCCCACCGATAATAATAGTGGTTAGAAAAATTGCTAGTACAACTTTCCAAGCACCAGATTTTTTCTCTTCGACGATTTCCATTTTAGCCATTTTTTTTTGAAATTATTTATCTATTTTGGTGGACCGCAGGAGATTCGAACTCCTCGCCTCCTGTGTGCAAAACAGGTGCTCTACCAAATGAGCTAGCGGCCCAAGTTGTAACAACTAACCAAATGAGCCTGCCTGCCGGCAGGCAGGCTAGCGGCCCAAGCAACTTATTCTAGCGCAAAAACTCGCTTAAACAACCCGATTATCCCTTTCTGAAGAAAGCCAGTCATATACAAAGTGGCGAAAATAATCATTAAAACTCCTAGAAGTTGGTAAAACAAGCGACTACCACCGAAAGTCCCCAAATATCGCTCTATCGAAGCGATCCGACCTACGTTATGTAAAAGCCATTCGCTTTTGATAGCGAATAGTAAACCTAGGCCAATACCTAACAAGCCGATAAATATTTGAGTAAACATGCGCTTTTTATTAAATAAAAACTAAGGAGATTATAGCATAAAGGAGGGGAAAAGCAATGAATTAGGTGGCAGATATAATATATTCCTCTCTGCTTCTGCCTGCCGCTCGTGCCATTTTCTTAACCACCCGATCTATTCTCGTACTATACTGAATCGCTTTCTTGGGTCGCATAGCCGCCGACTCTGGTGTCCCTAGCTCAATCGCTACTTCTCGCAAAATATGTTTACGCACTCGATCATGTTCATCAATAACTTTTAGTTCGGTGGGAATTTCCCGAGTAAAATCAATAAAATCAGTACTCATGAAGGGGTTGATTTTCTCGATTCCTAAGCCAGCTGCCAGATCAGCGAAAGTTTTCTCAGTGGCTCGGGCGTGATCAATAACTTCCTGATTCAATTTATCAAGTTCACCCCTCCCCTGCTCCTGCAAAATCCGTCGCGTCTTGTCAAAACCACAAAACAAAGCATCAAGCCCGGTAGCTGTCAAAATTGTCTCAAATCCCTTGCTTGCCACAAATCTAAATACTATATATAGCGAAAGAGCAATTTCAAAATCCCGCACGCCGGGGAAATCCATTTTGCCCGCTAACTCTTTAATATTTTCCGCCAAATCTTCTCTATTTAGCTCCTTTATCGTCAGCGGAAGATCCAACTCGCCCGCCACTCGCTCGGCCCACTCAATATCGCTAGCGCCCGGAAAACCAATAGTAAGTAAAGTTATATCTTTGCCCAAATCCTGACACACTTTGGCTAACAAAGTGCTATCAACTCCACCAGAAAAAGCGACGGCGATTTTATCTTTACCACGCAAAGAATTTTCCACCGCTTGCACTATATTTTCTCTGAGATCTAGTTTATATTTTGCTTTATTGACCATCTTGATATATTATAGCGGAAGTCTATATACCTATGAATTCAATGAAAAAAATAGTCCGACAAGCTCTCCAGCTTCCTAAGCTTAACATTAAATCGCTTGAATCCCTCAAGCATCGTTGGGCAGCTCAGCATGACCCGGCTTGTCCTTCTAATATAGAAATTCTAGAGTGTTATCGCCAGTTAGTCAAAGCAAAAAAAATCAAACCTAGTCCGCCACTAGAGCACCTATTGAAAAAGCAAAAAACACGCACTCTGTCGGGAATTGCTTCTATTTCTGTTTTGACCAAGCCTCATCCCTGCCCTGGCCAGTGTGTCTACTGCCCCACTGAAAAAAAGATGCCTAAAAGTTATTTTTCTGACGAACCAGCTGTAATGCGAGCGATATTGACTGGATTTGAACCCTGCAAGCAAGTGACGGCTAGACTAAATTCGTTAAATATCACCGGGCATTCGACGGATAAAATAGAATTGATTATTTTGGGAGGATCTTTTTCATCCTTGCCCGAAAAATATCAGAGTCAATTTGTAGCCCGATGCTATAAGGCTTGTAACGATTTTAGATATAAAATTGCTGACTCAAGATTTAAGCGAGATAATAAAAACTCCAAAGAAAAAACAGTAGCGGCTTTGCGGAAAATTAAAAGCTTCGAATTGCCTAAGACTCTTGTCAGTTTGGCGGCAGAAAAAAAACGTAACGAGAAGGCACGGCAGAGGATAGTTGGCATCACGGTCGAGACTCGGCCGGATTTGATCGACGAAGCAGAGATTGTTCGCCTACGCCGATTAGGAGTGACACGGGTTGAACTGGGCGTACAAAGTACTGATGATAATATTTTACGCCAGACTAAGCGTGGACATTATGTGGCTGAGACTATTAATGCTACCCGACTCCTTAAAGACGCTGGTTTTAAAATAAACTATCACCTGATGCCAAACCTGCCCGGCAGCACACCAGCACGAGATTTAAAAACGTTTAAGCATATATTTGCCAGCTCTGACTTCCAACCCGACATGCTTAAAATTTATCCTTGCGTGCTCACCCGGGACTCTAAGCTGGCTCAGATGTATAAGCAAGGTAAATACAAACCGTATTCAAATAACCAACTTATCAGCCTACTAGCCAAAATCAAGACGATTGTGCCACTTTATGTACGCATTATGCGGCTGGGACGTGATATTCCCGCCGGTAATATCATCGCTGGCAACAAAATCTCTAATATTCGACAGGACGTGCAAGCAAAGATGGCAGCGGAAAAAGTGAAGTGTCGGTGTATCCGCTGTCGGGAAATAAAGGGGCAAGATTACCAGCCTGGCAATATTAAATTAACACGTCATGATTATGCTGCTTCGGGCGGTAAGGAAATATTTCTATCGTTTGAAGATGGCAAAAACGATAAAATACTGGCCTTTTTGCGTTTGAGGATACCGTCACAGCATTTTTCCGGGAAAAAACATTTTTTGCCTGTATTAGAAAACACTGCAATTATCCGTGAAGTTCACTCTTACGGTCAACTTATTCCGGTTAATACTAAGCAAAAAGGAGCGGTGCAACACTCTGGATTGGGTAAAAAACTAGTGCGGGAAGCGGAAAAAATTGCCCGCCAAGAATTTGGACTGAGCAAAATAGCTGTTATTTCTGGCGTGGGTGTGCGAGATTATTACCGAAAATCAGGTTATCGATTGCAGGAGGAGTATATGACAAAGAGAATATAAAACGTGCATTTATCAACCATTTATACCCTAAAATCGTCTTGCCTTCCCCAATAAATACATTTATAATGCCTGCACGTGCGTTTAATAAACAGGAGGAAAAAACAATGACCAAACAAAAAATGACACTAGATAGACTAGCTGTTATGGTGGCTAAAGGTTTTGAAAAAACGGCTACTAAGGATGAGTTAAAAAACCTTGAGACGAGATTGGACGGTAGAATAGGTAAACTAGAAAAAAAAGTAGGAGGAATAGAAAAAAGGATCGGTAAAATAGAAAAAACTATGGTTACCAAAGATTACCTCGACGATAGATTGACTGATCTAGAAGGAAAACTAGTAATTGGTCAGACCAAAACGAACAACAAGGTAAATAAATTTATCAATATTCTGACTGACAAGGACATCCTGATAAAATCGGAAGAAAAAGGTTTGAAAAGAACACAAGCATTACCAGTAATAAACTAAACGATTCGGATAAATTCGCATCATAATTCGTAATAAGCATGAAACCAAAGATTCACCCTAAATACGGCCAGGCAACCGTTACTTGCGCCTGCGGCAACACTTTTGAAACTGGCTCCACTGTCGATAAAATCAACGTGGAGGTTTGTTCGATGTGTCATCCTTTTTATACTGGCAAGCAAAAATACGTCGATACAGCTGGGCGAGTAGATCGCTTTAAGGCTATGCAAGATAAAGCTGCTAAAATGAGTGCTGCTAAAAAGCCAAAAAAACAGGATAAAAAGCAAGCTAAAGGCAAAAAAGCTGATAAGAAAAAGAGTGGGGCGGCTAAACCAAAAAAGCAAGCACCCCCCAAGGGCAAAGTCAAGGCTAAGAAAAAAGATAGCTAGTTATCATATTATTCAATGAGATCGGAGCTAAGAGGCTCTGATTTTTGTTTGCTGATTTTAGTGATTTCGTGGTTTAATAGTATATATGCTGGAAAAACTAACCAAATTAGAAAAAGAATACCAAGATATTACTGACCAACTCAGTCAACCTGAGGTTTCTTCTGATCCGCAGAAATTGAAAGAATTATCTCAACGCCAAGCCGCTCTAGAAGAAATTGTCAATTTAGGCAAAAAATATCGCGAAATTATTGCCAATATCACTGAAGATGAAAAGATTACTACTTCCGAAAGCGACTCCGACCTAGTGGCCATGGCCGAAGAAGAACTCATCGACCTACAAACACAAAAAACCGAACTAGCCGATAAATTACAGGTCGCTCTCCTTCCCCAAGACCCCAACGACAGTAAAAATGTTATTATGGAAATCCGCGCCGGCGTGGGAGGTGAAGAAGCCGCTCTCTTTGCCGCTAACCTCTATCGCATGTACTCCCGTTATGCCGAGCAAAACAGATTGCGTCTCGAACTAATGAGTTCTAGTCGAACTGGCATCGGCGGGCTTAAAGAAGTAATTTTCGCCATCAAAGGTAATGATGTATATAAACGACTCAAATACGAAAGTGGCGTCCACCGCGTTCAGCGCGTACCAGAAACAGAAAAAAGTGGTCGTATTCACACTTCGGCCGCAACCGTGGCCGTGTTGCCGGAAGCGGAAGAAGTTGATATCGAGCTTGATCCTAAGAACTTGGAAGTTGACACTTTCCGCTCCTCTGGCCCCGGCGGACAAAGTGTAAATACCACTGATTCGGCTATCCGGATTACTCATAAACCTTCCGGTGTAGTTGTCTCCTGCCAGGATGAGAAATCACAGCACAAAAATCGGGACAAGGCGATGAAAGTTTTACGTTCCCGGCTCCTTTATGAAGAACAGGAACGGCAAAGAAAAGAGCGCGGTGACGCCCGTAGCACTCAAGTCGGCAGCGGTGATCGCAGCGAAAAAATCCGGACCTATAATTTCCCCCAAGATCGTATTACTGACCACCGCATTAAGTTCAGTATCAAAAATATCTCCGAGGTATTAGACGGAAATCTTGCTATAATGATAGGCAAGCTGACCGAAGAAGATCAGCAGCAAAAATTAACGCAGAGTTAAAATGGACATTATCAGGAAAAAAACCAAGCCAGAGGCTGTCAAAGTTGATAAAAAATCATCTCGGCCGGTAGCGAATAAAAAATCAAAAATCGACTGGCGTGAAATCGCTTCGATTCTTGGCTTGTTCACTGCTTGGCGCTTGATTATTTGGCTGATCGCTTTCCTCGCTAAGGGGCGGCTCGGCCTTACTCGTGACCCAGCTTACAGCTGGTCTACTGATGCTGGTCAAACTTGGCTAGATAAGGTCCCTTCTTACTTACAATATTGGGCGCGCTGGGACTCCGGTTGGTATCTTAGTGTCGCCGAGAATGGTTACAATTGGACTGCTCCAGGAGAATGGTCTAGTGTGGTATTTTTCCCACTTTATCCACAATTAATTCGGCTTTTTTCTTTTGTTACCAATAACCAATATGCTCTGGCCGGAATAATTGTCTCTAGTCTCTGCACTCTCGCCACTTGTTTTTATCTTTACTATTTGGTTAAAGCAGAAATCGGTCAACGCACTGCCCTACGCTCAGTCTTGTATATGTTGATTTTTCCCACCTCGATCTTCCTGGCTTCGATCTATTCTGAATCACTCTTCTTACTTACTGTTGTAGCCAGCTTCTACCATGCCCGACGCGGCCAATGGTACGCTGCTTCTATTTGGAGTATGTTGGCTGGTCTAACTCGCCCGGCTGGCATTATTATGCTTGGCATTCTCTTAGTAGAATACTTAGAACAACGCGGATTTAACCTCCTCAAAATCAAAGCCAGCTCCCTTAATTTATTGCTTATTCCAGGTGGACTCGGTCTTTATATGTATTATCTCTATTACAAATTTGATAATCCTTACCTTTTTGCTTTTGCCCAAGATGCCTGGAATCGACAAACAGTTGTTTCTCTCTCTCATTTCTGGAATATGATTTCACGCTACTCCTATACTCTCGTAAATCCCCAGTCCGAAAATTTTGCTCTTTATCTAACCCATTCTCTCGATTTTATCTTTTTTATTGTTTTTGCCGCTTTGTCGATCGTGGTGCTGGTCACCTATCGTCGTTCGTACGGATTGTACATGCTACTTTATTTACTAATCCCCGCTGCTACCGGCACTTTTATGAGTATGGGTCGCTTTACCCTGGCGCTCTTTCCAGCTTTTATTCTTTTAGCTAAATGGGGACGCCATCAAACTCTCAATTACGCTACTATCACCCTCTGTTCCATGCTCTCCGCGCTTTTTATCACGATGTTTGTGAATACTTACTGGATAGGATGATTATTAAAAAGGCGCGGCAAAACGCCAGCAAAAATCTTCAAGCCACCTCCGACTCACCTACTCTCGATGCGGAGGTGCTTTTGTGTTTGGTGTTAGGTATTTCTAAGGAAAAATTATACGGGCGACTTGAACAAAATCTTACTGCTGAGCAGCAGAAAAAATATTGGCAATTAGTTACTCGCCGAGAAAAACATGAGCCGATCGCTTATATTACCAAGCACAAAGAATTTTACGGACTAGATTTTTATGTTGACGAGAGGGTGTTAATTCCGCGGCCGGATACGGAAGTTTTAGTTGAGACAGTTATCGAAGAATACGGTGACGTCGCCAAGTCAAAAACAATCGCTGATATTGGCACTGGTTCGGGATGTATTGCGGTGGCGTTGGCGAAGAATCTGCCGCAAGCTAAGATTTATGCGGTTGATATTTCGCCGGAAGCGCTAGCAGTTGCCAAAATTAATATCAAAAAACACGAGGTGCAGGGACAAATTGAGTTGAAACAAGGTAATTTGTTCGAACCGCTGCCAGAAAAAGTTGATACTGTTGTCTCTAATCCACCTTATTTAGCTCAAGAAAGAACTAATGAAATTAAATCCGATGTTATCGATCACGAACCACACCAAGCTCTATTCGCTGGATCGGACGGATTAAAATATTATCAAGAATTATTAGCGCAAGCTCAGAACCATCTCCGACCATCAGGATTGATCACTCTTGAAATCGATCCTCTGGTGGTTGAGGATGTTACACAGCTAGCCCAAAAATATTTCCCACCCAACACTCCCCAAATTAAAAAAGACCTCGCCGGAAAAGAGCGGGTCTTGATAATTAAAACTAGCTAGATTTGCCGCAAATACTCTATTTCTTCTTTCAACCAACCACCTGCTCCATTATTTTGTCAACTAATTCCTCACCCTCTTGATGTGGCTCACCTTCAACTTGCCTAAAAATTCGCCAGGCATCAGCTAATTTTTCAACGCTAGCTAACATATCATCACTTCGCCCCAGCTTAGATAATATTTTATCGCTCCCTAGGGCTTTAAGCATTGCCAACCATCCCCGCATATTGAGTTCTTCCACACCACCCTTCTTAATCGCTCCCAAATCTCTATCACCCTCGACTTCATCTGGTAACAAAGCAATTACATCCAACATCGCTCGTTTAAATTTATCATCCGGGGTGAGATTTTTCTCTGCTTGATATTTTTCGATTTCTGCCAACCACGCTGGATGGAATTTTTCTCTATTGCTCGGCACAGAATAGCCGTCCCCCCTTAAAGTGAAATAAGAAGACTTGCCAACTTGATTTCCATCACTGTTTAAAATTTTGAAATTGACTTTTTGGCCCAGGGGATAATCTTCGCTATTCACATCCATTTCAAAATTATGCAAACCCAACGCAGTTATCGCTCCGCGTGCATTTTTCTCCAAGCCAACCGTATCAGTGCCATTGACAACACGGAAATCTACCCTAGCTGTTTTTCTCTCGCCCTTCCAGTGAGCATATTCAACCTCTACTAAATATAGACCAGCTTTCACTTCTTCTGGATTAGCATCTTTTTCATATGGCCGGTTGATCTCTGCCTCTCCCTCTTCACTAATTAGCCTAGCACCGATATCTAGTAATTCCTGGTAATTGTCCATCTGACGAAAAGATTCTATCTTCTCTGCCCAGGGTCTATTTGAGAAAAAACTCCGTTGGATCACTATAGTACGTGACCCTTCGTCATCAGACAGCTTCTCAACTAGAGCAGTCTCAGACGCTGCTTCTAGTTCGGAGAAATCGGCTGCCCCTTCATACTTCCCCCTTCCAGCAATAAACCAGGCAGCGGACGAATAAGCCATACGGTGACTTTCCAGCCTTTCTAAAAATTCACCTTTACCATCCACTTGATGGTTTTCGTACATCCTACGCAATGCCTCCTCAGCGGCTATTTTTTCTTGATTTGGCTCTGCCTCTGACATCGTAATTATTTCAGTTTTGCTAATAAAATATATTGATCATTCACTAAACGTTCGATGAATTTCAGATCGAATTTCTTGACTACAAGAGCTAGAAGATTATTCATCACCAAATAACTAAACCAAATTCCAACGGCGAAAAATCCGCGTTCCAAGGCTACTTGCGGAATCAGTCCCAGCCAAACCGCAGCCGGCAAACCGAAAGCATAGAGATAAACAGTCGAGCCAATCGCGTGCGCCACAAAAGTAGCTCCCAAACTTTTGACTAACAAACTTTTCCGGAAAACGAAAGCACCAACTATTGGTATCAGCCAGTACAGCGGATACAACCACGCTTCCCGCCCCACTGGATGGGTAACAAACAAAACAAAACAAACTAGTGGTGCTACTGCCCGCCACTTAGACTTACTGCCAAAATAGAAAGCAGCTAGCGGCATAGTTAAAAGCAGCAGTAAATTAACTACTTCAAATGGCGTGCTTTTTATTAGACTGTCAGCTATTTTCACTACGAGAACAGCGATTGGTCCAATCACTGGTCCGGCCAACATGCCGACTGAGGGTCCGAACAATTCTAGCACCGTGAATTTCTTGGCGGAACCGACAATATTGACTAGCGGGATCTGAATGGCGATTAGGCCAAGGATAATAAACAGCCCGAGAAACAAGAGACTCTTTTTGGTGATTTTCATAATGTTGTTTTACTAAATTATTTTATACGAATCGTGAAATTCTTTATCGTCGCTAAATATACACCGTACTGGAAATGGATATGTCTGACTAGTACTTTTTCCGGTTTAGCAATTATCAATGTTACTGCTCTTCCCTTCTCCCCTGTCGCAAGAAAATATATTTGACCAACTCAATTAAGAGCATCACTACTATGCTTAAAGCCGCCACTAGTCCCCATTCGAACAATCCCAAAGATTTAGTCTTAATGATTTGCTGCAAGAACGGCCAGTAGATCGCGGCCAACAGAAGTCCAGCGCTAATTACTACTGCTCCGATCAAATACTTATTAATAAATAAATTGGACTTAAACACAGAATGTCGCAAAGAACGTACACTAAATACGTATATTAAGGAATCAGTCCCTAGGGCAGCAAAAACCACTGTCCGAGCCAGTACAATATCGCCCGTAAACTTAAAATAACAAACAAATAATATAATATTAACCAAACCAGTAACCACACTAGTAATTGTGATTAATATCTTGGTTTCCTTGTCTAGAATCTGCGCCTTGCGCCCCCGAGGCGGCTCGTTCATAATTTCCTTCTCCCTCGGCTCCTGGGTCAAGGCCAGACTAGGCAAAGTATCATTAACTAAATTAATCCAGAGAATCTGGGGCAGCCGTAAGCGGCAATGGCAAGCCTAGCAACATACTACCGATAACTAATATTACTTCGGAAAAAGAATCAGAGATCAGATACAGAACTGTTTTCTTGATGTTATCAAAAATACCCCGACCTTCTTTAACTGCTCCCACAATACTTTTAAAATGATCATCCAAAATAACCATATCGGCCGTCTCTTTGGCAACATGCGTCCCTGACCCTAAGGCCACCCCAATATCCGCGGCCTTCAGAGCCGGCGAATCGTTTATTCCGTCACCCGTCATAGCCACCACCTCTCCCCTCTTGTACCAAGCTTTGACAATCCGCAGCTTGTGCTCCGGACTCACGCGAGCATAAACAAATATTTTATTTACTATTTCCTGCAACTTTTCATCGCTCATCTTGTCTATATCAGTTCCTTCTAAAATATTTTCGTCCTCGGCTGGTATTTTGATGTCTCTGGCAATCGCCTGGGCGGTCAATTTATGATCACCAGTTATCATGACTAGCTTGATCCCAGCTTTATGACATAATTTAACCGTTTCCTTCGAAGTCGCCCGCAGAGGATCCATAATGCCAAAATAGCCGATAAAGACCAGGTTGTTTAAATCAACATCCTCTAATTGTTTTTTGCTTTTATCAATTTTTTGATAAGCAATAGCTAACACCCTGAGACCGCCGCTACTCAAGGCAACAAACTTTTCTTGGAACTTTTCCTTTTTAGCTTCGTCAAAAATTTCCGTTTCATTACCAACTCGGATTTCTTGACAACGTTCTAGCACTTTTTCCGACGCGCCCTTAAAATATACTATATTGTACTGATCATCCAGCTCATGCAAAGTGGCCATGTACTTTAGCGTGGAGTCGAAGGGGATAGTGTCCAAGCGTAGACATTTTTCTCTTTCCTGCCGGTAATCTAAGCCCGCTTGGGTAGCTGCCATTAGCAAGGCTCGCTCAGTCAAATTGCCCGATATAGTCCATTTCTCCAAATTTTCCTCTGGATTATCAACGCGAGCATCATTATTCAACATCCCAGCATGCAAAGCAAAAACTAGCTCTTCGTTTTTTTCGTCCCGGCACTTAATTTCAGTACAACCGATGTTGAAACTCTTGGTCCAAGTTACTAACTCCGTTACTCGCATTTTTCCCTCCGTCAAAGTCCCCGTCTTGTCAGTACAAATTACGGTGGTTGATCCTAAGGTCTCAGCGGCTGCTAATTTTCTTACCAGTGCTCTCTGCCCCAAGATGCGTCGCATTCCTAAAGCTAAGATCACCGTTACGGCCACTGCCAGTCCCTCCGGCAAAGCTGATACGGCTACTGCTATCGCAACGGTAAATATTTCGACAAAGGGGTCACCTTGCAGGTACCCAATTATTATCAATAAAACCGTAATCCCCAATATAATAAACCCAATTTTTTTAGAAAAAGTATTGAGTTTTTGCTGCAAAGGAGTTTCCTCATCTTCGGTCTCTTTGAGCAACCTAGCAATATTGCCAATCTCGGTTTTTTCTCCCGTCCGGATAATAATTGCTCGACCCTCACCTTTGGTTACAGTCGTGCCAGTAAACACCATATTAGCCCGATCACCTATGCTTAGATCTCCATCTAATTTTTCAGTTATTTTATCTGCTGGTTCACTCTCTCCAGTCAAAGCAGCTTCGTTGATCGCTAATTTGCTGACTTCAAACAAACGCGCATCAGCCGGTACCTTATCGCCAGCTGAGATAATAATCACGTCCCCCGGCACCAACTCTTTGGCATCAATCACCTGCTCTTTGCCTTCTCGTACTACTCGAGCAGTCAAAGTGATGATTTTTTCCAAAGCTTGCAGTGACCTCTGAGCTCGTCCTTCCTGAATAAACCCGATAACGACATTAACCAAGACCGCCAATAGGATAATATAGGTGTCGGCTTGCTCTACTAGGCCAAAGGATAATTCATCGTGCTCACGACAAACCAGGCCAAAATTAATAGCGGCCGCGGCTAATAATATATAAATCAGGATACCCTTAAACTGAGCCAGTAATAAAACAAACCATGAGGGTGGTTTTTCTTCGGGCAATAAATTTAGTCCGTGTTGTTCTTGTCTTTTGGCTATCTCGTTCGCCGATAATCCTTCCGGATCGCCTTGTAAGTGCTCAAAAACATCTTTTACGGCCAGGTTGAAGAATTGTTTTTTAGTCTCAGCCATGAAAATGATTTAAATATTAAAAACTATTTGCGCTTATAGATGACAAATGAAAATCCATCCTTATCTTCTCGTTCTACCTCTTTCCATATTTTCGGGTCAATTTCCGGAAAAAATGTATCGCCGTCTACTGACTGGTGCACATGAGTAATATAGAGCGTGTCAGCTAGTTCAATGCTTTGCTTATAAATACTGGCGCCGCCGCAGAAAAAAACATCGTCATCTTTGTGGGCAGCTAGGGCATCTTCGATATTGTGGTAGACCTCAACTTCGGCGGGAACTTTGTCTTGATAGTTTTTATCAAAAGACAAAACGACGTTCTTTCTATTCGGCAACGGCTTGCCTATATAACCAATGATCGATTCGTAGGTCACGTCCCCCATCATTACTACCTGACCGTCAGTAATATCTTGAAAATGCTTAAGGTCTTCCGGAATATTCCAAGGAAGTTTGCCTTTAAGACCAATGCAATTATTTTCCGCTACCGCACAAATGAGAGCAATCATGTGTTAAAGATTAATTTCGATCCTTTAATTACTTCAATTGCGGGTTAATATCGTTCTTTCTCGCAAACTGCGGGTGTCTGAGGAGTCATCCCGGTATTACCTGCCTGCCTGCCGGCAGGCAGGCCGGGAGGGCGACGAGTTCCGCAGTCAGAAAAAGAATGATATTGATCCGCAATTAACATATTAAAATTATTATCAAACAGCTATTGGAAACTTGAGACCAGAATAACTCTCGTATCCCTCAACTTTAGAATCCTCGTAATGCCAGTCGAATATTGAAGTGAAATTCTCTGTCTTGAGTTTCGGCAAAGCATATTTTTTCGGATCGCGTGTCAGTTGCTTTTTTAGCTTCTCGACATGGTTAGTATAAATATGAGTGTCAGCTAGAAATCCGGTTAGTCTCCCTTCTTCGTATCCAGTCTCCAAACACAGCAAATGTAACAGCGTCGCGTAACTAGCGATATTAAACGGCAACCCCAACGCCACATCTACCGAACGTTGGTTCCAGAACAAATTCAGTTTGTTATTTATCACTATCACTTGAAAGCCGTAATGACAAAATGGCGGGATAACTTTCTCCACGTCCATCGGATTCCAAGCCAGCACGAGTATTTGCCGACTATGCGGCTTTTCTTTGAGATCTTTAACCATTCGCGCCAACTGGTCTACACCTTCGCCTGTATAATCTTTGTCATAGCCTGTATAATCAGCACCAAAATGTCGCCACTGCCAGCCGTAGATCGGGCCGAGATCTCTTTCTTCGAGCATCTTCTGCTTCGTTTCTTCGTCATGCGCATAAGGTATTTTTTCCGGCGTACACCACTCGTCCCAGATATGATTATCTCGCTCCTGGAGCCATTTTTTATCGCTGATACCCTTAATAAAAAACTCTAATTCGCTCGCTACCAGACGATAAGGGACTTTTTTGGTCGTGAGTAGTGGAAAACCGTCACTCATATCATGCTGGAACATCGCTCCGGCGATAGCAATAGTGCCAGTGCCCGTGCGGTCGGCTTTCTGGTGGCCGTTTTTCAGGATATTGGTAACGATATCGAGATATTGTTGCATAAAAATTATTTTTTACCTTGCCTCATCATACCAAACATCCCGCGCCTCTCCAACGGTAAATACCGAGCCAGTGATGAGGATAAGGTCATTCTGGCCGGCTTGTTTTTTCGCTTCAGTGACAGCCGCCGGGACGTCGTCTTTAACAGTGGATTCAATATTATACTTGGCGAATTCAGCTTGGATAATTTTGGGATCGAGCGTCCGTTCTTTTATACTATGCTCAGTCGCGATTACCAAATCCGTCACCGGTGCAATATTTTTTACCATTTTTCCAATGTCTTTGTCATCTGATATAGCCATCACCAAAATCAATTTATTAAAATCAAACAGCTCTCCTATAGTTTTCCGCAATTCTAGCATCGCCCCCGGATCCTTGGCACAATCGAAAACAACGTAGGGATTTTTTTGGACAATTTCGAGTCGGCCGGGACATTTTACCGTCTTAAGTCCAGTCCTGATCGATTTCTCAGTAATGCTGAATCCTTTATCTTGTAAAATTAAAGTGGCCATCACCGCCAGAGCCGCGTTCTGGATTTGTACATCGCCGAGAAGTGGAATAGATAAATTACAGGCCTTATTATCGAAGTCTAACGAAAATTCCTGCCCCGTCAAATCTTGCTTGCCTATTTTCACCGTAAAATCTCTGTCCAAAGCTAACATCTCAGCCTGACGCTCTTGGCAAACCCGAGTAAAAACATCTAGCACCCTTTCATCCCGCTCCCCCGTCACTAATACTCCCCTCTCTTTCACAATTCCCGCTTTCTCATCGGCAATTTCCTCGACTGTCTCTCCTAGCACGTGAGTGTGTTCAAGGTCAACGTGCGTAATTATAGACACCAGCGGATCTAAAACATTAGTTGCATCCAACCGACCCCCTAACCCCACTTCCACCACTGCCACATCGACCCCCCGCTCGGCAAAATACAAAAACGCCAGCGCCGTCGACATTTCAAAGAAGGTGGGATGACGAAAGTCCGGCAGCGTGTTCATCTCGTCAGCTGCGTTTTTTAATTTACCCGCCAACTCGACTATCTCATTTTCCCCAATCTCCTCGCCATTGATACAAAACCGCTCGCTGTAGCGCGACAAATGAGGTGAAATAAAAGTCCCAACTTTGTAACCACTGGCTTGCAAAATAGCGGCCGTCATTTGTACTACCGAAAATTTACCACTCGTGCCGCCAACATGAACAGATTTAAACTCACGCTGTGGATTCCCTACTAGCTCCAATAGCTTAGTGATGTTGGTTAAGTCCAATTTGCTACCAAAGCGCTGCAGGCCAAAAAGATATTCAGTTGTTTGTTGATAATTCATGTCAAAATAAAAAAGCAGCTAAACTCTATTTTAGCTGCTAGGTGCAAGTAATGCAAATTTTTGGACGACATCAAGGCGTATGCTCTTCTTGCGACATGACAACTCGCTTCACTATGGCCCAGTTGTGGCGAGCAGGCAGGCGCCGAGCAGAAGCCTCTCCAGACGAAAGCCTCCTGCATTTCACCTGCATCCCCACTTCGAGCTGAATCTGTCCTTCTCCACTCAGGTCGGATGGCTGAAAGCGAAAATACAGCTTGCGACCTTCTTCCTTCTTGTCGTCAACCCGCAAGTTGCCAAGATTCTCCTGGCGGTTGAGACTGACAATCACACCGGTCTCTGTCCCTGCCTCGCTCATATTGTTATCCTCCAGCGGTTTGTTTGTGGCAATGTACTAAAGAATGACCTTTTGGTAATATTGTTTTTAGCGATCAGCTCATCATACAGGAAAGACATAATTTATCAACACCTTCAGTCGCTCTAAAATAAGGGGCTTCGCCCCTTGATTGCTCGTTCGGGAACTGACACAAATGAATCTGCGCAAATAAGGGGCTTCGCCCCTTGATTGCTCGTTCGCTCGAAAAAACAAAAACAAGTTTTTGTTTTTTCCTCGCTCACTTCGCAAATAAAAAAAGGCAGCTGATGGTTCTGTTTGCCTGAAAAACTTTATTCTGGCAGTGGACTTGCGTAAGTCCGAACCATAGTTGCCTGTCGCGCGTTGACCTCCGGATAAGGAAATGCTTCCTCGTAGAAAACTTGGTGACCTACTCGCAGGTCACTCAAACCAGTTACTGCGTCTGCGGGAAAGAGAATTTCGGTGCAACCTCCACAGGTGCATGGCGTAATTGCCCCACCCCCCGCAATTCCATCAAGTCGAGCCACAACTCCAACTTTCATACCAGGGCTGTTCCTGGTGTCGTTTCCAGCGCTCATGTCACTCCTTTCCAAAGTAGGTCAAAGGCTAAAAAAGATCAAAAGAACAAAGAACTTATCTAAAAATCGGAAACTGCTTAGTTAATTCTAAAACCTCTTGCCTAATCGCGGCAATTTTTTTCTCGTCGCCAACATTTTTTATAGCCTTATCAATCCAACTCGCGATCGTCTTCATCTCCCCTTCCTTCATCCCCCGCGTCGTTAACGCCGGTGTGCCCATTCGAATCCCGGAAGGGTCAAATGGTTTGCGTTTATCAAAAGGTATCGTATTTTTATTAACTGTAATCCCCGCCTCGCCCAAAGCTTTCTCCGCTTGCTGGCCACTTATTTTTTTGCCACTCATATCAATCAAAATCAAGTGATTATCCGTCCCGCCTGTTATCAAATTAAAATCTTTGCTAAGTAGCCCTTCGGCCAACACGGCTGCATTTTTTACCACTTGTTCAGCATATTTTTTAAACTCCGGTTGCATCGCTTCTTGCAAAGCCACCGCAATCGCCGCCGTCTGATGATTATGCGGCCCACCTTGCAGTCCCGGAATTATTGCTCGATCAATTAAAGTCGGTAAATTTTCCCGTGTCCGCTCCGCTGGTCGGAGAGGCTTGGAGGGCTTACCATTACACAGAATCATCGCTCCCCGGGGCCCGCGCAAAGTCTTGTGAGTCGTAGAAGTCACCACATCAGCCACGCCAATTGGGTTGGGATGGACGCCACCGATTACCAAAGCAGCTACGTGACTGATATCAGCCAATAAATAAGCGCCAACTTCATCAGCGATCGTTTTATACTTATCCCACTCGTATATCCGTGGGTAAGCTGTTCCACCGACGATGATAACTTTTGGTTTATGTTCTCGAGCCAACTCGCGCATGCTATCTAAATCGAGATAGCCATCTGGCCGCGCGCTATACTGTACGCTATTGTAATATTTAGCGGAAAAGTTCACTTTCAGGCCATGAGTCATGTGGCCACCATGAAACAGCTTAAGTCCCATGATGGTATCGCCAGGATCACAGAGGGCAAAATAGACGGCCATGTTAGCTGGTGAACCAGAATAAGGCTGGACATTAGCATGATCACAACCAAATAACTTACAGGCTCGCTCCCGGGCTAAATTTTCTATTTTATCAACTACCTCGCAGCCACCATAATAACGTATACCGGGATATCCTTCGGAATACTTATCCGTGGCTCGCGAACCTAAAGCGGCCAACACTGCTGATGAAGTATGATTTTCCGAGGGAATCATCTCTAACCCATCATTTTGCCGGTTCGTTTCCTGCTGAATGAGATTATAGATATCGGGGTCTTGTTTTTTAAGCTCTGCCATATAATTTTGTCGAAAAACAATGCCCACCAAGCACGGTGAGCACCGTTCGTAATACTATTCAATTAATCTAGAGTCTAGTAAGTTACGCTTCGATCCGGCGGCACTACCTCTACCCAAGTCTGTCCCCGCACTAAGCTGTATTCCTCACCGTCTTCACCGTAAAAGATAGTGCGACTAGTGCGATCTTTTTTCTTCCAGGTGCCCTTGGTAGCTTTGCCTTCGGCGAACATAGTAGCTTCGCCTTCGCCGTGAACATCCATTTCCAGACGACCTTTATCATCAATAACTTCCTTAGAAACCCGTATCACCACTACATTCTTCGGCGCAATTTGTTTGCTATTGTTGCGATCGGTGTGCATGACACCCTCCGGATTAAATCGCAAGTAAGTGTTGGTGTCACGATCATATTTGTAAACCACTACGTAACCGCCGCTTGAAAAATCGATCTTAATTTCTTGTTCGCCAGTTGGCAGTTCAGATTTTTCCGCTTCGTCTTTAAACTTCCAGGAGCGGTAGGTAGTCTTTTTCTGATCTAGCTTCTGATCTCGTAAGGCCAGAGCCAGCTTATCGGAACTGGTGAACATATTGTGAGGGGCAGCTGCTCCACTATCTCGGTAATAATATTTTGAACCAGCATACATGGCGTTGATATTTTTGATGCCCAAACCATCAACAGCAGCTAAAACCGGAGGATAAGCGCCGCTGAAAGTATACATCGCATCATACTCCGACAACCATTCCAAATAGTAGGATCGAGCCGAGCGCACTGGGCCAATTTTCTCCGCTTGACCACCATTATCGAAAATGGCCATAAAACGCGCGATACCACCTTCCGCCAAAGCTTCGTAAACTACATTGGCGTCCGATAGTCCAGATTGTGGCCGAACACTTGTTAGATTTTCAATCATTACCGCTACCGGCCAATAATCAGTCTCACCCTCTTCCACAATCACACCGTCAAGTCGACGGGCAGTTGCAGTTTCTTCTTCTGGCTGTTCTTTGTCTTTCAGATCACTAAATTTTAAATTACCGTCAGAGACAGCGTAATAACCAAGCACTGTGCCAGCTGCTAATACTGCTACTACTACGATAAGAATAATCTGTGCTTTGCGGTCAGTTTTTAATTTACGTCCCAGTCTTTTTAGCCAGCTATCCTGACCACCCTTTTCTATCTTGGGCTCGACTTTTTTGACATCGTTAGTCATGCTTTTATTTTTACTTATTACTATAATTAGCCCTAAACTCCATAAAATTATACCATGGCCAGGTTATTTAATAAACAACTCGTGTGGATAAAAAAGTGCTCTTTCAAGCTTAGTGTGATATAATATCAGTAAATTTAAATTAAACATAAAACAAATGACAGAAGGAACACCTAGCCCAGGAGCTCCCGCTGGTCCAGCTCCAGCCCCAGAGACTCCGACCACCTCACCTGAGCCAAAAAAGGACACAATACCTGAACCTAAGGTATTGTATTACATCTTATCCTTTTTTATCAGCATCTTCGGTATCATTTTCGGTGCCATCTACATGTCCAAAGGAAAAGAAGACATGGAAATGAAAAAGTTCGGCAAAATCTGCTTACTACTCGGACTTATCCCAATGATTTGCTATTGCCTCTGCTGCGGTGTTTATTATGCTCTAGTTCTAACTGGATCAATCGCTGGCGGCATCGGGGATATGAGTACTTACTAAGAACGCTTAGTTAACAAAAAAAGTCCACTGAGAAAGTGGGCTTTTTTTTATTTGCGCAGTGAATGAGTGAGAAATAAAAATGTTTTTTTATTTCTCCGAGTGAACAAGCAAACAAAGGTTCTTAACCTTTATTTACGGTAAAAATTGCTGTTCGATATAGGTGCGACTGAGAAAGAAAATAGTAAACTCCGCCGCCGCTAGCACAGCTCCCATCGCTACAAACCAATAATTATTAAAAAATTTCCGGTAATGCTCAAATATTTCTTTTAGAATTGTCGCGTTAAGCAAGCTGGCAAAGATAACTAAACCAGCCATCGAAGCATAGGCCACAAAATAAAGGGCGAAGATATTTTCGATAATTATTAAAGTTGTTGCCAAAGTCACCGCGACCAATAGAAACACGTACTCGCCCATTTTTATAATCCTACTCCTGCTGTTTTTCCCGCGGGGATTATCGTTGAAAACTGGTAATAAAAACAGGGGGATGGAAAAACCAAATAAAATCCCGGTGATAAGCCGGACGATATTGTGTGTCGGCACGCCAAAGTGAGGCGAGATAGCATTGAAGGGCATAATGATAAAAAATAAAGCTGATATAACAATAATCGGCAAAGTAGGTGGAATGGTAGGCCGTCGACCACGTAACCAGTGCCAGGCAAAATAAAACGCAAACGTCAAAAACATACCGAGATATATCCCAGTACAACGCGAGCAAAGCGGCAATGCCTGATCATGGACATGAAAAGTCCGCCAGGGAAGCTGGTGACAGACGGCGTAGCCGATATTGTAGAGGATTTGGGGAATGGGCATAAATAGAAACTAAAAACGGCCGAATAAGCTTATCTTAATCCGGCCGCTTCATATTGTAAATTGAAAATTATTTTGACACAGCCTCTTAGTTATCCTTAATCATCTCCTTAACCCGCATCACCATCGCAATACCGGCTCTTTCCTGCTCACCCAGTTTCAGGGTAATAAATCGTACGGTTGTTTCTAAATCCGGAATCATCACGTATTCGAGGGCATTTACGCGCCGGCGAGTCTTTTCGATTTCCTCGGCTAACAAAGCGGCGGAGTGCTCGATCTCGGCCAGCTTGATCATATCCTGCAACGAATCAGAAAAAGTCCGTAGCGAATCGTCCAACTGTGAACTAGTTGAAGACAAACTATAGCAAAGAAACTTACCCTCTTGCTTAAAAGTAAATTGTGGAACATTAACACTCATCACATTCTTGACCTCAGACTCGAGCGATACCTTCTGAGAAGGCATGGCCAGGGACTCTTCCAACGCTTCCGGACGCATATCAGCGGAAGCAAACAAAAAACTCTTGAGCGCTTCCGGCATTTTACCTTCCACTTGCTCACGCATCTCTTTAGCCTCGCGAATAATCGCCATGAACTGTTTCATTAGCCCATCACGCTTTTCCTTGAGTAATTTATATCCTCGCTTGGCTGTCTTAACTCGTTTCTTGAGTCGCAAGAGCTCCATGCGAGTCGGATTGACGTTTAATTTTTTGGCCATTGATATATTCTAAACGCGCTGATTATTTTTTCTTCTTCGGCAAATACTTCTCGATCTGCTCTGGTTTCACCTTCTTCATCTCAGATTTAGGCAAAATATTGATAAGTTCCCAGCCCAAATTCAGGGTTTCTTCCAAGCTACGATTTTCATCATGCGCCTGCCGGACAAATTTATCTTCAAATTCATCAGCTAATTGGGCGTATTTCTTATCAGCGTCCGATAGAGCTGCTTCACCGAGAATCACGGCTAGCTCCTTTGCTTCTTTACCCTGAGCATAAGCTGAGAACAGCTGATTGGCCACTCCAGAATGGTCTTCACGTGTTTTCTTACTCATTACTTTCTGGGACAGTCGAGATAGCGAAGGTAACACATCAATACAAGGATAAATACCTTTACGGTGCAATTCACGCGATAGCATAATTTGACCCTCCGTAATATAACCAGTCAGGTCAGGAATCGGATGAGTTTTATCGTCCTCAGGCATAGTCAAAATTGGAATCTGCGTAATTGAACCAGTTTTTCCTTTTATCCGACCAGCTCGTTCGTAGAGAGTTGAGAGGTCAGTATAAAGATAACCAGGATAACCACGTCGGCCAGGTACTTCTTTGCGGGAAGCGGAGATTTCTCGCAGCGCCTCACAATAGTTAGTCAGGTCAGTCAAAATCACCAAAACATGCATATCGAGCTCGAAAGCTAGATATTCAGCACAAGTCAAAGCCAAGCGAGGCAAAATAATACGCTCCACTACCGGATCATCAGCCAAGTTCATATACATTACCGCTCGCTCAATCGCGCCCGTTTCTTTGAACTGATTGATAAAATATTGAGACTCTTCAAAAGTAATACCCATCGCACCGAAAACTACCGCAAACGGCGTATCGTCTTCCTGGCCACCTTCGCCTACCACCTTAGCCTGACGAGCAATCTGCGCCGCTACCTCAGAGTGAGGCAAGCCAGCCCCAGAGAAAATCGGCAGTTTCTGGCCACGAACCAGCGTATTCATGCCATCAATAGTGGAAATGCCAGTCTGGATAAAATCGTTAGGAAAATCGCGCGCGTAAGGATTTATCGGCGCACCAGCAATGTCCATTTTCTTATCAGGAACAATCTCCGGACCACCATCTTTTGGTTGACCAGAACCATCAAAAACACGACCCAACATCTCCTCTGAAACTGGCAGCTCAATTCCCCGACCGAGGAATTTAGCCTTCACACCTTTTGTGCCTAGACCTCGCGTGCCTTCAAAGACCTGAACAGCCGCGTGTTCATCAGTCACTTCCAGAACGCGACCACGACGCTTTTCGCCCGTAGACATTTCGATTTCTACTAGCTCGTCGTATTTAACGTCGGCAATTTTTTCCACAATCATCAGTGGGCCAGCGATCTCTTTAATAGTTTTGTATTCTTTTAACATATATTTTTTAAATTAAATTTGAATATAATAACCTGCCTGCCCTGCCTGCCGACAGGCAGACGGTAGGCAAGTCTAGCTCTTCGCCACACCTTCAATCCCCTTCACAACCTCATCAACCAATTTTTCCAACTCGGCCATTTTATCTTCAGGAATAAATCGCGCCCGAGCAATTTTTTCTTTGATCGGTAATTCTTGTAGACTCTTGAGCTCAACGCCTTTTTCTAAGGCCTCAGTGCCCTTGTTATTAAAAGTCATAATAGCTTTTAGTAGCAAGTATTGTTTCTTAAGTGACGCGTAGGAATCAACATCATCAAAAGCGTCCTGCTGTAGATAATCTTCGCGAATAGCCTTAGCGGTATCAAGCAACAACTGTTCTTTAGCAGATAGAGCTTCGATACCAACTAAGCGGACGATTTCTTCGAGACTGGCTTCTTCCTGAAGAATTTGCATCGCTTGTCCACGCATCTCGGGCCAATCTTTGCCTGCTTCTTTCTTCATGTAGTCGTTGACGTCTTCCAGATATAGCGAATAACTATTCAACCAGTTGATAGCGGGGAAATGACGCCGGTTAGCTAAGTCATCATCTAGGCCCCAGAATACTTTGGTCACGCGTAGAGTATTCTGTGTAACAGGCTCGGATAAATCACCACCAGGAGGAGAAACAGCACCGATCACGCTCAGCGATCCTTCCCGCTTCTCACCGCCAAGACAGCGCACTTTACCGGCTCGTTCGTAAAAGCTAGCTGTGCGCGAACCTAAATAAGCTGGATAGCCCTCTTCACCCGGCATTTCTTCCAGTCGTCCGGAAATTTCTCGTAGCGCCTCCGCCCAACGCGAGGTCGAGTCAGCTGTTAGCTCCACTTTATAACCCATGTCTCGATAATATTCCGCTAAAGTGATACCAGTGTAAACCGAAGCTTCACGCGCGGCCACTGGCATATTAGAAGTATTGGCGATTAAGACTGTTCGCTTCATTAGTGGTTCACCGGAGCGAGGATCTTTAAGTTCCGGGAATTCCATCAACACGTCCGTCATCTCGTTACCACGCTCGCCGCAACCAATAAAGATTACAATATCCGCATCGGCCCACTTGGCAAATTGATGCTGAATTACTGTCTTACCCGCACCAAACGGTCCCGGCACACAACCAACCCCACCCTTTACGATTGGAAAGAAAGTATCTACTACGCGTTGACCAGTAATCAGGGGCTCTGTCGGAACTAATTTAGAGGCTACTGGTCGCGGTTCACGAATCGGCCATTTTTGTAGCATCATAACCTCAATATCCTGGCCATCTTTGCCCGCAATCACCGCCACTATTTCTTCAACTGTAAATTCACCACTTTTTACTTCTTTGACCTTGCCGGCTGCACCCTTAGGCACCATGATCCGGTGTTCGACTAGAGTAGTCTCATCAACTGTTCCCAGAGTATCGCCCTCGGCTACCTCGTCCCCCTGCTTGGCTACTGGTTTGAATTCCCATTTCTTCTCACGATCGATCGCTGGTACTTCAATGCCACGCGTGATAAAATCACCCGCTTTTTCCTGAATTAAGTTAAGTGGTCGTTGAATACCGTCATAAAGAGACTCCATCAATCCCGGAGCCAGCTCCACCGACAAGGGACTACCAGTCCGATAGACTGGGTCACCCGGCCCGAGGCCGCCGGTTTCTTCATATACCTGGATCGAGGCGCGGTCGCCTTCCAGCTCAATAATCTCACCAATGAGCTTTTCCTCGCTCACCTTAACCACCTCATACATCTTAGCCTCACTCATGCCCTTGGCGACAACCAATGGGCCAGATACTTTAGTTATAATTCCTTGTTCCATGTCTTTGCTTTCACTCATAGTTATAATGAATTAGTTTTTTATCTATTTATATCCTAGTCTTTAAACAAAATATCACTCCCCACTGCCTGCTCCACGATCTTGCGTAGTTTCTTTTCACCCATCCCTTTACTACCAGCATAACCCGGAATTGTCACCACAGCTGGCAAAGCACCGCGTGAACGCTCCAGCAACTCTTCTTCTACTTGCTCCGCCCAATTTTCGACAACAAATATCACCGCAAATTCTTTTTTCTCAATGCATTCATCCAGTTTTTTAATAACTTCTTCTTTCTTGCGCACAGCCAAAGGCACTAACCCTAGAGTTTTGAAGCCCAGGATTTCTTCGTGACTGCCAATTATGCCAATTTTGTGTTCCATCTTAATATATCTCCCTTACTCTTTCTTTAATTTCGCTGCTAGGTAAATCATTTAACTTACCCGTAAAAATCAACCGCACATTGCGCACCGCATTTTTCTTGGCCAAATAATACGCTAAGACAATTTCTGGGCCGTAAGCAATATACTTCGCTTGCTGGATAAATTTAATCTCATAATTTTCAAAAGCCTTCTCCATTTTCCACAGCTCGCCACCTTCGACGTAGTCTTTGATCGCTTCTTTCACCTCGGTATCTTCGAAGCCCCGTGAGCAAATCGTCACTGCCTCCTTCAGATCTTTGCCATAATAATTAATCAAACTAGAGGCTAGAATGTTACCACCTTCGATAAAATAACTCTTGAATTTTTCTAATTCCAGTCCTAACTTCTTTGCCCGTAAGAATAACTTCACATTGGCGATATCAATCCAGTTCTTCACTAGACTAGTAGCAAAATTATTATTTAGTTTCTCCGCCAATTCTTTCAAGCGACCAAAATACTTACCATCAATGTATGAATCAATAATATATCCGCCGACATCTTTTTTATCAAATTCCTTTTTGGCGTCCCGAATTACTTCTTCGATCTCAGCTGGAACAGCCGTCTTGGTGTCTTTAACGATATAGTCACGCAGACGCTCCGGATCAACATTGCCTAGATTAGACTCGTGCTTGCTCAAATCTTTTTCCAACATCTTGGCTTTCAGGAATAACTTGATGTTGTGATAGTCATAACGAGAAAAAAGTAGATCCATCACTTTAGAGTCTGGCGTTACTTGCTTTAAAACGTCCTTGACCTGCTGTAAGTCATGCTGAAGAACTTCTTGATAATTCTCTGGCTTCTCAATGTCCGATAGTTCGTCAGCATAACTAAGATCATTGAAAACCTTAAAAGCCATAGCCGCGTCTTTGGCATCAATCATGCGCTCCATATCACTGGTAGATAGCAACTTGGTCTCCAAGCTCCTAATCCGTCCGGTGGCGTATAGATATTGGGATTTACTCATAATATTCCCTAACAAGCTAACTAGCTAAATAAAATCTTGGAAACTTCGATTTCCCAGTCACCTTTTTTCTCATCTAGCAAAGCAGCAAAGGTGTTATTGATCTCGATGTTCTCTGAGCGAAAAACAAATCCGCCCACACCAGGGATAGCATCGCCAGACACAGCAAAATTTTTCTGGCTACTGTCAACGATTCGCTTAGTCAACTCTTCCTTGCCTTCAACTGGCACAATCTCGCCCTCAGCTACATCAGGCAAGCCGTTAACCAGGCCGGTGACAAAATCAACATATTTTCCTTCATCCAGACCGCCCATCTGCTCGAGAACCTTAGCAAAAACTTCCTTAACAATCTTCTGTTTAGCCGCTACTAATTGATTGCGCTCAGCAATATTGGTCTGAAACTTAACCCGTTCCACAACCTTCTGTGCTTCTTTCTCAATCCTCTGACTAATCTTAGTCTCCTCAGCTGTTACTTTCTCTTTGCCCTCAGTCGCAATCTCAGCCACTTGCTTATCGCCAGCTGTTGTGATCTTTTTCGCTTCCGCCTGAGCTTCCTGCGTAATTGTTTGTGTGATATCTTCTAATGCCATTCTTTATATATATGATTATTAACCCAATGACTAGCTGCTCTAGTATGCACTCGAAAACCGTTGAGTTGGCCGAACGGGCATGGTTCCCGCCGTAGGTGGGAGAATGAGGTCAACGCCCGAGCCGGATTTCCCTGCCTGCCGGCAGGCAGGCACGCCGGGGAAATCCGACGTGTTTTCGAGGTATACTAGAGCAGCTAGCAGTAAACTTCCTTAACCCCCTAACTGAATACCATTAATCAACAAAATGGTAGCCAGTAGTCCTAACACCGCGTAAGTCTCAACCATAGCGGAAAGGATAATACCTTTACCAGACTCATCCGGCTTCTTGGCGATAATGCCAATACCAGCTGCTGATACTTTACCTTGGAAGATTCCTGAGGAAAGACCAGCGATCGCAATTGGCAGACAGGCAAACAAGAATTGTAAGCCAGTGGCCGCATCGATTGGTGTTGCTCCTGAGAGCAAGTCCAACTTCATAATCACCCAAAATCCTCCTAAGAACCCGTAAATACCCTGTGTTCCCGGCAAAGCTTCCATAAGAAGTGCTTTACCAAATTTTTCTGGCTCTTCTGATACCACGCCAGAGGCTGCCTGACCAGCAATACCCATTCCGATTGCTGAACCAGTTCCCGCGAGCCCGACTGCTAGAGCCGCGCCGCAGATTGCAAGTGCAATTCCGATCATACTTTTATTCCTTAATTATTATTTAAATTAATAAGCTACTACTTGTTATTTTAATCTCTTCCTTCCCAACTATATCGAACCATCTCAAACTCAGGGAACGCCTCAGTAACCAGTTTTTCAAGCTCAGCCACTCTTGACGATTCATCAACTTCAGATCGTGATCTAGAACATATTTTTTGCTGCGCACCTAATTCCCGAGAGGAAGAATACTGAGGGACTTCTGTGGAGCCCTCCCCTTCTGATGAATTATGCATTTTGAAACCGCCAGCTGCCCAGTCCCTATGCTCCAAACCCATCCGCATTTCTAGTGCTTCAGCATAACTTGCTTCCTGCCTAGAAAGATTTGGTCTTTGAGCATTCAACTCGGCCTGTGACATAGTTCGCCTTCCATGCTTTTCATCAGTAACATTCGTGGTATATGCCCCAGTTATTGCTTCCAAATCTCTTCTTATTTCGCTACCTTTTTCTCTCACAACCCCTTCCGGGAAATCTTGATTTGGTACTGCTTCAAATGTTGCCTCGCTCATAGACTTATTTCTTATTTATGACTTCAAATCCACATACTTACTCACTCGCTTAAACGGTCGGAAAATCTTGCCCCCGCCCTGGAAAAACTTGGGGAAAAATTCCACAAACTGTAGCCGACCGGAATGGATGTAAGCTCCCAACACATTAATCACAATATTGAAAATGTGACCACCAATAATAATTAGCACCATAAACACCCAACCAACCACTGGTATCATATCCTTAAACATTACCGCAATCAAGTTAATCACCATCGCAATAACACCAGTAGCCAACCCGAGAGCCAGTAAACGCGAATAGGACAAAATATCACTCATATATCCCACCAAGCCATACAAACTGCCGATACCCGCCAGCAACTTCATAATCGGATTTTTCTGCTTACGCCCTTGGGTCAATATTAATACCACTACACCAGCCAACAGTAAATATAATGAAATAGACTTCAAGCTTTCCGGTAAAACGCCAGCCGCCGTTGCTCCATAGAAGCCCATGGCTAACAAGAAATAAATCCAGGTGCCACTATCTAAAATGCCATCTTTAACACTGCCATTCTTGATTTTCCACCACATGTCGATCGCAATGCCATAGATGATGTGGATATAACCTAAGGCGAACGACAGTCCCAACATCACTATCGGATTCTCGATCGGATTGATCAATCTGACAGCCATTAACCCGTTAGCCAACCAATCTAAGCCAGCCGGTAGATCCTCCAGCACAATTCCAAACCAACCACCCGTCAAAACACCGACAATAAAGGTAACAAAACCACCATACATCAAAAGCCTCAGTAGCCGCTGTTTTTCCTTAGGAATCTTTAATACTTTGATTATCAAATAAGTCAAAGTCATCAGAACCAAGCCATAGCCGGCGTCAGTCAGACACAACCCAAAGAAGATTATAAAAAATATCGATAAGAAAGGGGTTGGATCTACTTCCGAAGACTTAGGCAAGCCATAGATACTAGTCACCGCCTCAAATGGTTGCATAAAAGAAGAATTACTCATAACTACTGGTGCTTCTTCACCCTTTTCCAGCTCCATTTCTTCAATAACAAAATTTGTAGTGACCTTTTCCAGTCCCTTCTCTATCCGCTTAATGTCATCTTTCCTCATCCAGCCAGTTACTATAAATGTACTATTAGTTTCTTTAAAATCTTTTTGAACAGCGCTCTTATCAACCTGCCAAGTGAAGTGGTCAAATAATACTTTAAGATCCGCCAGATATTTTTTAGCCAACTTCTCCGTTTCAGATTTAAGCTTTTTGATATCTTTGCGATGTACTTTGTTGCGTTCTGATAGATCCTCTAGTAACTCACGGGGTGTCTTGTCAGCTGAGGGCAGGCTCACTTTCTCCAGCCCGTATTTGAATAAAATCTTACTAACCTCGCGCTCGAAATTTTTATTAAAAATGACCAGGATGTAATTTTTTTGCTCATCATTGGTCACTTTTCTGATATCAACCTGAGTAACTTTCTTTTCCAGCTCACGAATGAAAGCCAGATACTGCTCGTTGCCTACCATGCCAAAAATAGCTTTGGTGGTTTTGGTTTCGCGGGCTTCATCGACTTTAACATCCAGGCTAACCCACTTTTCTAGCAACTCTTTTTCCTCAGTCGAACTATCGATCTCCGACTGTTTCTGATTGATTTCCTCCTCCAACTCGTTGCACCGCCCTACCACCTTATCTATCGGAAATTCTTTAGCGATCTTGGCCACTTTACTGGTTGACACTGGCAATTTTGCCCCAATCAATTTATCAACTAATTTTACTTTCTCCCCGCCCTTATATTCTTCTAAAAACCCAATCGCAAACTGAGCCCGTGATAACTTATATTCGAGCTGACTAGTATCTTCCTCAGCCTCAACTGCTTCTACCTTGACTGCCTTGCCCTGCCAATTAGTCACTTCTAAAAGCCCAGTGCCATACAAAAAGTCAACAACTTTTTCCTTGTCTTTTTTATGGGCTATAATGCCTACTTTTTTGACATTGGCAACTGCCATAACAACCTTTTTATAATTTCACAAAAAAACACGGCTACTCACAAACCGCGATCCTAAACTGCCAGCATCTTGTCAACCAAGAGCTGAACAGCCTTATCTACATTGGTTTTGGCCTTATCCTCTACGGCCGACATTTTACTATCAATCTCTGATTCTCGTTCTTTTTTTAGGCCTCCGGCTTCTTTCTTAGCAGTTTCTAATTTTGTGGCTAGATTAACTTCTTCTGCTTCTTTTATTTTATCTAGTTCTTTTTCCCACCTTCTTTTTTCGGACACAACACTATCAGCTACCGTTTTCTCCGCTTCGACCACAATTCTCTCGGCTTTGTTTTCTGCTTCCTTTATTTTAGTAATAGATTTTTTTACCATAATTGTAAAAAATGTAAATTATTTTTTATCTTTGTCGTCAGCGCCTTTAGCTTCCTCGGCTGGTTTTTCTTCGGCCAGCTTATCGCCTTCACCCTCTTCAGCCCCCTCTTCACCCTCGACTGGTTCTTCTTTCTTGACGCCTTCGACATCTTCAACATCTCCCTTGACTTCCTCATCCAGCTCATCCAATTCTTCCTCCGACCGCGGTGGGGTGACAGTAGCAATAACATTCTTTTTATCCAGTGAGACGCTAACAGCGGCTGAGATATCCAAATCACCTACCTTAATAACATCCTCAAAAGTATCAAGTGAGCTAATATCGACCGTAATGTTCTTGGGCAAATCAGCTGGTAGACATTCTACTTCTAATTCATCAATACTTTTCACCAACACGCCGCCTTCATCTTTAACCGCTTTAGATTCACCGGTGAATTCCAACGGAATCGCCGCCGTAATTTTCTTAGTAACATCTACCTCAAAAAAATCGATGTGAATAAAATTGCTAGTAGTAGGATGATATTGTACTTCTTTCACCAATACTTTTTTCTTTTTACCGTCGACATCTAAATCAATCACTGTGTTTTCCCCTGCCTCCTGAAAAACTTTTTTAAAAGGCAAATACTCAACTGACAATGAAACTGGTTTGCTCTTGGCACCATAAAAATTTCCCGGGATTTGGTCAGCTGCCCGAAGCTTTACCAATCCTTTACCAACTTCTTCTCTAGCTTTAGCTTTTATTTGTAGATCTGACATTTGCTTATCTGATTATTAGCACATTATTAATAAAACCCCCGGAATTTTCCATCCGAGAATTATCAGTTCTTCATTCTACTCCAGACCCACTTTTTTTCAAGACCTTTTCGCTACAGTTATCAACAAAGGGGCTAGAACTTCAGTGTCTTACTCCTGATCGCCACACTTTGTAATATCCCCACCAGTATTAACATACTAATCAACGAACTACCACCATAGCTAACTAGGGGCAAAGGAATTCCCGTGACTGGAACCATTCCCATATTCATTCCCACATTGACAATTATTTGGAACAAGAAAATTACAATAACCCCAACTCCTAACATTAAGCCAAAATCATCGCGGGCTCCGCGAACAGCTCTCATCATGCGCAACAATAAAAAGCAAAACAGCACTAATAATAAAGAGGCTCCTAAAAATCCCAGCTCTTCTGCCAAAACAGCAAAGATAAAATCAGTCTGTTGAGCTGGCAGAAACTTCAGTTGGCTTTGTGAACCATAACCCAACCCTTTGCCTAGCCACCCTCCCGAGCCAACCGCGATTTTGGATTGGATAATATTATAGCCAGCACCCAGAGGATCCCGAGCCGGATTTAAAAAAGTGAGAATTCTTTCACGCTGGTAGTCTTTAAAAATAAACTCCCATAAAATCCAGCCGATGGCAAATCCACCACCACCAAGCATGGCTACATAAATCCTTTTTATTCCGGAAATGAGTAGCATGGCTAGCCACAAGAAAATCAATACTAGGGCTGACCCAAAATCCGGCTGGAGAATAATCAAGCCAGCTGGAATTAAAGTAATAAGACCAGAGATGACGACATAACGAAATGTGCTCATCTTTCCAGTGATGCTAGCAAAATATCGAGCGAGAATAATTAACAAGACCACTTTGGCAATTTCTGCCGGTTGGATCTGGAAGGAGCCGAAAGTAAACCAGCCCTTAGTCCCCCGAATTTCCGTACCAAATATTAGAACCCCTACCAAAACAACTACCATAATAATATATAAGGCATAGGCGTAATTTTTTAGAAGCTGGTAGTCGAAAAAAGATGCCAACATGAAACACAACAAACCCAGCCCAACAAAAATTACCTGCTTGTGCAAATTGGAAAAATCAAACTCGCCCGCGGTAGATCCGGAAGTGCTATAAATCAACACAATGCTCAAACTAATTAGTAAAACAACTGCTGCTAGTAATAGCCAGTCTAATTTCCTTAGATGTTTGACAACTTGAAACATGGTTTAGTTACTAAAATACACGCCTCAGACCGCATGTATCTGTGTTGATCTGCCTGCCCATCCCGATTTGATCGGGGCGAGGCGGGCGGGTATTAATCCGTGTCAATCTGTGCTATCAGTAGTCTAAGTTCTGTCCCGAACCGTAATTATTCATAAATATTCCAGAACCGAAAACATTTACTTGGGGTTCAACGTAAACTTGAGAAACCACCCCTAAAACTTCATCATCATTCCAACTAACCACAAACGATCGCTTACTACCGCTAGTAAAAGAATTAACATTGGTAAAATTTAATCCTATTACCTCCCCCACCTTATCAAATAAGATAACTCCCACCTCCACTTTACCAAAATCATAAGGACTATCATTTAAAAGCTCGCCGGTTACTTTCATGTCAGTGGCCTGGTAACTTTTATCAACAATTTTAATATTTGGTAGGGTGAATTCTTTTAGTTTCTGGATTTTTTCCAGCTTGATTTTCAACTCTACTTTCTGAGCTGCTTTTTCCGTTTCAATTCCTATTTCAATTAAATGCCTACTTTGATTGGGGAGAATAAAAGAATTTTGTTTTTGTTCCGCCACCACTTGATCAAAACGATCTTTGAGAACAAAAGTATAGCTTAACTTACTTACTCCCCAATCTGGGTCTTCATTAACGATCCGAGCCATAATGTCATAGGTTGTTTCCCCCGCCACCGGCTGTAAAAGTTTTATTTCCGTCATCTTTATCGCAAAGTCAGCTGGTGGTTTTTCTATCTCGTCCACCACTACTTGTGGTTGATCACCCTTATCTCTAGTTAAAAATTTAACCAAGTTGATGATCCCGATTGTTGCCCCCGCCACTACCGCTATAGCCACTATAACCAATCCAGCTATCTTAAGCCAAAAGAGTATCTTCTTTTTATGCTTTATTACAAAAAGTTTCCGTTCGTAATTTTTGGAGATCTTGGCCTTCTGCGCCTTAACTCGCTGTTGACGGATTTCCTCGGGAGATAGATTTCCTTGATTGTTGTTCATTCCAATATTGTTACCTATTGAGCAATTTTGTGTTCATTAAACCTATCGCCTGATAGACCACACAATGGGTCTAATATAGCATAAAGCTGCCGGAAAAAACATGTTAACAAGATGCAGAAAATATGCTATAATAGAAAGGAGATGAGATCTTCCGTATTGTGTATACATGTTAATAAATACAAAAACAAACTAACTAAAAACCATGTTTGACACTAGTATTGACCTTCTCTGGGGAGGTTTAGCCCTAGCCATAGTAGTTCTGGCCGGTTTTTTGAGCTATCTTCTCTATTCAGTTACTAAGGTAGTTCAGGAATCACGCAAGACAGTCGAAGACGTTAACAAAAAATTGGAGAAAATCGATCCGGTAGTTGAGTCTACGAGCACTACTGTTTCTTCCTTAATGCAAACTATTGATGGTATTAATAACGGCATCCTCAAGCCAATTGAGTCATTTTCGCAAGTATTTAAGGGTGTTCGCTCAGCTGCCAAAATTTTTACTGACAAGAAAAAATAATTAAACAAGGACTTACCCGGCTTGGATGCAGTTCGAGACGGAAGTGAGGAACGAAGTGAGACGTATTAAACATACGTCGAACGAGTACCGCAGCTTCCAACGAAGAAATGCGCCAAGCCGGGTAAGTTCTATAACCAAAAATATGTACAATAAATGCAACGGCGCCAGTAGTTTCTTAGGTGGAGTCATTCTCGGAGCCCTAGTGGGAGCTGGTGTGGCGCTACTGTACGCTCCGCAAACCGGCGAAGAGACCCGGAAACAACTCAAAGTTAAAGCTGACGAAGCCAAGAAAAAAGGCTTAGCACTGAAAAAAGAGGCTCTAGAAAAAATGGACGAGGTGAAAGACGAGGCAGCTGAAAAAGTTGACGAGTATAAGGGTAAGGCCAAACGAGCGGCCAAAGAATTCAAATCAAGAGGCAAGGCTTAGATTAACTATAAAATCTGTCACAAAAACTCTGCCGCCAGCGGAGTTTTTTAATATATTGCCCCCCTCCGCCTTCTATTATATACTTCACCTGCAAAACATCGGATAAATTATCTAATAAATATGGCTGACAAAGAAAAAGAAGATTCTAAAAATCCCGCTCTCAACTGGGAAAAAGTTGAGGCTTATGTAAATGAGAAAAATAAAGGTGGAACAGCTATGGCCATTATCGAAACGGAAAAGATTTTCGATGAGGTCTTGAAAAGAAGAAACTTTCCTGGCAAAACTACTGACCAGCGAGTACGAAATGCCCGTAGTGCTTTTTCTGATTACGAAGCTTTACAGCTAGCCCGTGACATTTATAAAAAATTAGCTCTGGAAGTAAGCGCTGAGATCGAAGTAATTGATATCAAGGAAATATTATCTGCCTATCACCAAGCTGTTAAAGATCTCACCAAAATAGAAGAAAAGAAATTAAAAACACTCGATAAGGTGGTGTTGTTTTTCCGTCACTACATTAGTGCTCCTCGCAAATTGTTAAAAAGGATCGTTCTGGGAACAATTCTGTTTTTCTTCATTATCTTTATTCTCGACAGTACTAGTGCTGGACGCTCCGTAGTATCAGCCCTAGTTAAAACCGCCCACTTTATTTTCAGCTGGGTATTACTGACTGTTCTTCTCATTCTTGGCGTGGTAGTAATCGTGGTTACTGGTGTACTTTACTTTGAGAGTCGGAAGAAACGCAGCAAACTGAAAATCGAGAAATAGATAATAGACTCCACATGTTTACTCATCTTCATGTCCATAGCCATTACTCTCTTCTCGACGGCCTCGCCAAAATAGACGATCTCTTAAATAAAACTAAAGAACAGGGTCTAAAATCTCTAGCTCTCACCGACCACGGCACGATGTACGGAACGGTTGAATTTTACCAAAAAGCTAAGGGAATTGGCATTAAGCCTATTATTGGCGTAGAAACTTATGTTGCTCGCCATGGCCGTAAACAAAAAAGGCCTAGACTCGACATTAATCCTTACCATCTCGTTCTGTTAGCCAAAAACGAAACCGGCTATCGTAATCTGCTGAAATTGACCACCAAAGCCCACTTAGAGGGCTTTTATTATAAGCCGCGAGTGGATTTTGAGTTACTGAAAAAATACAGCGAGGGTCTGATTGCTCTTTCCGCTTGTCTACAAGGTGAGATTCCAGTAAGTGTTTTGAGTGGTAAACCTGACAAGGCCGAAGAAGCGATAAAAAGATACAAAGATATTTTTGGGGCGGACAATTTCTATCTTGAGATCCAGGATCATCCCAACATTCCCAAACAAAAGACAGCCAACGAAGCCGTGGCTGAATTAGCGCAAAAAACTAACACTCCCCTAGTCGCCACCAATGATGTCCACTATTTGAATACCGAGGATGATAAGGTGCACGATGTTTTAATGTGTATTCAAATGCAGCGAACTGTCACCGACGAAAACCGTTTGTCGATGGTAGGAACTGATTTTTCTTTACGCGATCCTCAAGATATGATTGATAGCTGCCAGAATTTTCCGGGAGCAACTGAAAATACACTCAAGATCGCCGAACAATGTAACGTCGAAATCAAGCTGGGTGAAAGTAAGTTGCCCCTTTTTCCGGTGCCAGGCAAAAAATCTCCAGACAATTATCTCCGCGAGCTTTGTGTTAAAGGACTTGATAGAAGATATCAGATATCGAACCTCGACAAAGCTACCTCAAACAAAGAAAAAGAGATAATCGAACGTTTAGATTATGAACTGTCAGTTATTTCTAAAACCAACTTTTCTTCTTATTTTCTAATAGTTCAAGACCTAGTCAACTGGGCCAAAGACAATGGGATTGTCGTCGGGCCCGGCCGGGGTAGCGCCGGTGGTAGTTTGGTCGCCTATCTTTTAAATATCACTGACGTTGATCCGATAAAGTATAATTTGCTCTTCGAGCGATTTCTCAACCCGGAGCGGATCAGCCTGCCTGATATCGACCTCGACTTTGCCGATACCCGCCGCGATGAGGTAATCGAATACACCCGTCAGAAATACGGCAAGGACAAAGTAGCTCAAATCATCACCTTTGGAACTATGGCTGCCCGGGCTGCCATTCGCGATTGTGGTCGTGCCCTGGGCTACCCTTATGACTTTTGTGACAAGGCAGCCAAGCTGATTCCGATGTTCAACACCCTCGAGGAAGCCCTTCGCGCTGAACCAGAGCTGCGTGAATTATACAACAGCGACCCCCAGGCCAAAAAACTAATCGATTACTCGAAAAAATTGGAAGGCGTCGCCCGTCACGCTTCCACCCACGCTTGTGGTACTGTGATCTCCCCCGACGAGCTTGACACCTATATTCCTTTACAAAAAGCTAGTCAAGATGACGCTTCGATTATTACTCAATATGAAATGCACGCCGTCGAAGATCTCGGCCTCCTTAAAATGGATTTCTTGGGCTTGAAAAATCTTTCCATCATTGAAAGAGCCTTACGGATAATCGATAAAGTTAAAAAGATTAACATCGATATCCAAACTATCCCTCTCGATGACAAACAAGCCTACGAACTTTTTCAAAAAGGACAAACTACGGGCGTCTTTCAGTTCGAATCAGCCGGTATGAAACGTTATCTCAAACAGCTCAAGCCGACTGAATTCGAAGATCTGATTGCCATGGTAGCCCTTTTCCGTCCCGGACCGATGGACTGGATTCCTGACTATATCGCCGGTAAACATGGTAAGAAAAAAACGCGCTATATTCACCCCAAGCTTAAACCGATTTTAGAAAACACCTATGGGGTTGCCATTTACCAAGAGCAAGTGATGCAGATTGCCCGAGACTTAGCCGGATTCACCCTAGCTGAAGCAGACGTTCTTCGTAAAGCGGTGGGAAAGAAAATAAAAAAGCTATTACTGGAACAAAAAAAGAAATTTATCGACGGTTGTGTTGCCAACGAAATCGACCGTAAAACAGCCCAGGCAATATTCACTTTTATCGAACCTTTTGCTGGTTATGGCTTTAATCGCTCCCACGCTGCTTGCTACGCCTTGATCGCCTACCAAACAGCCTACCTCAAAGTTAAATATCCAACTGAATTTATGGCTGCCCTCTTAACAGCTGACCAAGAAAACACTGATCGGGTAGCAATTGAGATTACCGAGTGCGAACAGATGGGCTTGGAAGTACTGCCACCAGATATTAATGAAAGCTTTGATACTTTTGCCGTCGTGCCGGGGACAAAAAATATCCGCTTTGCTTTTAGTGCTATCAAGAATCTGGGCAACAATATTATCGAGCAGGTGGTTGAAGAACGCAAAACGGATGGAAAATTTTCCGATTTCGGTGATTTTATCAAGCGAGTCAGCTCCAAGAATTTGAATAAAAGATCGCTAGAAAGCCTGGCGATGAGTGGTGCCCTCGACCAACTAGTAGAACGAAAACAGGTACTGGCTAATATGGAACGAATTTTGGAACATATAAAATCGACTAGCCGGGCTAACGCCGCTGGACAGACTGATTTATTTGGCAGCCTCGGATCGGGCGAGCAGGCTGCTCCCGGACTGAAACTAGAAGCAGTTGAGCCAGCTACCAAAAAAGAGCGACTGGCTTGGGAAAAAGAATTACTGGGACTGTACGTTTCGGAAAATCCCCTGGAAGAATATAAAAAATTTCTGGCCGCCAGTACGGTATCCTTTAAAGATATTCCCCAAAAAAAATCTGACCAAGTTGTAAAAGTAGGGGGTGTGGTCAATAAAGCAAAAAAAATAATCACCAAGAAAAATCAGCCGATGCTTTTTGTGGAGCTGGAAAATGGCCTGGATAAATTAGAAGTGATCGTCTTCCCTTCGGTTCTGGAGAGAAATCATAATATTTGGGAAGAAGGTAAAATTGTGCTAGTTGAAGGAAAATTGAACGATCGTGACGGCGAGATGAAAATTTTATGCGAAGAAGTGCGCGAAATAGATCAAGAGATGATGGACAAATGGCAGACGGTGCAGTCAATGCGTCAAGCCCTGCCTGCCGGCAGGCAGGCTAATAGTAATCGCAGTGACGAGATGGGCTTTGAGCCGGCCAGTAATCAAACTGGCGTCGGAAATCAGATCGCTGCTGATAAAAAAGGAGCAGTGAAAATAAAGATTCCGGCGGGTGCTTCCCCTGCCTTATTCCACCAACTTAAGAAAATTTTTGCTACCCACCAGGGGAAACAACGAGTGATACTAAGAGTGCCAGAAAATGGGAGCTTCCGAGAAGTGAAAACAGAATATTTGGTAGATTATAATGAGGAGATGGCGGGAAAAGTAAAATCTCAGATAGAGAAGTGATCTCGACATAAAACAAATCAAATAATTATAAAAACCTATGTCCAATCCAGAAGGGCCTTTTGCTCCAGGCGGCGAATCAGCACCAGATGCTGATAAAGAAAATATTCCACTAGAAATTGAGGAGAAATACATAATAGATAAAGATAAAATCCCAAAAGAACTATTTGCTAGTGCTGAGCGAATTCCTATTGTGCAAGGCTATTTAGGAGGTGGAAAAGGAAGAATTAGGAAGATGACAAAGCCAGACGGCCAAGAAGTATTTATTAAAACAACTAAAAAAAGAATAAGTGGCCGGGTATGTGAAGAACCTGAAAGCGACCTAACAAAGCAAGAATTTGACTCTCTTTGGCCACAAATAGTAGGCAAAAAAATAGAAAAAGTACGACACAAAATGCCCTACAGCTATCACGACGACAAAGCTGGGAAGCAAATGGAGGTTACGATAGAGCTAGACATTTTCAGCGGTGATCTGAGCGGCCTAATAACTGCTGAAGTAGAGTTTGATACGGAAGATGAGGCTGATGGCTTCGTCGCACTAGAGTGGTTTGGCAAGAACGTGACTGAAGATCTTAGATATAAAAATTCAAGGCTGGCCGTTGCTGGACGAGAAGCGAACAGAGGTCTTATTGCTGAAACTTATGGGGAATAACAAAGAGTAATGCTCCAAGCGCCAGAAAATGGTAATATAAAAGAGGTAAAAACAAATTATTTGGTTGATTACGGTGAAGAAATGACAGGAAAGCTGAAAAATACTTTAATCTGATAAAGTTATCCACTTGTCTTCGAATATCTTAAGTTCTAATTCAAAGTGCAACATTCATGAAATAC
>JABMPQ010000011.1 GCA_013202585.1 Parcubacteria group bacterium | reverse complement strand
GTATTTCATGAATGTTGCACTTTGAATTAGAACTTAAGCTGGGGATAAATATTTTGGTGGTTTTTTTGGGATTTTTTAGTGCGCAAATAAAGAGCTTCCCTCTTTGTTTACTTGTTCGCTCGTCCCGATGCGGATCGGGATCTCACTCCCTGCCTGCTGGCAGGCAGGACTTCGTAAATAAAAAAACGCGGCCAGGGATCTGACACGCGTCGTGTTTTGGGCTGGTATGAGTGGCGGTGCGTTGTTTACAGCTTCAGTATGTCGAAGATGTGCTGGGTCTTTGGCCCGGCGACTGCCTTGATGGCTTTCTTGGTATCTAGAGCTCCGGTACTTCCGTACGAAGTGGTGGATACCCCTGTCCATGAGTTGGATTGCCGCTCCCGTTTATTAGCGTCAGCTTTCTGCTTGAGCTTTTTCCAGATCTCAGCCCAGCAGAGCATGTTGCAGCGGTAGTCACGTTGCAGAGCGGCGAAAGCCATAGCCCCGTGAAGGTGGCCGTGACCGCTATGAGGATTGTCTTTCTCGAATATCTTCTGGTGGTGCTTATCGAGCGGTTTCCCTGCTTTCCGGCGTTGCCAGAAATCGTGCCCCTGCTCAATCAGGCCATATCCCTTGGCGGGTCTGTCTTGGCGTGCAGGGCCACATCCTATGCATCCCATGGTTTCCTTGATGGCGATGGCCATGCCTTGAAGGTACCAGGTAGGCAACGGGTTGGTGAAGGCGGTGTTGTGAAAAGCAATGAACGTCCCGTGGAGGTCCATCAGAACATCCTCGACTTTCCTGACGCGGTTAGAATTTTTGATGCGTCCGATAAATCCAGATCCGAGCACCACGCTTTCCTGAACACATCCTCCAGCCACTGTCCGGTAGACTTTTTCCCCGAGATGACTGAGCTCGTATTGGATGAGAGGCCTTTTCCGGTCATCTAGTCCTGGTTTGTAATCAAGATATCCGGCTAGGCAATCATAAGCGATGTTTTGCAAACGAAACGATTCTTTGACGACAGGGGTGTCTGAACGGCAGCAGTCGTAGCAGCAAATCTCGATTTTACTGTTGCGGATAGAAAAGTGGAGTCTCTCAGTTCCATCATCGCAGTTGGGTTTGTCTTCCGGTGTTTCTGTCCAGAACACTCCAGGAGACAAAGTTACAAAAGATCCTCTTCCTAGGATAGAAAAGATCTCACTTCTCTTCTTGGAAGTTGACTTCTGTTTCGCCTGTTCTGGCTGCTTTGTCTGCTCTGTTGGGGGTTTGCTTTTCTGCCCACCTTTGCAGGCGGGGAGGGCGATGAGGATTGCCGCGAGCAGGATCGATAGAATGTTCCTTAACATACCAGTTCTCCTTTGGTTCATATGTGAAAGGTTCGGGTGTTAAAAGCTGTACTTTAAGGTATCATTTTTGAACTGGTTTTGTAAATATAGTCTCATAGTTTTTGTACTCGGTGGTTTTTCTGGCATATAAACAAAAAACAAGCTGGCGGGGCTGTCGTGCTTGTTTCTTGGTATGTTTAAGAATTTTTTAGGCCTGGGCGAGATTCGAACTCGCGAATGAGAGTTTTGCAGACTCTTCCCTTAAACCACTTGGGTACCAGGCCGTACTTATAGAACTTATTATATATGAAGCGGGTTTGAGAGTAAACAAAAACCGCCTGCTTGGCGATTTTTTCTGGAGCGGGTGAGCGGATTCGAACCGCCTTCTCAACCTTGGCAAGGTCGTATAATAGCCATTATATTACACCCGCATCCTATATGCCGGGGGAGAGAATTGAACTCTCGACACAAGGATTTTCAGTCCTTTGCTCTACCACTGAGCTACCCCGGCGTGCTTAATAATTTTTCTTGTGTGCCCTTTATCCAACCTCTAATTGTTAAAAACAATTTTGTATCACAGATTTCAATACTGAATGTTCCGAAAGGGAGTGAATCCTTCTTACTTTTCTTGTTTCTATTTTTTTGTATAGATGTTTTGAAAAACTGGCCTTTTGGAATTCTTGATATTTTATGCCAATACTCTAAAGCATTTTTTATGTTCAAATGAGAATGGATATAGATATGTCCTCTAAATTTCTTTTTAGGAACTTCACAAACCTCTTTAAAAAATAGCATCATCACTTGTATAGCTAGCGGATCACTGTTGGAAAATTGGACAACCCCCCCGCTGGGTTTTACTGCCCTCTGCCCAATATAGGGCTATTCCTATATATTTTAAATCTTTTATCGAAAGGTTTTCTATTTCGTGTTTGGCCTTATCGATTATTATTTGTCTTTTGGCTCTCTCTCTCCTTAATCTTGTTTCTCTGCGTTTCTCGATAATTTCTTTCTTCAGGCCTTTTTTAGATAGCTCCTGTTTTTGTTCGCTCGTCAACTTTATATCTCGCACCCAAATACTCACACTACTTTTCGAGACGTCCAGTTCATGTTTTATTTGACCTAAAGACCAGCCAAGCTGGCGCAATTTCCTAGCTTTTTTCTTTTCAATTTCTTTCATAATAAAACCCCTAAACTATATATTGTCTTAAATATATCAATAAGGGTTCTATTATCACAATGGTGGGCACTGAGGGATTCGAACCCCCGACCTACTGTGTGTAAAACAGTCGCGCTACCAACTGCGCCAAGTGCCCAGGTTAATAAGAGTTGGTGCCGCGGGAGAGATTTGAACTCTCACGTCCCGAAGGACACTGGCCCCTCAAGCCAGCCTGTCTACCGTTCCAGCACCGCGGCCTGGAAAGCTCTATTTTTTATCAGATTTCTTCTTTCCACTTTCCCCCTCATCAGCCGCCGGCTTTTCCTCTTTTTTATTTTCAGGCTTCTTCTCTTCTTTCGGCTTGGTGTCCTTTTCCTCTTTCTTCTTCGCTTTTTTGGCTTCCTGATCTTTCTTTTCCTCGTCCGATTCAAACATAAGTTGTTGTTTCATCTCCTCTGTCATCTTCTTTTCTTTCAGGCGAGCCGCTTTTTCTTGCAAGCGACGCAGGTAATAAAGTTTAGCCCGCCGCACTTTACCTCGTTTTACCACTTCGATTTTGTTGATACTGGGCAAGTGAAAGGGGAAAGTCTTTTCCACACCAACACCAGAAGCGATTTTTCGTACTGTAACGTTACCATTGATACCAAAACCGCGGTGGATTTTAATAACAACACCTTCAAAGATTTGTATTCTTTGTTTGTCACCTTCTTCTACCTTTTGGTGTACTTTGATTGTGTCACCTGGCCTAATAGAAGGAATTTTTCGTTTAGCCTGTTTTTTCTCAAATTCTTGCAGTAAGTCCATCTTATTGATCTAATTTTTGTAAAACAAACTCCACAATCTCCGGTGGAGTTTTAACACTGGAATCAACTACTAAATCGTATATTGAAAGGTCTTTAATGTCAATATCGTAATACTCTTTGTACCTTTTAGCCTCGCTATTTTCCCGTTTTATCGTATCAGCTTTAATTTCCGTCAAATTATCTCCTTCTCTCTTCTTCACTCTTTGCACCCGAGTTTCCAGGGGACAATCAAACCAGATTTTGAAGTTATCTAACTTATTTTGGTGACTAAGCCAGCCAATTAGGCGACCTTCCAAAATAACATTATCTTTAGTCTTGGCGTATTCTAGCATTCTCTCGTCGAGTTCTTTATCTATCGAAGGGTCAGATTCACCCAGCAAATTAAGGCCAGTGACGTCAGTATTGCGAGCCGCTGCCATTTCATCCCAAATATCACCAGCGTCGATGTGTTGGAGTTTAAGCTTACGAGTAAGTTGTTTGGCGACGGTACTAGTGCCACTGCCAGGGAGACCGCCGATGGTGATTTTCATAGTGTTTATTTGTCTAGAGTATAGCAGGATTAGAAGGGGAGTGAAATAAAATATTGTAATTTTGGCTATCCAGGGTGCGAAAATTATTTTTCTGGCAGTCACTTAAGAACTATGCCCAGTGGAAAATGGCCGAGGTAAAGAAACTTACCTTATCATAACTTCCCGAGCTACCCTATCTTGACGGACGTCATTTATTGATTTAGTCTTCTAATATCAGCAAAGATTGTTGCATTTAGTTCTTTAGTAAGTAGTTTCAAACCATGCTTTGTCTACAGGAAGACAAAGGAAGGATGCAGATACGATGGGAACAGATAGGAACACTCACTACGCAACTTGCGGGCGTTGTGAGGATAGTTTTGTTGAATCGCAAGGACATCAATGCAGTGGAAGCAGGGATCAATGGAGTCATAGTAGTCCAGGAGGAGCATTCGCGGTTATTGGGCGTATTGTGCTCTTCCCCTTCGTTGCTTTACTTGCTCTGACTGTAATTCTCTTTGTCCTCTGCTTGATTCTAATCCCTATCTTGGTTGGTTTAATAGTCTTTCTTCAGTTGCAAAATCTTTGATGTTGAGTTGCTTATCCCGCACGGCCTGTGAAATCCTTTCCCTAAAAACTCAGTTGATAAATTCTGAGATCCTTGGGCAAAGAAAGGTGAATGGAAGAAGCTCCTTCGGCTGATACGTATGTATCAGCTTTTTATTAGTGTTTATAGAGGTGGAATCGGACGGGTGAAGACTTGGGTAGAAAATTATTCAAATCTTCTGGCAACCCAATTTCAAACGATTTGTCTTTTTCGCTTGGGAGTTTGAATTCCAAACGAAAAGCGTGCAGAAATTGTCTTTTTAGGGGACATTCGCGACGGTGTTGTTTGAAACTATATAGTTGGTCGCCGACAATCGGATGGCCAATTTTAGCTAAATGAATGCGGATTTGATGGGTGCGACCAGTCTGAGGGGATACTTCTAGTAATGTATACAACTGGTCGTTATCTTGGTAATATTTCTCAACTTTATATTTCGTCACCGCTTCTTTGTCGATCGCTATGGTCATCTTAGCAGTACCACTTTTATTCTTACTGAGTGAGTAGGTGACAGTGCCTTGCTTGTCTTTTACTTTCCCGAATACCAGAGCGTAGTATTTTTTAGTGACCTCTCGAGCTTTGAATTTAGCTACTAGATATTTGTAGGCTTCTTCGGTTTTAGCGCAAATTATTAGACCGGAAGTGTCTTTGTCGAGGCGATGGACAATACCAGGGCGGTCTGATTCTCCCACGTCTTTTATTGGGGGATAATAATTTAATAGGGCATTTACGAGAGTGCCTGACTGATAATTATTGTCAGGGTGAACTACCATGCCGGCGGGCTTGTTTATTATCACGAGGTCATCATCTTCATAAACAATATCCAGCCTTATATTTTCTGGTGCTAGATCTTGTTGGGGGACAGTTTCGGGTAAATCGACACTCACCACATCTTGATCATTGAGCTGGTAACTAGCTTTCACTTTTTTCCCACCAACCAAAACACAGCCATTCTCAATATGCTTTTTGCTGGCTGAGCGGGATAGATCAGGCAGCTTTTTTGCTAAAAATAAATCTAGTCGTTGTCCCTCTTCTTTTTTGGTAGTTTTTAATTGCATTTTTTAATGATACAAAGGTGATCGGGGCTAGTCAAGGCAGGTGTGTTCGGTAGGGTAAATAAAAAAGAGTTAACAGATGATGCTAACTCTCGCAGTTGGTCGGGTTGGAAAGAGCTTGTGAGCTGGGTTGATTGAGGCGATCATAGGGCACTGCGCAGTCTGGCGCTGGCTACTTCGTCGGCTCGTCCTCGCTGCTGTCGTCCTTCTTGGCCTGACAGTCATCACAGCGGGGCGCCTCCGAGGTGAACGGGATCTTCCGCTCGCCGCAGTCCGGGCAGGTCTTCAGGCGGTCTCCAGGCTCAGCCGGCTCGTCCTTGGGGGGCGTGGTCGCGGGCTGGGCATCGGCTGCCGTGTCGTCTTCGCTCGGATCGGCGGTTTAATAGACATTTTGGTGGGGCTAT
>JABMPQ010000010.1 GCA_013202585.1 Parcubacteria group bacterium | reverse complement strand
GGGCAAGAAGGGGTCGGCGTCGAGGTCGGCGATGAGCTGGATCGGCGGCGGGGCGTCCTTGGGCGGCTTGCTCTCAACCGGCTCCTCTTCCCCGACCAGCGTAATCCTGGCCTCACCGTCAAGAACCTTCTTGACCATCCTCAACCGCTCCACATCGCTGCGGAGCATGGTAACATCCTCTGAAGTATACCCCGCTGCTTCCAGAGAATCCCCCAACTGGTTCATCATTCCTACGGAAAATTGGGAAGACATCGTCTCCTCCTTAACTTGGACTCGTTTTTTGCAAACTCGTCCGGTTTTTAAGGTTGCCAGAGAACCGCCACCTTTTATGGCAGTCATAGCCAGAAATCTCCGAATAATCTCACCTGGAATAAAAGCAAAACGGATTTACTTTTGTATAATCTCTTTTGTTCTACAAAGAAGTAAAACAAGAGAGAAAATCAGGAATTTATGGCTATGACTGCTTGATATGAGTAGATATATAAAGAACGTAAGAACAGTGTATTAAAGCATAAAAGATAAATAATTGCAATAGTAAATTATTATGGGGCTTCAACTAGCCTAAATCAGGTATAAAAAACTCATCATAATCCCGTCTTCAGCATAACCACATCATACTCAATATGAGTCATGCCATCTTTATCTTTAACTAACCTGCTTTCAGGTTTCTCCGGAAGCACTCCCTGGTTATCCTTAATAAGGAATATTTCAAAATGAGTGCCTCCGTTAGTACCTAGTACAACTCTAGATTTTAACTTTCCTTGACGAACAAATTTTCGAAAAGGTTGGTAATGAAAAGCAAAGTGGTAGAGATGTCTACGAATGGTTAAAGAAAGCGGACTTTAGGACTAAAACAGGGAAACATCTAAGCCTGAGTAATATTTACATTATCCTTAAAAATAGTTTCTATCACGGAGTATTCGAGTACCCCAGAAAGAGTGGTAATTGGTATACGGGTAAGCATAAAGCTATTATCACCAAGGAACTCTTTGAACTCGCCCAAAAACAGCTAGAAAGAGATAACATTGTCAGAACTAAAAGTAAAGAATTCGCTTTCACTAAGCTTATGGTCTGTGGACTCTGCGGATCAGGGATAACGGCCGATGAGAAGTTTAAAAAATTAAAAGACGGATCAACAAATCGCTATGTCTATTACGGCTGTACCAAAAGCCGGGACAAGCATTGTAAGAACAAATACTTGAGGGAGGATAATCTAATTGAGCAACTATTAAATATCATTGACCGAATTAATCTGGATAAACTCGGCATGAAAAACAAAATTGAGAAAGAAATAAAGAAATATCGTCATTTCCAAAAGAGTGTTCTGGGGATAAACAAAAAAGAGAGCAAGGCGCAGAAGGAAATAGATATGAAGAATTATGCTAAATATATTCTTAAGGAAGGGAATATTTATGAGCAGAGGGAGCTGCTGGGATGTTTGAGGAGTAAGTTGGTGTTGAAGGAGAAGGAGATACGGCTAAGATAATATAATTTAAATACTACAGGAGAAAGTTGGAAATATCAGATTAACTTGTTCTTTTTTTATCTAGCCACTTTTTTCTTAATTGGTAGTAACGACTTGGGTTAATTTTAACAAGTTTATTAATTATACTCTTAACTTTCTTGTTTGATTTTGGAAACTTACCCAGAAAGAAAAAGATTTTATCAGGATCGCGAAGGTTAACTCCCTCCGAAAATGAGATACTCTTATCAAAAGCTTTCAGAAATTTATATTTCCCTAATTCCTGATATATGAGAGTTAAAATATCCCCATGATAAAATGAAGGATGCCAATATGGTGCTGTATCTTTTTTGTCTCTGATATTTTTATCATAATATTCTTTTTCCTTATTTAAACATTTACAAAATAATTTATACCATTCATCGCAATACTTCTTCTTATCTAGCTCATCTTTGATAACCCTATAAATTATTTCAAAAAGATTAAGGCTATATTCATTTGAAAGATAATCTAGATAATAATATACAATCTCAAATAATTTCTTTGCATCATTTTTTTTATAATTTATTCCACCAGCAATATGCTCAAATTGGCCTGCAAATCCCGCTCTTTTTTCTGATGGCATGCCATCTATAACTTCCAATAAAATATTTTTAAACTTCTTATCGTTGAACTTACTTGGCTCCAGATCATTATATAATTTATCCGTCTTCCACTTCCAATTTTTAAAAGCATCTTTTCTAAATTCAGCAAAGAAAATGAATAACGGAGCCGCTTCAACGATTGCATCGTCTGGAAATTTTCCTAATTTCTTAACAAAGTTTAAAGCCTGCTCTTGATTTAAAGCTCTAATATCATCAAAAATATGCAATATACTTTTTGCTAAGGCTTTCTGAATCTTCGGTGGAGAATTATATATCTTTACAAAAAGGCTAAAAGTAATCTTTTCGACTTTCTTTGCTCTCTGTAATGCTTTTGTTTTATCATCATCAAAGAATAAAATGCTTTTATCTTTCGGCAAAACAGTCAAACGTACTCGAGCTAGTTGCGATAGAGCAAAACAAGCCATGTGCTGAATATAATAGTTCTCATCTTCTGCTAACTGCTTTGTCAGTTTAATTATATCTTTAATATAATCTCTACCTTCTAAAATAGGACATTTCGCTAGAGCCCACGCACACCAACCTCGAACAGAAGTAATCGTAATTGGCATTTCACCTTTTGTAATCTTTTGATGTTCATTATACTCATTCCCTAGATCTTTAGTATCTTTGTCAGGCAAGTATGGATCAGGATCATTAACAAATATTTCTACAATTCTTAGAGCTTCTTTAATTTTTTTATTTCGGGCTAATCTCTCAGCAAATTGGACAAGCGCTTCTCTGGCTTGACTAAGAGTTACTTTTGTAGCTATTTTATTAATATTATTGTCTAGACTATTAAGAAATAAATCTATAAATTCCCCATAAACAAAATCTAGCAACTCAACATCATCTAATTTATCACCTTCCTTACGATTAAATAAGCTGAAGCATAAAATAATCTGCTGGTTTGGGGTTAAGCTTTTTTGTTCTGCAAGCTTCTTTATAATCTCCAATCCTTGCTTGTTGTTTTTTATCAGAATATCATATAGCAATGTAGCTACGTCATAGGATTCAAAGGAATCTTGTTTATTAATAAAATAATCAGAACTAATATAATTATTAAATAAAGTTATCGCACAATCAAAATCACTATCAAGAATGGTTCGGATATTTTGAACTATATTTATTTTAAATGTAAATCCTTCATAATATTTAGGATTTCTCAACCAATCCTTTAGGGTCTCTTTGGCTTCCTGACTACCTCCCTTAGCCAATTCGGAGATTATCTCTTCGACAAAAACACTTATCGGCACTTTGTATTTATCTATACTCACTTTGACTAAACTCCATTTTTTATCTTTAGATAGTCGAGTCTGACCCCCTAATTCTTGATATATAAGATCTGATTTATGAGAAATTCCTTTTCGGGATGATATAAATTTCTTCAAAATCCCAAAAGCCTCGTCCGATATACTTTCATCACTACTTTTATATCTTTTTAAAACATTCGACAAAATAGCACGATTAAGAAAATCCGGCCTGTCTTTGCTTACATCCTGAGTTTCACTGATACAGTGTTTGACTATAAATTCCCATGCCTTATTCTTGTCTTTGCTTTTATCATAATAACTTGTCAAAGCTGGTCCCAAGGTGAAATCAATAAAATGCCTGTCTCCAACAGTATAACGATGCCCCACAGATGAAGTCATGCCGCCCTCGTATTCCCACCCCTCAAAATTTAATTTTTTATAAAACTTTTTATAATATTGATCATATTGGTTAGATAAATCCTTCGTCAATATAGATAATCGTTCTTCTAAATCACTACCTAGCCAATCCTTTAGAATCTCGAATATCGTCCGCGGGGTATGCCGACTAAACTCTCCCTCGTCTTTTATAAGATTAAACGTATCAATAATAAATTTGTAAATTTTGTCTTTTAATTTTTGATCAGCTTTTTCATATACGCCTTTGATAAGTTTAGCTACTTCGCTTCGTTCCCATGAATTATCTTGTCGTTCTTTCAAATAAAAAACGTCATCTCTTTTTCCTGTGATCAATTTATTAACAATTTCGAACACATCTTCAATAAATTTACTGTCTTTATCATCTTTTAAAATCTTTTTTGTGATTTTAACCACATCAATACCAAAAAAGTCACGCTGATAATACTTTTTTATTTCTTGTATGTTATTTTTGATAAATTTTAAGATATATTCTTTGTTTTCTTCTTTATCTAAATTATTTTCAAAAATACTAAATAAACTATGGTAGTATGGCTTAATGGACATTGCATTCCATAGATTCTCCCATCTTTGTAAATTAAATTTCTGTGTTTTAATTTGTTCTAAAATAAAAAACATTTTATTAGGTTGAGCAGATAAAGATGACATATCATAATCACTCCATCGTGGTCTTTCCTCTTCTTTTATGTCTTGAATAAGCTTAGAAAATTGTCTATCTAAGCTCTCAAACTCATCATTGAACAGTGTAGTTTTGGTGACAGCTTTTTTGGAAATAGTCTGAATTTCTGCCAAAAATTCAGATTTTGTATAAGTTTTTCCAATAGACGAGCCCTCATAAAACTTATCAATAATAATAGCTTTCAATTTTTCTTTTAGATCCTCTTGCGGTAGCCAGAAATTAACGGCTTCCGAAAATAGAGCGTAAACTATATTCTCTAAAGATTTTTTACTAACTTGCCAAAATCTTACACGTGGCAATAATTCCAATTCTACTTTGTTATATTTATTGAAATATTCACTGTAATTAATATTACTAATTAATTCTTTGCTTATGTTACTACCAACAACTAAAATCTCATCATTGTCCGCCAAGGATATATTCTTGTAAATATTTCGTAGGATTTTTATCAATTCATTCATTGTAAATTTATTCTGCCAATCTTTTGACTGACAAATGACTTTTTTGCCCTCAAACAATAGATCAAAGTCTTGCGATTTTGGTGCCTCTAAATGGATAGCTTCAAAATCTCTAAATCTTAAATATTGTAAAAACAAAGCCATAGCAGCCCACTGCTGGTAATTTATACCTTTGATAGTAGATTGTCCTCCGGGAAGACTTGTCATATTGTTAAAAATTTTCAACTATGTTTTCAAATAAAATATCCTTATTGTTCTCAACGCCAAAATAGGAAGATGAGTTTAACTTTATAAAATCAACTTCTTTAAATTCTTCAAGTTTATGTATAACGACAAATTTTGCAAAGGGCAAATCATCATCTAACAGATAACCCCGGATCTCTTGATAAAGGCTTCTGTCTTCACCACTTGTAGCATTGTTGAAAACATTTATTAAATTATCTTTCTTAAAACTTTTAACGCTTTCCCTGCCACTTCCTGATATCTCAAAATCGTTTAAAACTTTCTTTAATTCTTTTTCATCAATAAAATATTTTACACCCTGAAACTCAAAAAAATGTTTATAAGACTCTGAGGTTTTTGGCTGTTTGGGTCTTTTACTAAGTTCTTTACACAATATTATCTGTCTTTCACACTTATCTTTTAACTCCTGTTTGATAAAGTAATAATTTTTGTTTATATTCATAATAAATCTACCCGCAATACAATCTCTTTTTATATCAGCTATATATGGATCTATAACGCCTTTTGCTGGATACTTTCTTTTTGTAAAGTATATTTTTTTGAAAAGACTTTCAGAAATTGACCAAATTCTTTTATATAAGTAGTTTTTATCCCAAATTATCAATTTAAAAGGTAGATAATATTCCAAACTACGTAAAACGCTATCATCATTTTCATCTAGTCTTAAATAAGGGGCAAAAAGACACCAACAATCAATATTCAAGTCGGATCGACCTAGTAACTGAAGTAATTTATCTGCAATAATATTCATTTGAAAGTTTTTATATCTCCCGGTTTTTTTATATTGTTTTTTACCTGTTCCTTTTGCCTCCAGAAACCATCTATACTCTAAACCATAAAGATCAAAATTAATTTTCCAATTGATATCTAAACCCCCCTGGCTACCTGCCTTCATTATCCTTAGATCTTTTTCTATTATAGAAAATCTCTTAGGGCTAATTGATAATTGTCTCAGATAATCTTTTAAATACCTTTCGATATCTTGACCTGTTTTAACCGGACTAGACATATTTATTTTTTACAATGAAATTCTACTACAATTTTTATTTCCTCTTTATCCAATCCATAAAGATTACAAACCAACTAATTGCTTTATTCCCCGTAAATTCCACACATTGTGTCGATTTTTCTATATTATTATACCCAGTTTTTCCCCTAATATCAAACCAAAAAAGAAACCTCGAAACAAAAAGGTCTCTTTTGAGCTATATCTAATTAAATACTTATATTTACTACCCCTCCCTCAAGACCTAGAATGTTTAAATTATCTCAACTCCTGGATTGTAATATCGCAACTGCCATTTACAACCTTCATATCGAGATAATAACTTCCCTCGCTTTTTCTCATCATTGTTTCACCCGAATCAACACCATTTATCGTAACCTCAGGAAAGCCACCTTCCTTATCCAAGGATTTTCCTTCGTCTACTACATACACATAGCACATCGTCATATCACCACCGGCGGTGTTATAGATTAGTTTCTGCTTTCCCCCTTCGAGCGAAAAGGTGTCGGTTTGCTTGTCTGTTGAGCTGCTGATATTAATTACCTCTCCCAACCCTTCTTGGGATTCTTGCTTAATTTCTGCCTCAGGCTCTTTCTTTTGTTCTTCCTTCACTTCTTCGGCTTTATCTGAACTAAATTTACTTTCCTCTTTTTCCTCCGACTCTCCTATTGTCGAGCTTGTGTCTAAATTACTTAATTCCTCAGATACTTCAGATGCCTCATCCACCATTTTTTTACCTACGAATGAACACCCGACAATGAAGATAATCGCTAGGAAGATTAGGACTCCACATCCTCCTAACACCCATTTCCACCATCCACTTTTCTTTTGTGGAGCTGGCATCTGGGGTTGACCCTGTTGTGTTGGTTGTGCGTTTGGCATAGTTTTTGCTTAATTATTATTTAAATATAAGATAGATACAAATTAATCCTACCAAAATATCGACAATACCAATTATAATAGCTCCGTTTTTCTTTTCACCCTTGCCTTTGGCAACAGCACCCAAGATTAGAGAAACAATGCCAAAAATAAGGGGAAAGATAAATAAACCAACTATCCCCGTAATCAATCCCGCTTTATTATAATCAGATTGCTCCTCCACTTTTCTGCTAAAAGCAACGTCCAATGCCTCATTTACATCTTCTAGCTTCCAATTCTTTTTTAGCAATTCATCTTTCATTTCTGTCTCTGATTTCTTGTCTTTGTTTTCCCTAATCCAGTTTAGGATTGTTTGGTTCGTCATAGCTTTTATAATTAATTACTTAGAACTAGAAACAAAAAGCCCGCCGCCAGCGATAGTCCTTTCGGACTACCCATACAGGTTTCCCTATATGACCCACAACAGGTGCTCTGACGACGAGCTATTCATCCTGTTGTGGGTTTTAATACCATATCCCATAAATATTTATGGGGGTTAGGTAATGACTTTTTAACGTTCTGCCGTCCATGTTAGTATAAAAACACCAAAAAGTAAACTCAAAAAGTGGACATCTAAGCTTAATAAAGCCAATCAAAAAAGACGGCTAATTTCGCCATCTTTCTCATTTCGAGATATTTATTGCTTTTTCTAGGTATCTCGGTCTCCAGAACCATGTACAAGTATCCTGCAAATCGTGGACGACGTTAGAACTATAATTCAGAAGCAGAGTGAGTATATTTATATGCCTGATTTACGTCCGTTAACTTAGATTCATATTATCAGATTTTACCCTACCCTGCTACTCACTATATATTAGGGTTGATATATATAGCAAATACATGTACGGTCTTATGAAAGCTTGAACCATTACAATCGACAACAGAAGGAGCGTGAAGATATGCTATTGATGCCAACTGATAAACCTGACGTTCTGGCGCAGATGATATCTGATGTGATCCAACGCAGGACGGAAATCAAATACATTGATCCGATGGTGCAGAATGAGTATATGTGGGAAATCAGTGTTCAGGGTGGCTCTGAAGGAGGTGGGATCAATATTCTCGCGACCGCCTCGCTCAAAAAGAGAACCAGGACGGTCGAGAAAGAGGTAAAGGAAGGAAAGGGAGAAACAGAACCAGTGCGGGAGTACCTGGGCGAGGTCGAGATACGGTGGATTCACGTTAAACTCCGTCTTGACACAATCGATGACGAATTCGTCGATGATGAGACCCTCCTGAAGCAGGTCGCGGTGGCCAGAGAGATGAAGAGCGATCTACGCAGAGCCCTCGAGGAAATCAGCATCCTCGAGTAGTCCTTCTGGCTCATTTCCTGTTCTTCAACTGCCACACACGGTGAGCAGTTTTTTTATCTGGTAGTTCTACCATCCACTCTCCCCCCATCAAAAAAAGGCTTTCTAAAGCCTTAATATTATCTACTGGGGAGGCAGGATTCGAACCTGCGATCATGGAGCCAGAGTCCATAGCCTTACCGCTTGGCTACTCCCCAATCTTAAATACTCTTCACATACCGCCTTACCGCCAAGAGACTACTGACTACCCCCAGTAAAACACCAGCCGCTATCTCCATCAAAAATATCACCGCAATATGTTCGCTAAAGTAAGCTAGCATATCAACGCTCTGCTCTCCCAGAAAATTACTGACAAAAGGAGAAAAATATTCCACCAGCGGATATAAAATAGCAAAAGCACCAATACTACCTACTAGCCCATAAATAATTCCTTCGACAATGAAAGGCAGGCGAACAAAATTATTAGTAGCTCCCACCAGCTTCATAATCCGGATTTCGTATTTTTGGGTATAGATTGTTAGTCGGATAGTATTATAAACAACCAAGACAACAACCAGGCCAAATATTGCACTCAAGCCAATTCCGACCCGCCGCAAGGTGCCAGTTAAGTCTGTCAAACGATTAATGACTTCTTTATTATCATCAAAGTCAATCTTACTAATAATTGTTTTATACTCATCGACATTGATAATATCCGCAATCACAGCATAATCTTCTGGATAACGCGCCTTGACTGTTAAGGTCGGCTGAAGCGGATTTTCGTCCAATTCCAGAATCGAGGATAAAATTAGATCATTCTCCTTATGTTCCCGCTGAAATTCTTTCAAGGCCTCGTCCTTAGAGGTGTAGTCAATTGATTTGACTTCTGGCAACGACAATAATTTATTTTTCACCTGATTAATTTGACTGTCAGTTGCATCGGGCTGTAAATAAATACTGATGTCTACCTTTTCTTTGACCGTTTCCACCGCCATTGCCCCCACTAGATTAAGCATCACCAGCACACTGACCGTAAAAATGGTTAAAATCATAATGCTGGTCGCGGCCGTTGACAGCCAAATATTACGGAAAAAATTCTTGACCCCAAATTTTAGAATACGCAGTAGATTGATCATTTTACAGTAAATAATCTCCTTTTTTTTGATCGCGGATGATTTTGCCTTCTTCGAGAGTGATAACTCGTTTATTGATTTTGTTAACAATATCCCGATCGTGAGTGGCAATAATCACCGTCGTGCCCATCTGATTAATTTTCAATAATATTTCCATAATTTCCCAAGCATAGAGGACATCAAGCTCACCCGTCATCTCATCCGCCACCAATAGCTCCGGCCGATGGACTAAAGCCCGCGCAATCGCCGTCCGCTGTTGCTCTCCGCCCGACAGCTCCTTAGGAAAGCGACGTCCCTTGTCTTTCAAGCCCACCAGATCAAGCACCTGCGGGACAGTCCTTTTTATTTTAGCTATTGATTGCCCGCTGACCACCATGGCGTAAGCGACATTTTCATAAACAGTTTTACGAGTCAACAACTTATAATCCTGAAAGACCACTCCTAACTGACGACGAAATTCTGGCACCCGGCGATCCCTTATTTTATTTAAATCCCAATCGAGTACTTTCACTCCCCCCTTAGTAGCTTTTTCCTCGGCAATCATTAGTTTGACAATGGTAGACTTGCCGGTACCACTCCGCCCAACAATAGAAACAAACTCTCCCTTATCAATTTTAAAACTAATGTCTTCTAAAGCCACTACTTCTTGACGATATTTGTCGTAGATTTTGCTGACGTTGATGAACTCAACGATTGGCTTGCCTTGATCCGATCGGGACTGGTTTTTTTTACTTTCTGGCATATTGACGTAAATATGATTCAATAAATTTATCTAGTTGGCCATCGAGAACAGCCGCGGTATCCTTCTCTTCATACTTAGTGCGATGATCCTTGACCATTTGGTAAGGATGTAAAACGTAGGAACGGATTTGGTTACCCCACTTAGCCTCTTTGTACTCGCCTTTAGTCTCTGCTTCCCGCTCTCTTTGCTTTTGTATTTCTTGTTCGTATAGTTTCGATTTCAACACTCTTAAGGCTGATTCTTTATTTTGCAACTGTGACCGCTCGTTCTGGCAAGAAACTACCAATCCTGACGGCTCGTGGGTGATGCGGACGGCGGAATCGGTGACATTAACATGCTGACCACCAGCCCCACTGGAACGAAATGTATCAATTTTCAAATCCGACGGCTGTATCTCAATAATAACATCATCTTCTACTTCTGGGGTAGCCTCTACCAAGGCAAACGAGGTGTGACGAGCGTGATCAGCGTCAAAAGGAGAAAGACGTACTAAGCGATGCGTACCCACTTCCGCCTTGAGATGCCCGTAGGCATAATTACCCGCTATGCTCAAGGTGACACTTTTGATGCCTGCCTCATTTCCAGTCACTTTATCTAAAATGTTTGCCCGCCAGCCTTTTTGCTCCACGTAACGTAAATACATCCGCAACAACATCTCCGCCCAATCCTGCGCTTCCGTGCCGCCAGTGCCAGCGTGAATGGTCAAAATAGCATTACTAACATCTTGTTTATCTCCAAGGATGACTTCAATCTCGCTTTGATCGAATTCTGCTTGCAACGATTGCAACTTTTCCTCGACATCCCGCGCTACCGCTTGGTCATCTTCAGCTTCAGCCAGATCAGCCAGCTCACCCAAATCTTTTATCTCTCGGTCCAAAGTTTGCCATTTGGTAATTTGCTCCTTTAATCGTTCGGCTTGTTGAGATATCTTCTGGGCTCGCTTCCGATCCTCCCAAAATCCCGGCTGGTTTAACTGCTGATTTAATTTAGCTAGTTCCTTTTCTTTAGCCGCCAAGTCAAAGACAGTCCAGCATCTGCTGGATCTTATCCTGTAGAGATTCTATTTGTCTAATAACTTCTCTCATTATGAATTATTTTTCGTCATCCAGAGCCGTTTTAAATACATGATGGTAAACATCTCGCCGGCCAACAATGCCAACTAATTTTCCTTTATCTACCACTACCACGCGATGAATTTTCTTCATAATCATTAACGCCCCCACTCGTACTACCGAATCGTGAGGAGCAACATAAATCGCATTTTTGGACATTATCTGATCAACCTGTTTGTCCTGCCCCTCTTTAATCTTGTCCTGGATATTGTTCTTTTCTTTATCAAATCCCAGAAACGAATAATACTCGTGATAATCAGGATAGAGATATTTAAAAATATCTTTCTCGGAAACCACACCGACCAACTTATCGTTCTGATCAACTACGGGAGCTCCAGTAATGTTGTGTTTTAAAAGAATCATCGCTGCTTCCGTAATCGACATGTCAACGCGCACCGAGATAACTTCTTTTTGCATGACTTCTTTGACTTCCATGGGAATATTTTAAATCACTTTCTTTATCATTCTACGGTAAAAGGCGGCCATAGGCAATTGTTTTTTCTTGAACACGACCTACCTCTCCGGCCTCTACTTTAATCACTTCTTTTTCACTGAAACCAGCGTCTATCACTATTGCCTTTTCGTTTTCGATCTCTACCACCAACGCTAAATGTGCTACCTCACCATTTTCCCCAAGATAAAAAGCTATATCACCTAGCTCAATTGCTTGTTTTTCAGCCAGTAATAAGCTCTGATGCTGACAATAAGTATAAATATTTTGGGGGCTGCTAGAAAACCTGTCATCAGTGGGAGAAGTAATATAGCCAGCGGGGTTATTCTTATAATCACGTTTCATTTCTTGATGTAGATAAATGCCGGCAGTATCGTAGGAGCGCGTAACCACATCTGTATTGGATAAAAAGCCAAAACGGGAGAGAAAAGCCCAATAACTTTTATTGGTCCAATCATAATATACTCCGGTCATGCTCTCGGCTGTCGTAATAACCTTCTCTTGATTACTCCAGCCGTCTCCATCAGCATCCTGATCTTCAAAATTATTTATCCCATCACCATCAATATCATCATCATTTTTATTAGCTACTCCGTCCCGATCGTAATCGCCGTAATAAATGTTGGAGTTACGGGCAAAGAGATGGGGCTTAATGAAGCAAAGAGTAATTATTCCAGAGCACAATAAAATGGCAGAAATTATTAGGGCAATCAAACGTTGTCCGCACTGCCGATATTTAGCAAAAAGAATAATGTTGCCAGCTCCTAAAAATATCGCTAACTCAACCGAATAAGTTATTACCAGTAGATATTGGCCATACCATCCCTCGGCCAAAGCTGAGATACCAAGTAAGCCAAAAATTAAATCGGTGCCCGGATAAAGCCAGCCAATTCCGGAATTTAATGAGTCAAATATGAGGTGGCTCAAGGTAGCAAAAAATATTACCAGACTAAGCGCCTGGATAAATTTTTTCTTTAGTAAATAGCCCGTCAAGTAAAGTGTGAGACAAACTACCACATACAGAATCGGTGTATGAGTAATCAATTCCCGATGAGAAAAACGCGAATCTACCAAATAATAATACAACGTATCAATATCTGGCAAAATACCAGCTAGGGTACCAACAAAATATAGCCATCTAGTTTGAAGTTGGCTGAGACCGCGCTGCCAAATTTTTTTAGTGACGTAAGCAGCAATAAAGCCAGCCGGGGCGTGAGCAAATATCATTAGATCTAATTAAAGATTAAGAATCTTTGTTTACTCGTTCGCTCGTCCCGATGCAGCCCCCGATTTGATCGGGGCAGATCGGGATCTCACTCACTTCGCAAATAAGAGGCTTCGTCTCTTGTTTACTCGTTCGCTCGAAAGAACAAAGACAAGTTTTTGTTCTTTTCTCACTCACTTCGCAAATAAAAATGAGGCTCGTCTAACTGACCTCATTATATACTAAGTAAATCAATTAATCCCTATTTTCCCTAAAATTCGGATAATCTCATCATGCAAATCGGCAAACGTGCCATTATTTGATATCTGATAATCAGCTTGTTGGATGCAGGCCTCTAGCTGTTGACCTGTTCCTGTGCCCGTCATTTCTTTGGCCTCGGCTCGTTTGAATTCTTCTAGGGTGGTGGGATCGCCCGGGCGATTGCGTTGGCGCAAACGTTCAAAGCGCAATTCTACTTCAGCATCAACTGATATTAAGTGAAAGTCGCCGTGGGCACGCAAAACTTCTATCTCGTCGGGGTGACGAAGAGAAGTAACTACTGCTCGCAGCTCTTTATTTTTAATTATCTTCTGCAATACTCGTTCACCCAAAACGCCGGTACCATGATTAGTTCTCAACTCAACCCCAATCTCTCGTAATCTATCTCGACCCTCTTCCTCACCTCGCCCTGTTAATTCATCTCGCAATACATCCGAACAAGAGTGATGGACAAATTTATGCTTCTCTACTAAAAAATCGGCAACGGTGTCTTTGCCGGAACCGATTGTACCAGTTATGCCGATAATAATATTCATATTTACCCCTTCTTCATCTTCACCTTTCCCTCTTTGGCCACTCTCTCTTTTATTTCTCCAGTAAACAAATTACTCATCGTCTCATTCCACTCCTTATTCTCCTGATAAATATCAACTTGCAGACCGGCTTCTCGTAAGTAATCAACTGCCTTGTCGTTGCGGTAAATTTTTCCAACTACTACTCTCTTGATACCGCAAGTGGCAATATATTTCGAACAATGAATGCAGGGACTATATTTAGTATACATCGTCGAGTCCTTAGTACTCATGCTACCCAGAACGGCCGCTTGCAACAAAACATTATGTTCAGCGTGTACTGTCCGCACGCAGTGGCCTTCTTCCAGTAAATGACCAACATCGTCGCAATGTTCCAGGCGCGGTGGTGAACCATTATATCCGGTGGCAATAATGCGATTATCATTCACTAAAACCGCCCCGGCATGCAAGCGATCGCAAGTGGAGCGAGTAGCCACAATCCGCGCAATGGCCATGAAATAATCGTCCCAGGTGGGACGGAAGTTTTTATTGGCTTTTGTCATTTACTTAATGGTTATCTCTTTAGCGCGTTTTTGCCTATAATGTTTTCCTATTCCCGACAATACATTTCTGTACCGCCAAGCAAATATTAACGAAAAACTAACAACTGGCACGATGACAAGATTACCAATTAGGTTAGCTTTGAAAAAAGGAATCGCCATGATATAGCACTGCACCAATCCCGACCAAGTATGCGGATACATATTCCAAGCAACCCAAGTGCCAAAATTTGTCCAAATGAAAAAGAAAGTCGAGGCCACTAGCCCCATGCCTGTTAATTTTAAGCCAAAAGTGAAATTCCGCTTGCTCTTGCGCAGCAACCAGCCGAGCCCCCCAATAACCGCCCAGGCTGACCAGACAAATATAATAATGGCATCAGAACCCATGCCAATATACATATCGGAGATGGCTACTGTAGCCAGTGGGACAATAAAAAAATAGATGCCACCCAGCCAAGCTCCGGCTAACAATGACACTACGGTCAAAGTCTCAACATTTGGCATATCAAGTAAGAGAATTCGACCAATGGATCCAAAAGCTATCAAAACTACGGCGACAATTAATTTTTTCCAGTGAGACTTCATAGATTTATTTATTTGACTAGTTGTAAGTATATCTTCTGCTGACAGTAATGGTCAAGCGAATGTGAATCTAGCGAATACGCGAACAAGTAAGTTCGCATATTCAGAGATCAGCATTTTAGAAAGTACTAGCTTCGTACTTAAATTCTACTTTGTCATCGGCTACTACCTTTTGAGCATCTACACCCACCACTGGCATCTCACCATTAACATAGAACATCCAATATTTACCGTCTGTTCCGCCAATATCGCTACCAATACCCTCGACCATAGTGCCATAGTCATATTCTTTGGTCTGCAGTTCCACTCCAAGCTCTTCCGCTCCTTTTTGTAACACCTCTAGAGCAGTCATTTCGCCACTGACTTCAACTTTGGTAGTTTTTTCTTCACTACCGTTGTTGATTACTAACTCGGCGGTAACTGCTTTTTCCTCAACAGTTTTTTCCTCAGTAGTCGAGTTGGTCGCTTCGGTGTTAGTGTTCTGATCTTGATTAGTGCAACCAGCAGTGAAAGCGCAGGCTGCGACTAATAAAACCGCTACGATTAGATTCTTGTAATTCATACTCTTGTTTTATTGCTTTTAATATCGCTCGGGGCGAATAAGTTGTTTTTTAAAACGTGTAATCTTCGCAAACAAAAAACCCCTGCGCAGAGGGGGCTCAAAAATTTGCAGAAAACTAGTCCACTAACTATTCACTACAAACTATCCGGCCTTCTTTGCGCGAAGAAGAAAATAGATCACTTTTAAACACAGAATCAGTTCTCTGACTTACTCCCGACATTGTGTCGAAAGATTACAGTAGCGGCACTGTGGAGGATTTTCCCGCCATGGCGAGAGCACCTCACTTCCCTGATTATCCCCGACCTGCCCCGATTTTATCGGGATGAGAGCGGGGACTGTGTCTGTTTGTTAAGTTGCAAAGATATAATAATATAATTCGCTGTGACTGCCAAGGGGATATTTCTAATTAGTCGCGGCCGGACGTCGTCGATGCGCAATCACAATTCCTTCTTTATCAAAAGCAAGTTTGATTCGCTTGAGTAACTCTCGCCGCACTTCCCATTGTTGAGATGGCACTGTCTTAATCGCTACACTGATATTTACACTAACGTCCGTAAAAGCGTCCACTCCCAAGACCTCAATCGACCCCATTAGTTTATTTTTATGTTTCTTGTCCTGAGTAAATTCCTTCCCGATTTTTTCTAAGAGGGCAAATATCTTCTCCGTGTCCTCTTCGTAAGTTACCGGAATAATCACCACCACTCGCGACCAACCATGAGTATAGTTGGTAGCCGTTTTTATCTGACTATTGGGGATGATATGCGTATCACCTTTGAAGTCTCGCAAGATAGTTCGCCGCAGACTAAAGTCTTCAACTGTTCCTTCCTTTCCCTTGATCGATACAAAATCGCCTTCGACAAATTGATCTTCCAGTAGGATAAAAAAGCCGTTTAAAATATCCTTGATTAAGCTCTGAGCACCAAAACCGATGGCGATACCAGCCACTCCGGCACCGGCTAGTACCGGCGTGATATCAATACCGAAACTTTGCAGAATCATTAAGACTACCACCGCCAAAATAACCACTGCTCCTGCTCTGGCTACTACTTTCGATAGAGTTCTCAGACGAAGCTTGCTTTCCTCCTCAGTACGATCACCACGAGTGATTTTTACTTTAGACAATGCTCGAATAATACGATTTCCCCATAATCGAAATAGGATATAAGTGAGAACAGCTAATCCTAAAATTACTACTATTTTGTAGCCATCGGCGATTAACCAATCTTGGATGTTGATGGTCATGTTGTTTTTTTAACTAATACTCAATTCCCTCTCTCGCTTCTATATTTTCATCAAAATAATGCTTCACTTTTTTCATCTCGGTTACTAGATCAGCCCGCTCTCTTAAATCACGGTGAGCCTTTTGGCCTGTTAAAATAATCTCGGTACCTTTACCGCGCCACTGATCAATAAATTTGTTCACTGTCTCTATCGACAGAAGCTTGAAATGTGTCGCCATGTTAATTTCGTCGAGGATTAGGATGTCTGGTTTTTGCTCGGCCATCACCTGCTGGGCAAATTTCAGACCTTTGTCAGCTAGCTTTTTGTCATCTTCGCTAGCCTCCTCAGTAGTCACAAATTCTTCTCGCCCAAATTGATGAATCTCCAAATTTGGCCCCAACTTTTCTAACGCCATCAGCTCCCCCGTTTCCTGCTTTTTCATAAATTGTATCACGACCACCTTATACCCTCGCCCCACTGCTCGCAGAGCCAGGCCAAGAGCCGCCGTAGTCTTGCCTTTGCCGTCGCCAGTATAAATATGCACTTTGCCCAAATGCTTTTTAGTCATTTTACTTAACAACGCTAGTGAGCATCCCCACAAATTCCTTGGCATCCAAGCTAGCTCCTCCTACCAAGGCGCCATCAATATTGTCCTGCCCAATAAAGCCAGCAATATTATCCGCTTTGGCGCTGCCACCATACAAAATTCGACACTGCTGAGCCTCTGCTTGGCTATATTTATCAGTCAGCGTTTCACGTATCAAGCTAGCAATCTCCTCGGCATCCTCGGGCGAGGCTGGATCACCACTGCCAATTGCCCAAATCGGCTCATAAGCAACAATAACTTGCGCCATATCCGCTTGCTCGATACTATCGACAGCGGCCAAAAGCTGTTTTTCCAAGAATTCATTGGTCTCGTCAGCTTCACGCTGCTTCTGGCTCTCACCTACGCATATAATCGGCACTAATCCTGCCGCCAAAGCCGCGCACGCTTTTTTGCCAACCATCTCGTTAGTCTCGCCTAAATACTCTCTACGCTCCGAATGGCCAATAATGACATAGCCGCATCCCAACTCCTTGAGCATGTTAGCCGAAATTTCCCCCGTATAAGCACCCTCTTCTTCCCAAAATAAGTCTTGCGCTCCCAAGCCAACCCGACCCGACAAAACATCCGCCATGGCCGGAATTTGCAAATAAGTAGGACAAACAACGACCTCGACTTTATCGGCCCAATCTGCTTGGTAGCCACTGGCAACATCACCAGCTAATTTTTCAGCAACTGGCACAGTTAAATTCATTTTCCAATTTCCAACGATAATTGGTTTACGCATTTATTTTTCGCTAACACTATATAAAAGAAAAAACACCTAAAGTAGCCACCGTCACTATTATCCCCGCAATCAATACGCCAATAAATATCAATGGTATCGCTCGCTTAGTTGGCACACCAAAAACATAAGCGGCCATCGCTCCCGTGTAAGCGCCAGTCATTGGCAATGGAATAGCAACTAAGACAATCAAGGCTAAGTCGCCCCAGCGTTTAAACTTCTGCTGATGCCGACGCTGTGTCCAAGAAAACAGCCAGTTGAAAAATCGATCACACAGCTTTATCCTCTGACGTAACCAACCGACGAATAATTTCAAGGAAGCTAAACCAATAAAAACTGGCACCATGTTACCCAAAACCGATAAAATAAAAGACCAAACGGGATTTAAATTATATTGCAAAATGGCCACCGGAATCGAAGCCCGTAATTCACCCAACGGCAAAGTAGCCAACAAAAAAGTAGCCAGGCTGGGAGGTAAATTCCCTAGCCATTCGATAATAGATTCGATCATTTAGCCTCCTTAATTTCTTTAATAACCATCTTAGCTGTTTCTTCTTGCCCCGCCCGTAGATATTTAACTTCTACCTCTTCGCCCTTATTCCACTGCTTAGCTTCGCGCGGCAACGAATAATTACCGTTCACCTTTTCGCCTTTGACATTAATTATAATGTCACCGGCCTGTAAGCCAGCAATCGCCGCCGGGCTGCCAGCCGTAACAGCCGCTTGTCCAGCCGGATTATAAATTAACAATCCTTCATTGACCGATAACCCATTCATGCGTGCTAATTTATTGTTTAACTTAACATATCTTACTCCGATCACCGGACGAGTAATTTTACTCTTGGCCACTACTTCACTGAGGGCTAATTCGATATCACTGGCCGGATAAATTAGACGATCATCTTGCTGACCCGGCACTACTAAACCAGCCACTTTACCATCGATAGTAAACAGAACCGAGCCATGGGCAAAATTAGTAACATCGCCTTTCAAATAATACTCAACCTGATCACTATCAAGTGGGAAGGTGGGATTATAAACAACGTCCTCCAGCATAATTGATTTCACTTCTACCTTGCCTAGTGGATTACTTAAAACAGAATAAACTTTCTGTCCTACTTGTAAATCATCACTATTACCCAGTTCAGCTACAGTTAAATTATCAGCCTTTACTTTGACAAAGGTCATTTCTCCCAAAGGGTCTTTGATTATTTTCTTAACCGGATATACCGACCCATCACTAGCGACTATTTCATATTGATCAGGCTGGCTAGTAAAAACTCGATCACTAGAAACTATCAAGCCATCAGCCGTTAACACTAGGCCATAGCCCTCTGCTTGCGAGGCAATCTGAACCTTATCGGAAGTAGTAGTCTGTTTTTTGACAATAGTCACCATCGCTGCGTTAGCATCCTTAACTAAACTAGTCACTGCTTCTTCACTAGTAGTGGTTACTTTTTCCTCCCGCTGGATTACCACTTGGGATTCTTTTACTTGCAACAACTCACCGTCAGACAAAAACGGCACCCGTGACAAATAGTCAAACAGTACATTATCAAATACCAAACCGCCCAGACCGCCAATAACAAAACTGATAATTATTACCAATAAAAACGAGAGACATGACCGGGATTTGTGGTGATTTTTTCTGGCATCTTTTTCCTTACTTGACATCTGCATTCCGTCCTTGTCAGAAATAGCTTTTATCTTTATATTTTCGTCTTTTTTCATTTAAGCAGATTTAATTATCAGTATAGCCACTGGGACGTACCTAGTACCAGCGATAAAACTAAGATACTAACTACTAAATATTTGCGAGCGGTGGCTAAAACTAAGCGCTCGTTGAAATATAGTTTGACCATTCCTAGAAAACAGTAGAAGAAGATGAATAATATTATTCCGCGAGAAATAAAACCAATTGGCCAAAAGGTTAGAGCCCAACCCAGCTCAGCAAATACTAAACCGAGAATAGGGACAAATAACCAAGTCTTCTCGTTTAGAAACTTTTCCTGCCAGAAATACTGGTAAATCAGCGCCATGGCAATAATCGCCAAAGCTGTCATTAGCAACCAACCCTGCAAATAGAAGAAAATATAAAAAGCGAATAAACCACTAAAACAAACCAGGGAGCAAGTTAACAAAGCTACGTCGTTGATTTTAAAGCCATCAACCAGCTGTTCTTCTTTGTTCCTTTGGTCAATATTTTTAATCAGTAAAACATAAATAACACTGACTGCTAAACTATATAAATGAGCTAGCGGTGGTGAAGGAATAAGGATTAAAAAGGAAACTGTGCCCCCACAAAAAAGTAGCGGCAAGAGCATTTTATTTAAAGAATCAGCCTGCCAAACTTTGAATTTGACCAGCCATAATATGTATAAGAATAAGACTGCTCCGGTGATTGGCAATGTCCAACGTAAATAATTGATGTTAAACATAACTGCTTCTAAGCTGCCAAATAAAACTACAAAGCCTAGAAACTGTTTAAGTCTACTAACTTTAGGTTGAGATGATTTTGATTTAATTTTTTTTATCATAAGCGAAATATCAGGTGTAGTATAGGATAACGGCTCCGATTGTGCAATTAAAAAAGCCCCCTCTACTCTAGAGGAGGCTTTAAATCTTTATTCTACTCAACCACTGAGGCAGCTTGTCTTACCCATGGACAATCACTACATCTCCTATCTCAGCCCATTCATACAGAATAGCGGCGTCTGGCGTGTACATATTAACACAACCATGACTCATCGGGGTGCCGAAATTATTATGCCAGTAAGTGCCATGGATGGTGTAGGGTCCTAAGAAGCTAAGAACATACGGCACGCCTGGTAAGTGATAGCCCGGTCCGGTCATTGTGACTGACCGTCTTTTGCGGGTAACAGTGAATGTTCCTTGCGGAGTTGGACCTACTAAGCCAGAAGATATTAAATGCTCGTCTATTTTCATCCCGCCCTCAAAGTACTTGAGAGTCTGTTCACTCAAATCAACTTCAATATACTTGTAATAGTCATAAGTAGCTAGCTCACCAACTACTCGACCCGGACTAGTGATAATTTCTTTAGTGGTTCCGCGATCAATATCACGAGCAGTCACATCAATCCCACCACGAAAGCTTTCAGCGTAAGCTTTAAAGTTAACTCCTAGATCCTTACCCCAAAACTCGAAAGCTCGTACTTGCGGACCACCACGCTGACCCGTGCCAGTAATGATCTCATCTTCGTAGTCATTATCAATGTCAGCTACCGCTACATTGGCTCCTCCCTGAAAATCATTGGCATAGGCTAGGAATTCTCCTAAAATTTGACCGGTATCAGCTTGATAAGTTTTTACGCGGGCTTGACCAAAAGAATTTTGGGCGACAACAACCTCATCGCGACCATCAGCATTAACATCGCCAGCCGCTACATCTACCCCACCTTTATGATCAGGATGAAAAGGAGCAAAATTCATAATTTCCCGCCCATCCATCTCAAAGGCTTTGACTTGGGGTCCACCGCCACCGCCAGTACCAGTAATAATTTCCGCGGCGCCGTCACCATCAATATCGCCAGCCGCTACTCTTACTCCACCTTTAAACTTCTCGTCAAAAGCGAGGAACTCTTTTAAGACAGTTTTTTCACTATCAACTCGATATACTTTTACTTTAGCCTGGCCAAACATATACTGGCCGACTATCAACTCATCCATGCCATCACCATCAATATCACCAGCCGCTACATCGACGCCACCTTTATGATCCTGATGGAAAACGAAGGCGTTCCAACCAGTTGAATTACCTTGGTGGTCAAAGATTCGGACGTGCGGCCCGCCACCAGCACCAGCGCCAACCGCAATCTCGCCATAGCCGTCACCATCAAAGTCTCCGGCCGCTATCCTAGTACCACCCTGAAAACTCTCTTCAAAGGCCTGGAAATCAACGTCCATATAGTTAGTCTCGGCGTTGAAAACCTTTACTTGGGGAGCGTGGGTCTCTTCTGCTTTGGCAGTGCTAATCAAGAATCCACTAGCTGCTACCGCCAAAACTGACAATAATAGCTTTTTCATCTTCTTTTGTTATTTGTTTTTGTCACCCCGCGGGTGATCTCCCGCCACCCTGCAGGTGGTGACCCGCAGGGGTCACAGGGAGATTTTTTGTTTTTTATTTTGCCTATAGATAAACTCTTTTATTTGAGCTTATTTAGGCTATCTGAACAATATATGTATTCAATCACTCCCTATATTCTAGCATATTATTCCACTAAAGTCAACGGAGATATCCACTACTTGTTTTTGGGTAAATTCTCCCAAACTAGGTTATAGATCATTTTCTGTAGGTCAACTAGCTCTTTCGACTCAATAAGTATCGCTATTTTCTCCTTCCAAGAAGCTATCAGCATCTTGTTATTGTACAAGTTAGTCTCGGGCGAGAAGGTTTTGTCCTCGGTCGGTAGAAAACGAGATTCGCGCATTTCTTCCTGGTCTTTCTGGGCTCTCTCCTGTGACATCTTATTGGGCGGCATTATTGCCCGGATAAATATCTTTTTGCTCGCTCGTCTCTTATAGTACTGGGGAAAGAAGTTGGGTAGGGCCTTATGCATCGTTTCTACGTTAGCGTAAGCCAGAATGATCTCTTTAGCGGTTAGTGTGTCCTCATAAGCTTCACGCATACCCTTTTCTCCCTCGAAAAACTGTATTTTGGGACGGGTGCTAGGTAGGTCTTGCAAAGACATAAACTCGGGCAGCAATTCTTTCACCTTTCCTTTCTGGCGATCGATTATCTTGTTCTTTTCTTCCTTTTCCCGATCTAAGTAGGTCAGTAGTTGCTTGGGATCTAAGGCATTGAAGTACGTGGTCTTGCCCTTTTTGAATTTACTGATTAGGCCGCGCTGCGATAAGACCTCACAGATGTCATAGATAGTAGTGCGATTGAGCTCTGTCTCTCGTGCTAGCTCATAAGCCCGGGCTGAGCCGGCCTTTATTAGCTCTAGATAGACAACCATCTCCTTCTCCGAGAAATCAAGTTGTTTGAGTAATGACTTAATCATGTTGTTGTGGATTATATATCTACACTAACAGTATATCAAATAAGCCATGAAGTGTCAATACATTTTATACACACCTACCCCCCTTTCGACACCTTGACAGGCATGTGGTATTGTTTCGTGTTAAAGATTGAGACCGCACATTGGCACTTTCACAATTAGTCTCTAAGGGGCCTGTTACCGAATACCATTTCGGCTGTTCGGCTATCACCGATCTGTGATCTTGAGCACATATATTGTTCGAGATTAGAGATCGGTGATGGTAACCAAAAATGAAAACAACAGGAGAAAAAAATGTCTAACGAGAAAAACATTGTTAATCTGAGCGCTGATCCCTTCCTGCCCACAGATTGGGAGATACTAGAGCACCACAAGGATGGTCAGTTCGAGTTCGACCCAAACAAGGTCGCTCTCTACCTGGGCAAGTACCAGAGACCGGGAAGCTTGATGGATAGTTATGAACTCCGCGAGGAGCTGGAAAACAGGTCGGCTTTCAATGCCAACCTGCTGGATTGGTTGCTTGAACATCCCCAGCTCATCCCCCGCGAATGGAGGGGCAAGCAGGTTTTTTTCTGGGGAACCGTTTATCGTGACTCCCGCGGCAACCACGTCGTCCGCTGCCTTATCCTATCACCAAATGGTTGGCCGTGTTGGCGCCATGGTAATATCGTCGGTAGGTTTAAAGAGCACCAACCTGCTGCCATCCCAGTAACTTAGTACCTTGAATCAACCCACGTCAGCTCTACAAACTGACGTGGGTCTTTTATTTCTACACCAAGCTAGTGTTGTGGAACTCATATCCACACTAATAACACTACAAAATAGCCTAATAACGTCATTAATCTATGTATAAACCAACAATAGTTACCACGGTTTGACAGATATATGTTAAAGTGGGCTGCTAAAGTTTAAGATCGCACTTTAACAATTCGGCGACTACCAAAAAGGAGAATGAAGATGTTGGACATACCAATCATGTATCCAGATAAGTTTCCAGTAGATCTCATTAACGATGTCAACGGGTGGGCCTTCTCGGCTCAGGTGATGGAAGAGAATAAAGGCAAGCTCCTTACTCTCGATATCGATTTCGGCAACTTCTGCATGCTGAACTGCCCTCACTGTTTTCGTCGTGACAATGGGGCCGACCTTGGCAGTAAACAGATGGACTTCGATGATGTCCTGAGGGTAGTGCAGGAGGGTAAAAAACTCGGCCTGCGTTCCGTCAAGTTCCTCGGTGCCGGCGAACCCTTTGAAAACCCAAGATTCCTGGAGTTCCTCCAAGAGCTGAAGAAGCTCGACATCATCCCGGTTATCTTCACCAAGGGTCACATCATTGGCGACGATAATCTAGCTGCCCACTACAACCGCCACCACGGCATAAAAAACAGCGAGGAGTTGATAGAAAAGCTGGACGAAGTCGGTGCCAGTATTCTTCTAGGCTTCAATTCCTTTGACCCTGACGTCCAAGACAAAATGGTGGGCGATATCAAGGGCTACACTGCCAAAAGAAACCGAGCCTTGGAACTGCTGGCAAAAGCAGGATTTAACCAACACAATCCCACCCGCCTCTGCTTGGCTGCTAATCCCATCACGCACAGTAATTACGACGAACTGCTAGCTATCTACAAGTGGGGGCGTTGGTGGAGTATGTACGTCGTCATTTGTCCCACCATGGTCAGTGGTCGCTGTGCGAAAGAAACGGATTGGAGCACCATTACCCCCTCTCCCACCAAGCTGATCGACCTCTACACCGAGATCTACCGCTTTAACTTGGAAAGAGGGATACAGACCAAGGAACAGATTATTCAGGAAGGAATTGCTTCCTACGCTGGTGGTCATCCCTGCAATCAGGTCGCCTGTGGGATGTACGTTACTCTGACAGGGAAAGTCCTACGCTGCCCCGGAGATGACGTCACGTTTTTCGGCAGCATTTGGGAAGAGTCACTGGCTGACATCTGGCACAAGTCAGAGAACTACCAGCGGGCGGGTTGTTTCAATTGCGGCTGCCCACCGAAGCATGGAAAATCGATTCCGGGCAACCTGTTCACGAAGGTGATGGAAAACATGAGAGAGATGTGATGTTCTCCATATCACTAATTGTTCCTTTTTCTAGCACCTCCCTCCCAGAGGTCTGTGCCTTTACAGACCTCTTTTTTCTAAATATAATGAATTTATAATATAAAATTATGACTCTAACTAAAACTGAAGAAAATATTCTAAAATCAATCGTAGTTGCCTCAGAAGACGATCCAGATAAACCAGAATTTCCTTCAGACGACCCCCGCTGGCCCTCTACTCCTACTATTGAGATAGAGGTGCCGGGATTTGATAATGTCCACCTCAAAGACGAGAGCGTTAACCCCACCGGCACTCACAAAGACCGCATGGCCTGGGAGATGGTAGTGACCTACCGACAGTTACTTTTGGCCAAACAAGAGGGCAGAATCGATGAACTGCCCCAAATGTCAATTATAAGCTCCGGCTCTTCGGCTAACGCCATTCAGGACATATTTAAGAAATATCACCTACCCAACTTAAAAGTACTGGTTGACTATCGGATAAAGGCGGAAATAAAAGATGGCTTGAGAAAAATTAGTTGTGAGTTGTATGAGACTGACTTATCAAAGAAAGCTCTGAGTCGAGAAGATATCTTGAGTTTAACTAATAATATCGGGGGGATTGACATTACTTCTGATGATTCGCTGGGACCCTTCGATGTTTTCTACGATTGGATGAGTTATGACATTATCAACCAAGAGGCTGATTACGTTTTCGTTCCTTATGGCACTGGGCATCTCTATGAAAATATTGTTAACGTGGCTGTTCGCGAATCAAAAAGTTTTCTCTTTCATGACAAAAGATTAAAGACTAATTCCAAAAGTATCCGCCATTGTGATTTTCTCGGAGCGACTACTAATAATCCTAATACTAAAGCCGATAAGCTATACTCTCCCCACCTGCCCTTTGTCCATTTTGACACCGCTTGGATTAAGTCAGCAATTTCTCGTGACTACATTGGCTCAGAATCAAGTGTTTATATTATCCAAGAAGCTTATTTAGGCCGAGCATTGAAGGTTGCGGCGGACAATAAAATAACCTGCGAACCTTCCGGGATTGCTGGTCTAGCCTTGATGCTACAGATGGCAGACAAATTACCCAAAGATAAAAAGATGTTGATTGTCAATACGGGGAAGACGAAATATTCGACGTAAAATTAGACAAAAAAAGGCAGTTTTAAACTGGCTTTTTTTAATATAATTAAAAACTGCCACCCGAATGGCAGCAGCGAAATAAAGTCAAAATTTACTTTTTACTTATTCCTCCTCTTCTTCCCACTCATCCCTAGTCAGCTCTTTTATTATTCGTCCAACCAAATAAGATCGACGACCAGCATGTCTTCGTTCTTTTGATCTTATTTTCTTTTCCTGTTTTTCAATCAGCGTTCGCTCTCTAAGTTCTCCCTGATCATACCCCTTAAATTTCTCCACTATCCTTGGCCATCGCGTTGGACTTTCACCGGACAATAATGCTCTAATCTCATTTTTCTCCAGCCCTCTCTTTAGCAAGCTATCAACTGCATCAACTATTCCCCTTTGTGTTTGTTTGACACTTTCTGTAGTGATATCACTTTCAATGGAATCTCTCATGTCCACATAGGTCTGAGAAAAACGGGCAAACAATTCTGGTCCAGTCTCTAAGTAATACTCATTGTTTTCTTTTTCTGGAGGGAATAACCATGTATGCTCCCAGGCCCTTAATTTGATTTCCTTATCTAGGCTGTAATAACCATCTCCTAACGCTCTATTCATTACCTTATCCTTTAAATTCTCAGCGCGATGATGTGCATAAAGATCACTCTCAGTTAGTGTTTCAAATGTTTCGTCCGCCGATCTTTCATCATTTAACATATAAGCTAAAGTCTCATTGGCGAAACCTTTTAATGCTCTACCTGTTGCTTCACCTATTGTTTCAGCAGCGATTTTCTCCACAGCTTTTTTGATCGTTTCCTCTGACACTTCTGAAGCGTCGCCTTTCTCTTTCATCTCCTGCCGAACAGGCTGATATCCTTTTTTAACAATATCACTTATCGCTCGGTAACCACCTCTATTTTTTACTAAAATTTCATTGAGTGAATGTTCGTTTTCGTGAGCAATAGTCCTTTTAACGCTCTCGGCCGAACGAAAATAACCTCCTCCTCTTACCATATTTACGACTCCTTCGTGTGAATAGATGCTGTGAATATCGTAAGGATGGTGGAATCCACCAACCTCACTAGCGTCATCTTCACCATACATTTCTGCAAGATCATCTTTGTCATAAAGAATACACGTTACTGACACTGGGCCAAACAAAACTTCTGCCCTCCCTTGAAGGCGAACGTCTTTCTGGAAATATTTATCTATTATAGCCTGGGCCGCTTTGGAATCATGTTGCCAAGTGTCCTGCTCTCTAAGATGCCCCTTTATTTCTAAAACATTGTCCCGCATTTGAAAATAAAGTTCTAAGCCCTTTTGAATTTCCGTTACCGTCTCCGGTGATAAATATTTCCCTGAGCCCTTTCTGTGATGCACATCAGGATCCCAGTGACTGCGCCATGCCTTATCGCTATCGCTATATGTAGTCTCTGTCTCATATCCAGGATCATAAATTAATTCATCGCTAGTAGAGTGATCAGTTACATTATAAGGATTCATTAAATTAACCAGCAGACTATTCACTGCCTCAGTCTTCACTAATTTCTCAAGCACTATACTATCTTTATATTCCTCCTTGAGCCTATATTTTCTTTTTTCTTTTTCATCTTCATCTAAAGATTCATCACGCCCAATTGACTCTAACACTTGCTCATAAAATTTTCG
>JABMPQ010000009.1 GCA_013202585.1 Parcubacteria group bacterium | reverse complement strand
GTATTTCATGAATGTTGCACTTTGAATTAGAACTTAAGTCATGACAAACAATTACAAAAAAGCCGCTTTTTAGAGCGACTCTTTATATTTCCTGACTATTTACCTACCAGCCATCTCCTTCAGAACCGCCTCTAATTCCTTCATCTTCTCCCCGTACAATGCCCACTGGCCATTGCGTTGGGCGGCTGCCGCTTCGTCATAAAGCTTTTTGGCTTGGACTGCCAAGCTATCTTTATTTTCCGACGTTTTTATTGTCTTAGTCGGTTGCTCAGTCTCATTTTTCTCACTAACAGTAGCTTCCCCACCAAATATTTTTTGTAAGGCTTGGTCTAGAGTTTCCTCCATGGCAATCTTGTTTTCGTAAGCCACGATCACTCTCTTTAGCTCCGGTATTTTGCCACCCTCAGCTCGGATATATAGTGGCCGCACGTATAATAATGATTCCTCGATTGGAATAACAAGCAAGTTGCCCTGAATAACTTCTGATCCGCGCTGATCCCAGAGCGAGATTTGCTGGGAAATATCAGCGTCTTGATTGATCCGGTTATTGATCTGCTTCGGACCAAATACTAGCTGCTGCTTGCCAAATTGATAGGCGACCAGTTTGCCGTAATTGTCACCATCCGAGCGAGCGGCCATCCAAGCGATCATATTATCTTTCTTGCGCGGAGTAAAAGGCAGCATTAACACAAATTCTTCTTTTTCTTCGCCGGGCAATTTCATGATCAAGTGACGCATGATTGGGTCATGTCTTTCATTGTCGTTGGTCGGAACTTCCCACTGGTCTTCTTTGTTATAGAAAATCTGGGGTTGTTCCATGTGGTAGGTTTTATAAAGATTCGTCTGATGAACGAATAAATCCTCCGGGTAACGTAAATGTTCTTTCAGGTCGGCGGGTATATCGGCGAGGTCAGAGAAAGTATCGGGGAATATTTTGGCATAGGTTTGGATGAGCGGATCGTTAGGATCGGCAACATAGAACTGCATTTTCCCGTCATAGGCGTCGATTACAATCTTGACAGCATTGCGCATATAATTATCGCCACTGCTGATAGCCTGAGCGTAAGGATAGCTGTTACTAGTGGTATAGGCATCGTATAGCCATTTTAGCTGGCCATCTTCGGTCACCACCAGATAGGGGTCACTATCAAGCTCTAGAAACGGTAGAACTTTTTTTACTCTCTCTTTAATATTGCGATGGAAAAGCACCCGACTGTCGGCGGCGATGTCGTTGGATAGCAATATTTTCAGTGAACCAAAACGGAGGGCAAAGGCTGCTTTATCGAGTAGAGAATTAATCGGCACGCCACCACTGCCGGCATATTCAGTAAAGACGTTTTCTTCGCCTTCTGGATAGTCAAATTCTTGCGCTCCAGTCTTGGCGAAGACGTAATCGCTGGAAAGTTCGCCGTAATATATTTGGGGACGATTAACTTTTAGAGACTCGACCGTCGAAGTTGGTGGGATGTCTTTGACAAATAGTAGTGGTAGACCTTCATCCGTTACTTGATTGACTGGCCCTAAAGTTAATCCGTAACCGTGAGTAAAAGTAAAGCGTTCGTTAATAAACGTTTTATTGGGCAAGCTAGCAGAATTTAACTCTCGTGGTGAGAGCATAACTTGGCGATATTCATCGTTGATAGTATAACGGTCGTTATCAACTGAGATAAAGTCATAATAAGTGCGGATTTCCTGGATTTGGGAAAAGGTATCAAGTAGTGGTTCGCGGTCCCACAAACGGACATTTTTGATAGTTAACTCGTTCTTATTAATATCGCCCATCGTTAAGGTGGTGTCAGCTGTTATATCGCGCTTTTCTACCTTGTCAAGTCCCCAAGCTGCTTGAGTGGCGGCGATATTATGTTTAATATAAGGTGACTCTTTATCTAGCTCATTGGGGACAACACTGAGCTTTTGTACTAGCGCGGGATAAACTCCACCGACTGCTAAGGCGATAAAATAAAGACCAACGGCTAAGAGGATGAAACGATTTTTCCGACGATAGATATTAATGAGGGTGAGAATAACACCAACTAGGGCGACAACGGAAATAACTCTCAGTAGGGGCAGGGTAGCGTGAATGTCGGCGTAGCTAGCGCCCACAAACGATCCGGTCATGGAGTATAGCAGCTCCGGGATTCGGACAAAGTGTGTTTTGAGAGCGATGAGTAGAAAAATAATAGCTGCCAGAATCAATAGATGAACTCTGGCCGGGTGTTTGTGACTAATGCTTGGCTTGGGGGTACTTGGACCAGCGGCTAATTGCCCGCCGATGCCCATCTTGATGATCTGTTGGGGGATAGCCAGAACGCCTCGGGCGAGATAGATGAAGCCAGCTCCGATTAGGGAGACGATGACTATCCAGTAGCCAAAGCCGATCAGGGACTTAATAAAAGGGAGGGTGAAAAAGTAGTAAGAAATATCCCGGTTAAAAATGGGGTCAGCCACGTTGAAAGAAGTAGCGTTGAGATATTCTAAAACCGTTTGCCACAGGCCACTGGCAGCCAGTCCACTAAATAATCCGATTAACAAGGCAATCGGTAGCAATAATTTGTTTACATATTTTCCGATGGGTACACCCAGCTCTCCCCAGGGGGTTGCGTTTTGCTGACGGCGAGTAAGGCGGGTGGCGATCCTGGCGTTGAGATAGATTAGGGTGAAGGTTACCAGACCAACAATTAGTCCTATTAACACCTTGGCTCCTAGAGTGGTAGTGAAGATGTTCGCGAAACCGAGTTCTTTAAACCAAAGCCAGTCGGTAAATAGGCGAATGAGGTTGGGTAGGATAACCAACACAATAAGGATAATACCTCCAAAAATGAAAGACCGAGTAAGCTTTTTGGGTTGCATATAATTTTAGTTAAATTTATTTGCCTCGACTTTTCTAACTATACTTTAGCATTGTTGCCAATAATAGGCAAAGGAGCGTAAAAAAACACCACTGGTGTGATGTTATGATGAACGATGTAGTGGAAGAGAGATCACTAGTGGTCGCCGAAATCCGAACCACCACTACCGGGTTGGGCGTTTGGTGAACCACCCCGGTCGTGATAGCGAGCATTGATACTACGCTCTCTGGGCGCAGTGAAGATGGCCATGAACGAGCCTAGACCCACGATGAACACAACGACTGCCAGGACTATCAGGGCAAGCTGAAGGTTTTCGACGTTTTTCAGTGTCAGAGTGTCTGGACTATTACCGAGCTGGATAGGCACTCCGCTAGCCAGTGTTTTTACCGCAGCTTCGAGGGTCAGGTAAGCCTTATAAAGCCCAATATCTGATAAGATAGCTATTAGGGTTCCAGCGATATTCAGCGCCTTCGGGCATTCATCATTTACAGCAGATTTGACCACCGCCGCGTAGAGTAGAACAATGAGGGCCACAAAGAACAACACAACTTTGGTCAGAATACCAAAGGATGTGAGAAAGATCAGGTAGGCAGCGATGCCGGCAATGATCGACAGGGTGATCGCCGTGCTTACTCTTCCCCTTCCCCAGTTCTTATCCATCTTTCCTCCAATCCGAGCTTTGCTACCCGGAGGTTGTTGTTGACATGTTGATATAAGGTGCATTTTCACTCTACCACCGCTCAATTAATTTGGCAATCACTGGGGGCGATGGGGAAGGAGGGGCTTTTAAAGTTCCCGATTTAAGGTTTACTTTAAGGGCATTCTCAGTTATAATGAATTGTCTGTAATTACTAGCTTATAGATCAAGATAATTATGAATAGTGAAATAAAAGCTTTTGATGTAATTGTCGTTTATTCAGAATCGGTTGCCAATAGCCCTAGAGATGAGAAATATAGAGAAAAATCTCCGTTTTCGTCTAAAGGCAGCCATGAAGGCTATAATGATAGTTATCGTTATTTTTTGTTGAGATGCAAAAAAATGGGCGTTGAAGCTGCTTTTGTGTCGTCTAAAGACATCATTGGATCGGGTTTTTTCCAGAGTTTTTGGACGTATGATAAAGAATGGGTCAGAAATGATGGTAAGGCATATTCTCAAGTAATTTTTGACAAATTCACTCCCTCTTCTGTCAAACAAGAAAACAAACTGAAGTTACTCACAAGCTCCAAGTCTGTTCATATGTTCAATAATAAAATAATAAAAGACATTTTTCAGAATAAATTAAGCACCTATGAGCATTTTGATGAATTTGCCATACCAACAGTTGAAATAAATAGCCCTTTAAAGCGAAAAATAGTTTTAGCCAAGAATGAGTTGGATGAATTATTTGAAAATCATAAACATGGAGTCGATTTTCAAGATGGCCACGTGTTAAAAGATAAAACAGGCGTGAGTGGTTATAAAATATATAAAGTAGATTTTGATAAATCTGGTTCGAAAGAAATCAGAAAACACTACAAATCAGACAAAAAAGTAAAAGAATTATTGTCTTATATCCTCCAGCCTTTTGTTAATTGTAATAAAGGCTTTGTTTTTGGAAAACATCGGGGATTTATTGATTTGCGGGTTATAATCCTCAAAAATAAAATTATCCAGACTTATATACGAGTTGCCAAAAGGGGAGAATTTAAATGCAATGAACATCAAGGGGGAAATTTGGTTTATATGAAATTAAAAACAATACCCCAAGATGTTCAGGCTATGACCAAGAAAATAATTTCAAAATTGGGTACAAAGTTGGATTTAGAACATTCTCTGTACTCTTTGGATTATATTCGCAGCAATAACGGGAATTTGTATTTTCTGGAAGGAAATTCCAACCCGGGGATAGATTGGGATCATAGTAAAAAGATAAATGAGCGTAAATCAAAAGAACTGATAAATATTATTGTTGATGAGTTAAAATCAATTTATTTAAGTAAGGAATCAGATAAACCGGCAACGATTATTCCCAATTTTGATTTTGGGCTCGAAGCTCCCTTGCCGATTACTGCTTCTTCCTAGTAGACTTATATAGAACTGTCGGTCAGTCTCATGCCAGAGATGATAGGCAGTTTTTTGTTATCTATATAGCAGTGCGTTGGTTTGAAATGGCATGAATTTAGGCTATTTATTATAGATTGGAATTAGTATTGTTGTTTGTTAAAATGAAGGGGTATTAAGTTCGCGCAGAATATGTTATCTGCAAGCTTTATTAAAGAAAAACTAATAAATTAAATAAATGGTACTTGTAAAAAAAGAAGGTGTTATTCTTGAGGCGACCGGATTAGAATTTGAAAATCAGGCCGTTTTGAATCCGGCTTGTGTTCAGGAAGGAAAAACAATACATATGTTTTACCGGGCAGTCAAGCAAGGAAATCATTCAAGCATTGGTTACTGCGAATTGGATGGCCCACTAAACGTTATCAAAAGATACCAGGAACCGGTTCTATTTCCCGAATTTGATTATGAAAAAAAAGGGACAGAGGATCCCAGAATAGTTTTTTTAGATGGAACATATTATATGTTTTACGTTGCCTATGATGGAAAAAATGCACTTGGTGCACTGGCAACCAGCCAGGATCTGAAAAAATTTGAAAAAAAAGGGATAATAACTCCTCAGATATCCTATGACTTGGCGGAAGATAAATTCCATGAAGCAAAGTCAAAATTGAAGGACAGATATTTTTTCTTTAAGTCATATTATAAAGATATTGTTGGCGAAGATGTCCTCCTATGGGAAAAAGACCATTTCATATTTCCCAAAAAAATAAAAGGAAAATTTGCTTTAATCCATCGGATCCTACCGGACATTCAAATAGCATATTTTAATGACTTTGCCGAATTAAACACTGAATACTGGCTGAACTATCTGAAAAAACTCTCCGATTATGTAGTTCTAGAATCAAAATATTGGTTTGAATCGAGGAATATTGGCGGAGGATGTCCCCCGATTGAAACAGATAAGGGCTGGCTGCTTATTTACCATGCCGTTGAAGATTCAAATAGTGGTAAGATCTATCGAGCCGGAGCAGCCCTTTTAGACAAAGAAGACCCAGGTAAAGTCATCGGGCATCTTCGCGAACCCCTTTTCTCGCCGGAAGAGGAATGGGAGCTAAAAGGAGATGTTGATAATGTTGTCTTTCCTACCGGAACAGCCCAATTTGGGAATAGACTATATATCTATTATGGTGCCGCCGACAAACGCATCGCGGTAGCGTCTCTTGATAGTAATGAATTATTGGCTGAATTATTAAACGGAGCAAAGTCAAAAAATTAACAAATTACTAGGACTTTTGTTAACAATAATATGATTTTTTGCCTGATTTTATATAATCATTTTTTCAATTAATGATATGACAGATAGTGAAAAAACTTCCTGGATACTGTATATGGCAACCTTTCCACCCCGGGAATGTGGCATTGCCACTTATACCAGAGATTTAATCAAAGAGATGGATAAAAATTTATCGCCTTTGAGCAAATCCAAAATTCTGGCGATGAACAATGACGTGACAAATATTTATAATTATCCTAAAGAAGTTGTTTTGCAAATAAGCGATACTGATATTCAAGAATATATCAATACTGCCAAGCAAGTTAATAAAATAAAAGCCATTAAGCTTGTTAATATTCAGCATGAATTTGGTATATTTGGTGGGAGCTTGGGAAATTACTTGATTCCTTTTCTAGAAATAATAAAAAAACCAGCCATAATCACTCTGCATACAGTCCTGCCAAATCCTGATGATAAATTAAAAAAAATTGTGCGGGATCTCGCCGATAAGTCAGCGTGCTTGATCGTAATGACGAACAAAGCAGTTGAGATTCTCAGAAACGAATATAAAATAAAGACTGACATCGCGGTTATTCCCCATGGGATGCCCTCAGTTCCATTTAGTAAAAGCAAAAAAGAAAAATCCGTAATGGGCTTAAAAGATAAAATCATACTTTTGTCATTTGGGTTGATGAATCCAGGCAAAGGCTATGAGTATGTCATTGATGCTCTGCCCGAAGTCATTAAGAAATTTCCCGATGCCCTATATCTGATTGTCGGGGAAACACATCCCGTCGTCAGAAAAAAAGAAGGGGAGAAGTATCGGAATTTTTTGGAGGATAAAGTTAAAAAGTTGGGTCTACAAAATAATGTAAAATTCTATAATAAATACCTTAAATTAAAGGAAGTAGTAAGTTATTTAAAAGCGGCTGATGTATATATTTCTCCTGGACTTGACCCAAACCAGATAACCAGCGGCACTTTAGCCTATGCCATGGGTTGTGGCCGAGCAGTCATTTCAACTCCATCTCTTCACGCCATTGACGCAGTTAGACTAGATAGAGGAATAATTGTTGAATTTAAAAATTCCCAAGCATTTACCGATGCGATTATCAATTTATTATCGAACCCCCGTTTGAAAGAAAGCATGGAAAAGAATACCTACGCCTATACCAGGTTTATGACTTGGCCCAATGTTGCCTTAGCCTATAGAAAGCTTTTTAACAAGTATGTTGTAACTTCGAAGAAGCATGAAATAATACCCCAGAAAGTGAAGCTAACTCATCTGATGAAGCTTACGGATGAGTTTGGCGTTATCCAGTTTGCCAATGGCCTTGTTCCGGATAAATCAACCGGATACACGCTTGATGATAATGCCAGAGCGTTAGTTGTTTATTGCCAGCATTTCAGTCGGTTTAAGGATGGTGCCAAATTAAACTTGATAAAGAAATATCTAAATTTCATTGCTTATGTTCAGCAAAAAGATGGCAGATTATATAATTATGTCGACTATGCCAGAAAAATAAACTTAGACAATTGGATTCACGATCCTCATGGTAGAGCGATTTGGTCTTTAGGATATCTTATTTCTATCGATTCGATTCCCAAAGCGATAAAAAGTGAAGCAGAAAATATTTTTCTCAAGGCGTTAACGGTGATAAGTAACATTAAATATCCTCGGGCAGTTTCTTTCATAATCTTGGGATTATATTTTTATAACACTGCTCGACCCACAGCCAAAAATATTAGCAAGATAGGGAAGCTCGCTAATCACTTAGTATCATCATACAATAAAAATTCCAGCGATAACTGGCAGTGGTTTGAACGACATCTTACCTATTCAAACAGTAAATTACCGGAAGCACTATTTTATTCATATCTGGCTACTCAGGATGAAAAATACCTTAAAATTGCAAAGTCAACCTTGGATTTTTTATCTTCAGTCACCTTTCAAGCTGGAGTGTTTGCTCCAGTTGGACAAGATGGTTGGTACTCTAAGAATGGTCAGAAAGCACGGTTTGATCAGCAACCTGTTGATGTAGCTTCAATGGTTCAAACACTTGTTTTAGCGTATAAAATAACGAAAGACGAGAGCTATCTGGAAAAGGCTAATACAGCCTTCCAGTGGTTTATGGGTAAAAATTCACTAAGCCAGGTAATCTACGATGAGGCAACTGGTGGTTGTCATGACGGACTTGGCAAATCTTCCGTAAATCTAAACCAGGGAGCAGAATCTACCATATCTTATTTATTGGCTAGGCTGAGCTTAGAAAAAAATAATAGATTTTAAAAGTTCGCCCATATTAACTTGAATGCGTTGGCCAAGCTGTTTTTCTTGGGCTGCTTGCCAGTTGATCACCTTTTTTCTCCAGGCCGAACCTTTTAGTTTTTTAGAATGTTCTCCAAAAAACACCAGAATTTCTTCAGCTGAGATATAGCCTTTTTCTTCATCTAAAACAACCAGCTGAGGCACCTCATGAAGATATTTCTTGCCGGCCAGCATATAGGCAAGCATAGAATGGTGCCCGTCAAATAAAACCCATTCCGCAGCGGTGGTTTTAACTAATTTGATATTAGGCATTCTATTAATATGGAGGATATCATCTCCGGATTCTATCTTCTGAACCATTCTTTTTATTTGAGTTACATCTTTAATACCATCATTGTTATGCAGATTTATAATTTCTTTTAAAGCAGTTTTATGTTTGACTGGTTCGGTCTCTATCTTCAGCTCATCTTTCAGAAATATATTATTTTCAAAAAAATCTACCGTATCGTAGACCGTTTTTGTTGTTGCTGAAATCGGGACGCGAGATTTAGAGATGTTGATTAAATTATCGCAGCTAGACTTTACGGGGGTGATCAATTTTACGATTCTATTTTTCATTTATTATATTATCCTTATCTTTCCTTCATCAGCATCAACCTCAATCTTATCACCGTCCTGCAAAATCTTAGTTACCTCTCTTACCCTTATAACACAGGGAGTACCCAGTTCCCTTGATATAATAGCAGCATGAGAAGTGATGCCGCCCGTCTCAGTGACAATAGCAGAAGCTTTTTTCATAGCTGGTATATATTTTTCCTGCCAACCTTTCCTTATCACTGAGAGGATTCTATATTTAGTCCCACATAGTTTTTCAAATTCGGCAAAAAACAAATCATCCGCATAATTAAGAGCAACTAGCGGTGGCAGTTTATTACTAAAGAAGAGCTCGTATTTTTTATCTTCAAAAATAATCATATAATGTCATCTTGATTAAAATTATATCATTCTTCCCTGTTAACTTCTACCGTGCCTTATCTCCACCAATCAAAAAAAGGCTTAAACAAGCCTTAAAATGACGATACGGGACATCCTCAACGATGTTCGAACTTATTTTGACTAATGAGGCCAATCTGTCTTTAAACTAGCTGATAACAATTTTTATGTTAGTCGAATTTTTTCAAAAATGGTATAATGAAAAACAATAAAATATTAGCAAAAACAAAATGAGAAAAATAAAAACTTTTTTAAAAAAAGAATCTTTTGTCGGTATTTTACTAATAGCAGGCCTTATAATAGGCTTCTTTTTTATGGCCAAAACCACTCAAGCCAATCTTACCGCTAGTAGTTGGTCACAGGTTGTAGGGGATGAAGTAGATGTAGATGGTGCTGGTACTGATGAAAATGGCTTTGGAGATTCAAATAATCGAAGTGTTGATGCTATGGCAGTTTTTGATAATAAACTTTATGTGGGGGTAAGAAATTCCAATGGCACCAGGATTTTTTCGTCATCTGACGGCACTACCTGGACAGCAGTAGCCAATGCTCACAACGGCTTTGGAGATTCAAATAATACACTGATTAGAAGTATGACGGTTTTTGATGATAGGCTTTATGTCGGGGCTTCAAATAGCGCCGGTGTAGAAGTATGGAGAACCTCAGACGGCACTTCTTGGTCGCCAGTGGTAGCAGATCAAGTAGATATAGATGGTGCTGGTACTAATGAAAATGGCTTTGGGGATTTAAATAATACAACCGCTTCATCCATAACAATTTTTGATAATAAGCTTTATATTGGAACTAGCAACACCATTACTGGAGGCGAAGTTTTTTCTACTTCCAATGGAACGACCTGGACACAAGTTAATAATAATGGTTTTGATGGTTTAAATAATAACCAGTTGATTGATACGATGAATGTCTTTAATGATGAAATATATGCTGCTGTAGGTAACGCCGGAGGTTTACAAATTTGGCAGAGCTCTAATGGAACGAGTTGGTCTCTGGCTCGAACTCTTTCTCCACTTCAACTTCTTTCTTACGCATCAAGCGAATTTAATGATAGATTGTATTTTGGAATGACTACTATGTCTGGTGGCGAAGTGCATAGTACTGCTGATGGAGCAAGCTGGAGCGAGGTAGGAATAGAAGATTCAGTTAGTACTGAAATAATACCTATGATAGTATATGGCAAGAAATTATATACCGGAGCATCTGATTCAATTAATGGCGGTAAATTATTGGAAACTGCTAATGGAACAAGCTGGACGCAAGTGAATACAAATGGTTTTGGGGATTCCAATAACGGCTATACTGTTTCCGCCGGTATTTTTAACTATAGACTTTACGTTGGAATCAATAACAGTACTGATGGTGCTGAAATTTGGTCAGCCCAGGTTTCAGATTCTACTGGCCCAAGTTTCTCTAGTCAAAGTCCAAGCAACGGAACAACAGATGTTTCCAGAG